>JASFLX010000104.1:0-9464 GCA_050117895.1 Desulfobacterales bacterium | reverse complement strand
AGGCCGCTTGTATGCTCAAATGCTTATCCGTGTTTTTCAGGAGAGTTATATCATAACTATTTGCAAGGAAAGAGAAAAGAAATAGATGCTCAATATATATTCTTGAATAATATTTTTCAGAAATGGACAAACAGAAGGCGGAGCCAAGCAAGGTAAATTGACCGATGTCTTTTAAAGAAGCAAACCAGCAAGTAAAACTATGGATGCAATTAGGCCGGGATGCTTATGCAAAGAAGAGGCTCATTCAGGTTTTCCATTACTTCCACCGTGCACTGGAGTATGCGGAGCAGCGGGAGTTAGCGCATGAAATTGCCTGGATCTGTCGAGATTTGGGATACGTCCATGCCCATCAAGGATCGCTGAAAAAAGCCCTTGACTATTTAAA
Organism: Desulfobacterales bacterium; assembly: GCA_050117895.1. Lineage (GTDB taxonomy): Bacteria > Desulfobacterota > Desulfobacteria > Desulfobacterales > UBA11574 > S5133MH16. The sequence goes on along the minus strand of JASFLX010000104.1, from coordinate 9,079 downwards.
CAAGGGGCTTGCGCATCAGGTTGACGAATTAGAAATCGAGATCCGAGTCGGCCTCATAACGAACAAAGCCAGCGTAATTGCCAGACTGGGGTCTTATAAAAAAGCAGTGGCTCTTTTGGAGCAAGGCGCGAGTTTGATCCTTACCCACTATCAAAGTCTATCTTTGGCCCCTAGCCATATGGTTTTGTCTTATGCCGGAATCCTTCGGATGGCAAAGGATTTGCGAAAAGTAGTTGCCCTGCTGGATCAAGGCTTTCCACCGGAGCGAATCCAAGTGGAAATTAAGGGGTATAGCCCTTATGGTCAAAGTGAAAACGGGTAAGTGTTAATAAAATAATTCAGGTAATCATCTAAACCGGAGGAGTGAAAAATGAAAGTAAGCAGTGTAACGCAGATGAGGTCCTTGGATCGATACGCTATAGAGAAACTCGCTATACCGGAAGAGATTTTAATGGAAAATGCAGGGGAGGCCTCGTATTTTGCTATAATGGATGAGTTTGGCGTAACGCATAAAAAATTTGTTATTATTTGCGGTATCGGTAACAACGGAGGGGATGGATTTGTTGTTGCAAGGAAAATCCACTCAAGTGGGGGAGATGTAAAGGTCTTCATTCTGGGTGATGTGAATAAATTTAAAGGTGCGGCAAAAAAGAATTTTGATATTATATCCAGGTTACAGATTGAGATTCGGCACGTAGAATCGATTGATACGATAAAGAGTGATGTCCTGCATTGTGATGCAATCGTTGACGCAATCTTTGGAACGGGCTTAACGAGAAGTGTGGAAGGTATCTATAGAGATGTTATCCTGTTGATAAACAAAAGCAGAAAAAAGGTTTTCAGTGTTGACATACCTTCGGGTATTAATGGCGATACAGGGGAAATTATGGGCGTCTCAGTTACGGCAGACTTTACCATAACTTTTGGCCTTCCCAAGATCGGAAATATGCTTTTTCCCGGTTATGAACATTGTGGGAAATTGTATGTTTCACATATCTCTTTTCCACCGTTCCTTTATAATAAAGATTCAATAAAAGTTGTAATCAACGATCACATTAAACTTCCTACAAAAAACAAAATTGCCCATAAGGGAGATTTCGGTGAGGTTCTTTTCATTGCCGGTGCTTCAAGCTATTTTGGCGCACCCTACTATTCCGCCCTTTCGTTTCTGAAGGCAGGGGGAGGGTACTCCCGCCTTGCCGCACCGGTTTCCGTGACCCCTTTTATTGCCAATAAAGGAAGTGAGATCGTATTTATCCCGCAAAAAGAAACAGACTTGGGGAGCATCTCTTTAGAGAATAGCGATGCTTTATTAGACCTTTCTGAAAAGATGGATATGGTGGTCATCGGTCCCGGCTTATCATTAAATGAAGAAACACAACAACTGATAAGAGAACTGGCAAAGAAAATAGAAAAGCCCGTGCTTATCGATGGTGACGGGATTACCGCCATTTCAAAAGATTTGGATGCGATAAAAGGGAGAAAGAAGCCGACCATAATAACCCCTCACCTGGGCGAGATGTCCAGAATTACAAAAATGAGTGTTCGTGATATTGATAAAAATAAAATAGATATTCTGCAGAGTACTTCAAAGGAGTTGAATTCAATAATTGTTTTAAAGGGGGCTCATTCACTGATTGGCTATCCCGATGAGAAGGTTTATATCAACATGAGTGGTAATCCCGGGATGGCTTCTGCAGGATCGGGCGATGTCCTGACGGGAACCATCGCCGCCATGTATGGTCTTGGTTTGTCCGTTGAAGATGCGGTTAGAAAAGGGGTGTTCATACATGGGTTTTCCGGAGACCTTGCAGCAAAAGATTTGGGTGAAGATGGAATTACGGCTCAAGATATACTGGATTATCTGCCACTTGCCATGAAAATGGATCGGGAAGGTCTTGAGGAAATCTTGAAAGATGCTTACCGGGGCGCTCGGGTTATATAGGAGGAAAAAAATGAAGGCGTGGCTTCTTGAAGAGCAGGCAAAAATCGATGAAAGACCTTTAAAATTGACCGAGGTTCCTACACCTCGCGCAAAAGACGGTGAGATACGGATTAAAATCCTGGTATGCGGTGTATGCAGGACAGATATTCATATTGCAGAAGGGGATCTCTCCTTGAGAAAAGCCCCCTTAATTTTAGGTCACGAGATTGTGGGAATTGTTGACGAAGTCGGTAAAGATGTGAAACAATTCAAAATTGGCGATAAAGCAGGTGTAAGCTGGTTAAACAGAACCTGTGGAAAATGTAAATACTGCCTGTCGGGTAAGGAAAACTATTGTCCTGACATTAAATCTACAGGTTGGGATGAAGATGGCGGGTACGCGGAATATATAACGGTCTCAGAAAATGTTGCGCTGCCCTTAAACGATATCCGGTTAGAACCTTCCGATATTGCACCCCTGATGTGCCCGGGTATCGCAGGATATGCGGCATTTAAACTTACAAAAGCTCGGAAGGGAAGCAAGCTGGGTCTTTACGGATTCGGGCCCACAGCTTTTTGTGTTCTTAAGGTGGCAAAATCCATGGATATAGAGGTGTATGTCAGCACAAGATCTCCAAAGAATATTGAAGATGCAATAAACCAAGGTGCCGACTGGGCTGCAGACACAGCAAAAGAACAGATGCCCTGCACCCTCGATTCAGCGATTGTGTTTCCTCCTGCAGGCAATCTGGTCGAACCCGTGCTGTCTCAGGTGGAGAAGGGAGGAACAGTGGTTTTAGCACCGGTAAGCTCATCTCCTATTGTCATTGAAAATTACACTGAAAACCTGTGGGGCCGTACCATAGAAACCCTGTATAACCTGAAAAAATCTGAGGCGGATGAATTTCTTGAAATTGCTGACCGGCTCAAGATAAAACCGGAAAGGGGGATTTTTCCCTTTGAAGACCTTCAGGATGTCCTCATCACGGTCAGACATGGGAAAGCCAAAGTAGCAAATTCTGTTATTGAAATTTCAGGATGATTATACCTGCTGATTCTCAGAGTTAATTTCGGAGGCGTTATTATGAAAAGAGCAAAAAAGGTTGAACCTCACGGCGGTTCACTTGTCAATCTTATGGTGGATGAAGAGCGAGCCGCCGTTTTAAAGGAGATTTCTATGAATCTGCCGGACATTACATTAAACAACCGGCAGCTTTGTGACCTCGAACTTCTGGCAACCGGTGCTTTTTCACCGCTTGACGGCTTTATGACCCGGCCGGACTATGAATCCGTGCTTGACCGCATGAGGCTTCAAAGCGATGTATTATGGCCCATACCGGTATGTCTCGGCATATCCGATATCCAGGCCAAAACTCTGGAAGTCGGTCAGTCGATCACGTTGAGGGATCAGGAAGGGTTCTTGCTTGCCATTATGCATATTGAAGATATATGGCCGGTGGATCCAAACAAGGAGGCACAATTAGTTTACAGCACAACGGACAGGAAACATCAGGGGGTTGAGTATCTTTTTAACAAAGAGGGTAATCATTACCTGGGGGGCAAAGTCGAGGTGTTGAGTCTTCCTCTTCATTTCGATTTCAAACAGCTTCGAATGACTCCGCTAGAGATCAGAAACATTTATAGGAAACTCGGATGGCAGCAGGTGGTCGGATTTCAGACTCGAAATCCCATCCAGCGCCCCCAGTTTGAAATGACGGTGGCAGCCATGCGGCAGGCCAGGGGAAATCTCCTCATTTTGCCGGTAACGGGTATGACAAAACCCGGCGATTTTGACCACTATACCCGGGTTAGATGCTATCGGGCGGTGACTCGCCACTACCCGCCTGACTCTTTTATACTGAATTTGCTGCCACTCTCCATGCGTTTATCCGGCCCCAAAGATGCGCTTTTACACACAATCATTGCAAAAAATTACGGCTGCACCCATTTTATCATAGGACGTGACCATGCCAGCCCCGGAATAGATGCCGGAGGAAGCCATTTTTACCCAAGAGACGCGGCCCAGCGATTGACCCAAGAATACAGCAGTGAAATCGGGATGACTATTATTCCGTTTGAAGAGCTTGTCTATCTTCCATTTGAAGATGAGTACCGTTCTCAAGATCAAGTTCCCGAAGGGACCCAGTATATTTCCTTTTCAAGCTCCGATATCCGTGAGAGGATCAGAACCGGACGGCGCATCCCCGAATGGGCCACCTTTCCGGATGTTGAGTCCGAGCTGAAAAAGGCTTATCCATCACCGGATAAACAAGGCTTTACGGTATTTCTGACCGGGCTTCCGGGTGCCGGAAAATCGACCATTGCCAAGGTTCTTTATGCACGCTTTCTGGAAATGGGGGATCGCCCGGTCACTCTGCTGGACGGGGATATTGTACGGCAGAATCTTTCGAGCCAGCTGAGTTTTTCCAAAGAACACCGGGATATTAACGTACGACGCATCGGCTTTGTGGCCAGTGAAATCACCAAAAACCGAGGCATTGCCATTTGCGCGCCCATCGCGCCCTATAATGCCACCAGAGCCGAAATCCGGAAAAACATCGAGACTTACGGGGGATTTATTGAGGTTCACGTATCGACTCCCATTAAAGAATGTGAAAAAAGGGATCGTAAGGGGATGTATGCAAAGGCCCGGGCCGGATTGATTAAAGGGTTTACCGGTGTTGACGATCCATACGAAGTTCCGGAATCACCGGAGGTGCGGATTGACACCACCGACCTCAATCCCGATGAGGTCGCCCAGGAAATTCTGTTACTGCTGGGACAAAAAGGGTATATTTAAACATAAATATACCGTACACGGTTCGCCAAACCAGGTCTTTTTAATAAAAATTAATAACAACAATAAGTTAAGCTAAATTTGCTTGTGTAATTGAGAAGGCGAAGCTGTTTGGCCGCTATGGAATAACTGGAGCAGAAACAGAGACCTTTGAAAAATGGTCATTTTTGTTCAAGTTCAAGGAAGGCGATAATTTTAACCACAGGAATACATGGAGTATTTTGAGGATTAAAATTTGAGCCTGACGCATAAATTGGGCTAAAAGGGGTGTTTTGCAAAGGTCTCAAATGAAAAGGAGTTACGGCATTCACCGTAACCCCTTAAATTTAATGGTAGGCGGTACTGGATTTGAACCAGTGACTTCTACCGTGTGAAGGTAGCACTCTCCCACTGAGTTAACCGCCCATAATTATTGATTATTGACTTTCTCCTTTAATTCTTTGCCGACTTTGAAGAAAGGTAGTCTTTTAGAAGATACATTAATTTGTTCACCGGTTTTAGGATTTCGGCCCACGTAAGGCCTATAATTTTTTACCGTAAAACTGCCAAAACTCCTGATTTCAACCCGATCACCTTTTACAAGCGCTTCCGTTATTTCATCAAAAAAGGTATCAACAACTTCTGCGGCGTCTTTTTTACTAAGGGCAGCTTTATCCTTTAGTTTATTAATCAAGTCTGATCTGTTCATATAAGCTCCTTGAACGTTTTTCAACGGTCCTGGTAGTACATCCCGCAAAAAGCGGGAAACATTTTTTTAACCGTCTCTCTTTTTTAATGAATAGCAAAAACGTGTTATAATGAATTGCATTGTAATTGATGAAGTAAATTTATTATTTATATAAAGTGTTAATTACTTCCAAGTCAAGCACTTTTTTATATTTGCAAAACAGTTGGTTATTCCATATGTTCCGATGACGCTTCTCCGAGAGTTATAATTTCTTCGGGTGTGGGGAGGTCTTTCAGGTCTTTGAGGTCAAATACTTCAAGAAATTGCTTTGTTGTCGCATAAATGAGGGGCCGGCCGGGAATTTCCTTTTTTCCCAAAATCCGGATCAGTCTCCGTTCAAGCAGCATGCGAAGGATTCCGCCGCAGTTAACCCCCCGGACATGTTCTATATCGCTGCGAATGATTGGTTGTTTATAAGCTATAATCGCCAGAGTTTCCAAAGCGGCCTTGGAGAGGCGCAGGGCTTTGGGTTGGATTAACCGTTTGATCCATTCCCTGTATTCGGGCCGGGTACGAATCTGGTAACCGCCGGCGACTTCCCGTAAAAAGAAACCGCCTTTGCGGGCCTCATATTCTTTTGTAAGTTCGGAAAGTGCGTTTCGAATCTCTTTTTTTCCTGCCTGGGTGAGTATTTTATTAATATGGTCAATCGTAAGGGGTTCCCCGGCCACCAGCAAAAGACTTTCGATGATGTTTTTTATTTCTTCCATTATAAATAAAAGAGTCTGATAATGCCTGTATGGGTATGCTGTACAATCCGTATCAGTGAGAGCCTAACCATTTCAAGAATTGCAAGAAATGTTACAACCACCTCACTTTTATCAGCATTTTTGGAAAACAGCTCATTAAACGTTACCGATACTTTGGTTTCAAAAATATCCACTATCTGAACGATTCTGTCTCTGACCGTAATGGTGTCGGCATTAATTTCTATCCGGCCGATGGGGGAGATGTTTTCAAGTATTTTTTGGAACGCATCGATAAGTTCAAAAAGCCCGACATCTATGACCGCTTCCTCCCGGTTAAGCAAATCATCTTCCTGCCCCGGACTTCTGACAAAGGTATCTTCCCCCAGAAGGTCCCTTTTAGCCAGCTTTTCAGCTGCTGACTTAATCCGGAGGTATTCCTCAAGGGGCCTGATAATTTCAAGGCGGGGGTCTTCATCTTCATCCTCGTCTTCATGGGCTGGAAGGAGCATTCTTGACTTTATTTGTGTCAGTGTAGATGCCAACACAAGAAAATCCCCGGCCACATCTATGTTCATGGCCTTCATCCACTCTAGATATTCCAAATACTGTTCCGTTATCAGAGCAATGGGAATATCATAGATGTCAACCTCATGTTTTTTAATAAGGTGCACCAAAAGGTCCATGGGACCTTCAAAGATATTTTCGATTTGTACTTGATAACGTTCATCAGGTGTCATGATGGATAACGGATATATTATTAAGATTGAAAATTGTCGTAATCGTTAATGGAAACTACAGTTTTAAAGCCTCTCTAACCTCTGCCATGGTCTGAAGTGCAACCCGTCGTGCTTTTTCGCATCCGTCCGTGATGATGTCGTCGACAAGTCGTGGGTGGGCTTCGTAATATGCTCTTTTTTCACGCATCGGCTCTAAAGCTTTAATGAGATTCTGAGCCATTATTCTCTTGCATTCAACGCAACCGATTTCGGCAGTGCGGCACTCTTTGTTTATTCTGTCCACGATGTTACCATCACTGTAAATCTTGTGAAATTCGTAGACATTACAAACATCAGGATTGCCCGGGTCACTTTTTCTGGCGCGTTGGGGATCGGTCAGCATTTTGGATACCATGGTTGCTATTTGATCAGGGCTGTCTGAAAAATAGATGGCGTTATTGTAACTTTTGCTCATTTTGCGGCCGTCAAGGCCGAGTATTTTGGGTGTTTCGGTCAAAATCGATTCCGGTTCAGGGAATACGTCACCATAAAAGTAGTTGAATCTTCTGGCGATCTCCCGCGTAATTTCAACATGGGGAACCTGATCCACACCCACAGGAACCGCGTGGGCCTTATACATAATAATATCGGCTGCTTGTAAGACCGGATATCCGAGAAAGCCAAAGGTGGAAAGGTCTTTGTTGCTGAGCTGAACAATCTGATCTTTGTAGGTGGGATTTCGCTCCAGCCACGGCACGGGTGTTATCATTGAAAGGATAAGAAAGAGTTCCGCATGCTCTTTGATATGGGATTGAATAAAAAGGGTGCTGTTTTCAGGCGAAAGCCCTACGCTCAACCAGTCTATTAACATATTGCGGATATATCCTGAAATTGAACCGGTATCTTCATAGTCGCTGGTTAAAGCATGCCAGTCGGCGATGAAGAAAAAACAGTCATACTGTTCCTGCATCTTAACCCAGTTTGCAAGCGCGCCATGCAGATTTCCAAGATGAAGGGGTCCTGTAGGACGCATCCCGCTGAGCACCCTTTTCTTTTTGGCCATATAGAATCTCCTGTGGTTAGAATTTCGGTCTTAAACTCCGGTTAAATATGAAATACGGATTTAACCGGCCAGTCAAAATCGAGTATTTTTCAAAGGTTTCTTTTAAATATCAACATCCGGCTACCTTCCTAAAAGAATATTTAACATGGGGGTCAAAAAAAATGACATAAACCTACCCACAAGATTTGTTAGAAGCAAGAAAATAATTATTATCATGCCAAATCGTTCCATACGGGCATAATGAAGCCTTAATGAATCCGGCAGAAACATAGCGAATATTTTGCTTCCGTCCAAAGGTGGAATTGGGATCAGGTTGAATATTGCAAGAACCAGATTTATTACCACGCTGTAAAAAAGCATATGGTAGAAATCCATGATAAAGGGTCTGAATATGGACCCGTTCCATAACCATTGAAAATGGGCAATGGCTTGAAAGAGCACACCAGAAAGAATGGCCAGGGCAAAATTAGCGAGAACACCGGCCGATGCCACGTAAATCGTGCTTTTGCGGCTATCACGAAAATTGGAAAAGTTAACCGGCACAGGCTTGGCATAACCAAAAATGACCGGAGAACCTGTCAAGTGCAATATAAGCGGCAGAAGTAACGACCCTACAAAGTCGAGATGTTTGATTGGGTTTAATGTCAGTCTTCCGGCTAAAAAAGCGGTATTATCCCCCATACGGAGTGCCAGATAGCCGTGCGCCACTTCGTGAATGGTTACGGCGAAAAGCAGCGGAACGATCATTACAACAATTTGATTCAGATCCATGTTAGTTCGCTTTGCTCATAATTGGAATGTTGGAATATTGGAACGCTGGAATATTGGGTTTTGGGAAAATGGGAAGTTGAGTTATTGTAAAATTCCTTTTGACCGGAATTAAATAGAGGAATGTCATCTTCTTTAAATCATCATTCCAATATTCCATTATTCCATCATTCCTTATCCGAATTAAAAATATAAGCCTAAAGAATAGTTTTATTTTCAATGAATTGTAAAATTTCCGAGATGTTAAATTAGCGAGCATAGTTTTTCACAAAATCGAGTTCATCGTTGCGGGTTCTAATCTGACCGTTTAATTTGGCATCCAGGACGGCCTCAAGGATTTCCCGGTAAATCGGACCGGGTTCAAGTCCCATTTTTTTCAAATCTTTGCCTTTTAC
>JASFLX010000103.1:0-9471 GCA_050117895.1 Desulfobacterales bacterium | reverse complement strand
AATTTTTCGCAAGGTCAAGGAAATCAAGGAATTACGCGGAGGCGTACACGTAGTACGCCGCACAAGTGATTCCGCAGATTGACGCAGAGATTGCGGAAAAGGGCCATTTCTGGATGGAAACTAATTAAAGAGGTAAACAATATGGCCATAATAACGATCAGCAGAGATTATGCTTCAGGCGGAAGGAAAGTCGGCCGGATACTTGCCAAAAGACTCGGCTATCAATTCGTTGACAAATCTCTTTTCCAAAAAATAGCCGAAGATCTTAATGTCTCGGAAAGAACCTTGGAGTCCTATGAAAAGAGTCGAGAATATCGAATATCCGACATTTTCTCAAAAGTATTCGACAAAGGTTACATTCAGCGAATTGTCGGATTCGATAAAAGTGTTGTTGAAGAAAAAGAATATCAGAACAGCCTAAAAAATCTTATTTTGAAAACTGCCGAAGAAGACGATGTGGTGATTATTGGTCGCGCCGCATATTATTTCTTAAAAGACATAAAAAATTGCTATCATTTTCATATGATTGCCCCAATGGATTGGCGAAAAAAATACGCCGTTAAAGAATTGAAACTCCCCGCTGATCACGTCCAGGAAATTTTAGAAAAAAGTGATATCAATCACCTGTGGTTCCACCGCTTGATTTGCGGGAATAGATTTGATGACCCATTTTTGTTTCATCTGACGCTGAATATGGGCTTTATTCCCGTTGAAAAAGCGGTTGAGGTTATCATTTCGATCGTAAATGCGAAGGATTTATAAAATATTTAAAATGGCGTTTTGAAAAGGTCTCATTCCAATGTAAAACGCCACGCACAAAACCATTCTTCGGGATGGTCATCCGGCGGACAGCCAATGCATTCGGTTCGGATTCGCGGATCTATGGCTTCGGCAAAATAGGTATACTCCACCAGTCCCCCCGACTTGCAGGGATAATCGTCAAGGCCTTTTCGTTTGCGTGCGGATTGAACCCTGCACTCGTTCATTTGAAAAACAAAACTGTCAGACCTCTCATCAACAATGGATTGCGTGTTGATACAGGCATAGACACGAAAATTAAGCGCCTTTTTTAAACCTTCCAGACCGGGTTTCTCAGAAAGATTCAAAAAGTTCTTAATGGCCTGAGCTTCAAAGGGCGAAAACTGGGCCCAGCAGGAATCATTACATCGCTTGGCATCATTCATACCGTGTGTAAATTCCACAGCCTGAAACCATACCCCGTCATTGGCCAGCCAGTTTACGGCCACACCATCCATAAGTTCCATCAGAGATTCTTTTGACGTGTTCAACAGGGGCAACGGGATGCCGTCTTTCATTTCAAATCCGAGGGCTTTTGACAGCCGTTTCATTTGAATGCCATAACTTCTTTCAGATGCTTTTTTAAGTATATCCAGGGCCTTTTCCATACCCATCTGGTGTTTGACTTCATTAAACCAGAGGGCATAATGAATGATGATGCGATGAAACATGTCCAGAACCAGCCGGGCCGTATTTTCATGATCCAGATCTTCTATCTTCTCTGCTTTATTTACGTCCAAAATAGCTCCTTTTTTAGCAGTGATTCGATTTAGAGTATTATCTCCCCTTCCATACGGGTTTCCTTTTTTCCACAAAGGCCGTTACCCCTTCCCGGGCATCTTCGGTCGCACAAAGTGCAGCAAACAACTCTCCCAGATAATCGATGGATTGATGATATGGAAGGTCTGCCATGCCGTAGATCCCTGTCTTCCCGATCTGAAGCGCCAGGGGACTTTTCTTTGCCAGCTTGGCGGCGAGTTTCATAGTGGCGGTTTCGAGTTCTTCCGGCGGCACCACCTTGTTTATGAGTCCCAGCTTTTCAGCTTCAGCAGCGGAGATAATGTCACCGCCCAGTACCATCTCAAGAGTTTTTTTGCGTCCCAGGGAACGAACCATGGGAACCGCCGGACCCAGACAGATTAATCCAACGTTTATGGCGGTGGTTCCAAACTTTGCATCTTCGGCGGCCACCGCCAAATCACAGGCAAACACAAGTCCTGACCCGTTCGCAAGGGCATAGCCCTTGACCGAAGCGATGACAGGCTTTTTCATCCTAGCAATGGTGTGGTTATGCTCGTCCATCAACTTTATAAATTCCCGGTAGTCTTTATGACTTTTATCTTTAAACTCAGAAAGTGAGATACCCGTTGAAAAATGTTTTCCCGAAGCCTGGATGACGACCACACGGATTTCATCATCCTGATCCATATCCCGAAGTGCGTCATTCAATTTTCCGGCAAAGGAAACATTAAACGTATTCATCTCTTCGGGTCGATTGAGCGTAATCAAACCTATCATGTCCTGCTTATCTACTAAAATCGGTTCGTTCTCCATGACATACCCTCCTTTTGAATTTTATAGTATTATCCGGATAAATATGTTTTTTTTAAATATTCAATTTTTACCGAAAAAATCAACCCTTTTCGTAGTATTCCAATAAATGATAATGCAAAGCTATCACCCTGCATGTTTTAGCGAACGAGCGCTCAGTCAAAAATAGCTTTAATTAATATCTTTGGCTACCTGACTTGTCAATATCTTTTTCATGACATTGCAGGATAAACGCATTTTATTTGGGTTGAGCGTAGCGACGCCGTGTTTCTCTTGGAAACCGACTGACTGTTTGAAGGACTTTAGCACGCGTTAGCCCGAGGCGAATAAGATGATGGCTAAAAAAATCAATAGGATATTCTAATAACGGATTGTTTTTAAAAACTTTGACACGGCTTGGGCTTACGGGTGCTTAAGCACAAGTTTCAGTCGGTTGGAAAGAGATATACGCCGTCGTGGAGCGTTCTCCCTGTATCGGGGATTCAAATGCGTTTGCCCTGCATACCATTGGATTGTAAGAAGTTAAGCCATGCTATTCTGTAAAAAAAATCTTGACACCAAAAACATCTATATAGTACAAATTTCGAACGAGCGCTCAGTCATAATTTAAACCCAGAGGCATACATTTTTCAAAAAATATTTTTGTGGAGGGTTGATGGAAAAAATACGAGCGATAAAAGGAATACCCACCCAAATAAAAAATCCTGACCTTGTGGCGCAACGGCATCGCCAGATTGTTGATGCTGCGGTTCAACTTTTCATCGAACAGGGTTTTCATAAGACTACAACCCGGCAAATCGCCCGTGCCGCGGGTTTTTCCATCGGTTCATTATATGAATATATCGCCTCGAAAGAAGATATTCTGTATCTGGTTTGCGATGCCATCCATGCGGAGGTCGAACGGGGTGTTTCACAAGCGATGGCCAGAGCATCCGGTGGCCATAATCCATTGGCCGAAGTCATCCGGGAGTATTTTTTGGTTTGTAACCGTATGAGTGATCATATTTTACTTATTTACCAGGAGACCCAATCCCTGCCGCCAAGATGGCGTAAAAAAGTACTCGAAAACGAAGTCCGTATTACCGGTGTCTTTATGGAAGTGCTCGCCCGTCTTATTTCATCCGGCGATTTACCTCACATTAGTGAGCGTTCCATGGAACTTGTCGCACACAATATTTCTGTCTTGGGCCATATGTGGACGTTCCGGAGATGGTTTTTGGCACGCCATTACAGCATTGAGGATTATATTGAGCTTCAAACCGAATTTATTTTTGGTAATGTTTAAACGTAATATTTTGTAAAAAAGGAGGGGGAATGAGCGTTGAAGTTTACAAGCCCGAACACCATATCAGAGTGGTTACGGCAACATCACTTTTTGACGGTCATGACGCATCCATAAATATCACGCGCCGTTTGCTCCAGGATACCGGCGTAGAAGTCATACATCTGGGTCATAACCGATCCGCTCAGGAAATTGTGGATGCCGCAATCCAGGAAGATGTTCAAGGGGTGGCGGTGTCGAGTTATCAGGGGGGGCATGTGGAATTCTTCAAATATGTTGTGGACCTTTTGAAAGCGGCGGGAGTCTCACATATCAAGATTTTCGGCGGAGGCGGTGGTGTCATCGTCCCCCACGAGATCAAAGAACTGGAAGAATACGGCGTAACCAAAATATATTCCCCCGAGGACGGCGCCAAAATGGGACTCCAGGGCATGATTAACCATATGGTTAAACTTATGGATTTTTCTACCGTCCGGAAAACGGATTTTGATGTTGCCGGCCTGATTCCGCAAAACAAATTCACGGTGGCAAACCTTATTACCGCCGTTGAACTGGCCAAAGAAAAACAAGACGGACATCTTGCCGCCCTTAGATCACATCTTTTAAAAAAGATCGGCAACCGGAAAACGCCGACCATCGGTATTACCGGCACAGGCGGATCCGGGAAGTCGTCTCTGACGGATGAGCTGATTTTGCGAATGTTACACGACCTCAAAGATATTAAGCTGGCAATTATCAGCAGTGATCCTTCGCGGCGCAAAACCGGAGGTGCGCTTTTAGGTGACCGCATACGAATGAACGCCATTTCAAACCCCAGAGTTTACATGCGCAGCTTGGCAACCCGTCGATCAGGGACGGAAATTCCCCATGCACTGGCCGAAACGTTAAACGTAGTCAAAGCAGCCGGCTTTGATCTGGTGATTGCCGAAACAGCAGGTATCGGACAGGGAGATTCAAATATTGTGGACATGGTGGATGTATCTATTTATGTCATGACCGGTGAATTTGGCGCCGCCACTCAGCTCGAAAAGATAGACATGCTCGATTTTGCCGATCTTATTGTGGTAAATAAATTCGAAAAAAGGGGCAGCCAGGATGCGGTTCGTGAGGTTCGCAAGCAGGTCCAACGCAACCGAAAGGCATGGAACCGGTCGCCTGAAGAAATGCCTGTGTATGGAACCATCGCATCCAAATTTAATGATGATGGTGTCACCGCCCTGTATCATGCCGTTATAAATGAACTGGCTGAAAAAACAGGCATAATATTTATATCGACCTTGTCCGGAATCGACACCCGGATATCTACATCCAAAACCATCATTATCCCGCCGGAACGTACCCGTTACCTTGCTGAAATTTCGGAAACCGTCAGATCCTATCACCGGCACACAATAGAACAGGCCGATGCGGTGCGGAAAGCCTGGCATCTCAAAGAAGCTGCAAAAGCCATGAGCGGTGATGATCTCCAAGGAGACACATCCGGGATTCTTTCACGCCTTAAAACGGAAATTGAAAAAGCGGAAAAATCTTTGGATCCGGAAACGATCCGGTTGCTTGATGACTGGAAAGAGATCAAAAAAATCTACAGCAAAGATGACCTCACTTACCGTGTCCGAAACCGGGAAATCAGGGTTCCACTTTTCACGGAATCATTGGCGCATACCCGAATCCCGAAGATTGTTCTCCCCAAATTTAAGGATCCCGGTGAAATTTATGCATGGTTGAGGGAAGAAAATGTATCCGGCCGTTTTCCGTTTACCGCCGGTGTGTTTCCTTTAAAACGGGTTGACGAGGATCCGACCCGCATGTTCGCCGGTGAAGGTGATCCCATACGGACGAACAAAAGATTCAAGCTTCTTTCCGCCAACTATGAGGCCAAACGTCTCTCAACGGCCTTCGATTCCGTAACGCTATACGGATATGACCCGGATTCGCGACCCGATATTTACGGCAAAGTCGGCACCTCGGGCGTAAGCATCTGCACCATTGACGACGTCAAGCTGCTTTATGACGGATTCAATCTTTGTGCGCCCAATACATCTGTTTCCATGACCATAAACGGTCCGGCACCCATCATGCTTGCCATGTTCTTAAACACGGCTATCGACCAGCAGGTTACCGCGTTTTGCACGAATAAAGGAAGAAATCCAACTGAAAAAGAATACAAAGACATTTGTTCCGTGACGCTGCCCAATGTTCGCGGCACGATTCAGGCAGACATTTTAAAAGAGGATCAGGGGCAAAACACCTGTATTTTTTCCATTGAATTCGCATTGAAAATGATGGGGGACATTCAGGAATACTTCATAAAAAATAATGTCCAAAATTTCTACTCGGTCTCCATTTCAGGATATCACATTGCCGAAGCCGGCGCCAATCCGATCACGCAGCTTGCCTTTACCCTTGCCAACGGCTTTACCTATGTGGAATATTATCTTTCCCGCGGTATGCCCATTGACAGCTTTGCACCCAATTTGTCGTTCTTCTTTTCCAACGGCATGGATCCGGAGTATACGGTTATCGGCAGGGTGGCCAGACGCATCTGGTCCATCGCCATCAGAAATAAATACGGCGGGTCTGTCCGATCCCAAATGCTAAAATACCATGTCCAGACATCGGGACGCTCTTTACACAGCCAGGATATTCAGTTTAACGATATCCGGACAACACTCCAGGCCCTTTGTGCCATTTATGACAACTGCAACAGTCTCCACACCAACGCCTTTGACGAAGCCATTACCACGCCGAGCAATGAGTCGGTGCGACGGGCCCTGGCCATCCAGCTGATCATTAATCGTGAGTGGGGACTTGCCAATAATGAAAATTTAAACCAGGGCAGCTTTGTTGTTGAGGAGTTGACACGCCTGGTAGAAGAAGCGGTCCTGGCGGAATTCGACAGGATTACCGAACGCGGCGGAGTACTGGGAGCCATGGAGACCGGTTACCAGAGAAGCAAGATTCAGGAGGAGTCGATGTATTATGAAAACCTGAAACATACGGGAAAATTTCCGATCATTGGCGTGAACACCTTCAGGGACCCTGACGCCGATATGGAGCAGATGGCCGAGTGTATCGAACTGTCCAGAGCCACCCAGGCCGAAAAGGAATCACAGCTCCGTCGCCTGGCTGCATTCAAAAAACAGAATGAAAAACAAGCACCCCAAGCACTTGAACGCCTTCAAAAAGCAGCGTTGTCCGGAGACAACATATTTGTCGAACTTATGGAAACGGTCAAGGTTTGCACACTGGGTCAAATTACCCAGGCGTTGTATGATGTGGGGGGGCAGTATCGACGCAACATGTAATAACATACCAAATATTGAAATGCCTAAAATGATCTAAATTTCCTAAAATAATGAAGGAGAATAGATAAAATGAAAGAAGCAGTGATCGTCAGTGCAGTGCGAACTCCCATTGGAAACTTTAACGGTTCGCTGGGGACCATCGGCGCAACACGACTGGGAGCCGTTGTGATTGAAGCGGCGGTTGAACGGGCGCACATCAGCAAGGATGATGTGAATGAAGTAATCATGGGTATGGCGCTCCCGTGCGGCTACGGCCAAAATCCGGCCCGGCAGGCAGCCATCCAGGCGGGAATGCCCTGGGAGGTTGAATGTCTCACCGTCAATAAGGTTTGTGGTTCGGCCTTAAAGTCGGTGATGTTGGCTGCCCAGGCCATTCAGGTGAATGATGCGGACATTGTTGTCGCAGGCGGAATGGAAAACATGAGCATGGCACCCTATTATCTTGAAAAGGCCCGGTTTGGATATCGCATGGGGCCGGGCAAAATCCAAGATCACATGATACATGACGGAATCTGGGATATTGTTAACGACTTTCATATGGGCATTACCAATGAGCTGAGTTCGGATAAGTATAATATCAGCCGCCAAGATCAGGATCATTATGCCGCCGAATCCTATGACCGAGCCCTTGATGCTATAAGATCCGGCAGGTTCAAAAATGAAATTGTTCCGGTTAAAGTCCCCCGGCGAAAAGGCGACCCTGTGGTCTTTGATCAGGATGAGTGTCCCCGGGAGACTTCTTTGGAAACTCTTTCAAAGATGAAGCCCGTGTTTCAAAAGGATGGGAAAGGGACCGTCGGCAATTCATCCATCGTTAGTGACGGTGCTGCAGCGGTGGTCGTCATGTCCAAAGACAGGGCAAAACAAATGGGATGTAACATTCTAGCGACCATCGGCGCCCAGGCAGCATACGGTGTCGACTTAAAAGACCTTCTGACAGCGCCCATCTGGGCCATCCCGAAATGTTTAAAAAAAGAAGGAATCTTAATAGATGACGTGGACATTTTTGAAATTAATGAAGCGTTCAGCGGGTCTACTGTAGCGGTGCTGCGGGAACTGGGTTTGGATCCTGAAAAGGTCAACGTAAACGGTGGGAGCGTTGCGCTGGGGCATCCGATCGGCGCCAGCGGATGCCGGGTGCTTGTGACTCTGTTACATGAAATGATTCGGCAGGACAAAAAAATCGGTGTTGCTTCCTTGTGCCTTGGCGGTGGTGAAGCCGTCGCCATGGTGGTAAAACGATAACTGAAAAGACGTTACCGGTTATTTGTTATAGGGTGTTTGTTTGCAAAAAACCGATAAAGATTGGGTATGAATCACGGCTGTTGGCAATATGAAAATTCATGTTCCTCTGCGCTACGTATTTAGCTTTGGGGAAAAGGTGTCAGGTTTCAGGTTTCAGGGTCGAGAAACTTGAAGAGCTGAAACCTGAAACCTGAACACTGAAACCTTACGATTGAACTCAATAACCAACAATCTTGATTTACACCCATAAAGATTGTCTGACAAGGGCGTTTAAGGAGACTATTATGGATATAAAAACCTTCGGCGTTGTGGGCGCCGGCCAGATGGGAAACGGAATCGCAATGGTTGCTGCCGTGAGCGGTCTTGAAGTAATTATGAGCGATATAAAGACCGAATTTGTCCAACGGGGTCTTGAAAACATCAAAAAAAATTTGCAGCGCAGTGTCGACAAAACCAAAATGACCGATGAAGAGAGGAATGGGGTTTTAAATCGGATAAAAACAACCTTAGATATCCAGGAGATGTCAGCGGCCGATTTTGTAATCGAGGCGGCCACCGAGTATGAACCGATCAAGTTTCAGATATTTAAGGACCTGGATCAAATCTGCGCGCATGCTGTGATTCTGGCAACCAATACGTCTTCCATCCCCATCGGCCGGATTGCGGCTCAAACCAAACGTCCTGAAAAAATTATCGGGATGCATTTTATGAATCCGGTACCGGTGATGAAGCTGGTTGAGGTCATCCGGGGCCTTGCAACTTCAGATGACACGTTCAAAACAACCCGGGATCTGGCGGTCAAATTTGGCAAAACACCGGCCCAGGCAAACGATTATCCCGGCTTTATCGCCAACAGAATACTCATGCCCATGATCAATGAAGCGGTTTACTGTCTGTATCAGGGGGTCGGAACCCGGGAAGATATCGACACGGTAATGGCCCTTGGCGCGAATCATCCCATGGGACCTTTGGCTCTGGCCGATCTCATCGGGCTCGATACCTGCCTGGCCATAATGGATACGCTTTGCGATGGATTCAAAGATTCAAAGTACCGTCCCTGCCCGCTTCTCCGTAAATATGTGGAGGCCGGCCGGCTGGGCAGAAAGACAGGGCAAGGATTTTATAACTATAACTAAGTACAAGCATTTTTAAAAACGATTGCATATAATAGTTGGTTTATTCATTTTATTTAAAAGTTTTAAGTGAAAAGTGATCTAAAGTGCCTAAAGTTGATGAATTCTATCATTTTTAAACTGGCCTCGCCCCAGGCGAGTTCCTTAACTTTAGTTC
>JASFLX010000102.1:0-9658 GCA_050117895.1 Desulfobacterales bacterium | reverse complement strand
GCCACACAGATTCATCAGGTTGCCATGAATCTTTTGACCAATGCCTATCATGCCATGGAAGATCAAGGGGGCAAACTGGATGTCACCGTAGAAGAGATTCATCTGGATATGAATGACTTAAAAGATCCGGCCATGCTTCCCGGTCCATATGTTTGTTTAACCGTGGCGGATACCGGCGCAGGCATTGATAAATCTATCATTGATCGTATATTCGAACCTTATTTTTCGACCAAGAAAAAAAATAAAGGCACCGGGCTGGGTCTTTCCATGGTGCACGGCATTGTCAAAAGCTATGGAGGCAAACTAAAAGTTTACAGTGAACCGAGCAAAGGAAGCACATTTCATGTTTACCTGCCGGTCATCCAAACCCAGGCCGAAACAAAGAGAACTCAGGTCGTATCACCGGTGGAAGCGGGTAAAGAACGAATCCTTTTGGTTGATGATGAAGAGCAGATTGTTCGAATGTCACAACAGATGCTGGAACGACTCGGTTACCAAGTCACTGCCCGAACCAGCAGCATTGAAACACTGGAAGCGTTTCGGGCAGCTCCGGACAAGTTCGATCTGGTCATTACCGATACAACCATGCCCAATATGACGGGTATTGAGCTCGCCAGAAAACTCATGGAAATAAGATCTGATATTCCGATTATCATTTGTACCGGATTTTCCGAAAAAATAAGCAGGCTCAAAGCAAATAGCATGGGCATTCGGGGATATGTCATGAAGCCGGTGGTTAAAAGTGAACTTGCGAAAAAAATCAGAGAAGTGCTGGATCAGAACTGAAAACATCTCATTTTCACCCTGATTACAGGAAAAATCTGGTCTTGATTCTCCTGGCCGTTTCGTTTATGTATTTATTTGAATTTATATAAAGATCAAGTCACCTTCTCCATCAAATTCCCTAAAGATCGGTGCGTTACGGAGGCAAGGAAAGGCGTTATCAATGAAAGAAAAACGTCAATATGAAAGGTTACCTATTCCACTTCCTGTAAAACTGGAACCCCTAACCTTAGACGGAAAAAAAGCGTTCGATCTTGAAACCAGAGATATATCTGCTTCCGGAATATTCGTTACCACACTCAGGTCTTTTCCGGAAGGAACACGGTTTATTCTGGATTTCACCATACCGGATGACAACATTAAAAAATTTAAGGGCGTGAAGAGTTTGAAGGGCTGCACGGGAAGCATGGTGCGTTCCACCCCTCACGGTATGGCGATTCAATTTGACAGAGAATGTCAGATTGAAACTTTAAAAGCCTCGTAAACATGCAGTAGCGAAAATCACCGCAAATCGACTTTATCAGTGAACCATTAAACGTTAAATTTCACATTCAGCATATGAAAGCAGGCAAAAAGGGACGTTTTGCAAAGGTCTCAAAGATTATTTGTAGATCAAATCAAACAGCTTGTCTGCGGTTTTTCGATGCAGTTTCTTGAGTATTTTATATTCTTCAAGGGCGGCATCTTTCCGGCCCGAATTGAGATAGAAGACACCCATATTAAAGTGGGCCGGTGCGAAATCAGGGGCGATACGAATGGCCTGCTTGTAGGCCGCGACCTCCTCCTTTAAGTTGCCAAGATTACCGTACATAATCCCTATGTGATAATATGCCCCCGGTATTTCGGGATCGATTTCCAAAGCCCGTTTAAAGGAGTGGATCGCGTCCCGATACCTTCCCAGCTTTCCGTAGGTGATCCCGATGTTATAGTGGGATGCAGCATAGTCCGGGTGAATCCGAACCAGCTGTTCAATGGCTTCTTTCTCGTCGTTGATCCGCTTCTGCCCGCTGTATATTTCAGCCAGGCCGATATATGCCGGGCCGTAGTCCCGGTTGATTCGAAGCGCTGTTTGATAAGATTCAATGGCTTCCGTGTACCGGCCCAAGCTTTGATAGTATTTTCCGAGATAGTAGTGCGCCCGAGTTTTGTCCGGACTCGTTCGTATGGCCTCTTTAAATGCCTTGATGGCTTGGGGCGGCTGCTTAAGGCCCACATAGCAGCTTCCCAGGCCATACCAGGATTCGGCATCGTCCGGACTTTTTTCGGCGGCCTCCCGGTAATACTCCAGCGCTTTTTTATATTTTCCCCGGATAGAAAATTCAAAGCCTTTCTTACACAGTTCGGCGGCCAATCCGGGCTTTTGAGTGCTCACACGGTAAGTCCATTCCGGCAAGGTCATTACGGTTTTTTCATCCTTTAAATCCAGTACGCTTTGACCGGCCACGGCAAAATTCAGATTTTGACCGGGTTCCACAATAAAAGAAACCACCCCGATGACCTTTCCGTCCATATTGACGACCGGGCTGCCGCTGGAGCCACGGGATGCCGGAGCGGACATCTGGAATATTTTACCGATTTTGGGGAATTCCCGCACGGCCGAAACAATGCCTTCGCTCACCGTTTGGTCAAGCCCGAGAGGGCTGCCCACCACGAGGATCCGCTCGGCGATTTCCGGTACATCAGGGGTCACCTCTACCGGGTGAACCGATTTTTCGGGAATCTTTACTTTTACTTTAATCAGATCGGCGGTTTTGTTATATGCCAAAACCCTTTGAATCTGATATTCACGCCCGTCATAAGTTTTGACATCTGACGCGTAAGCCCCATCCAGAACATGATAATTGGTAATCAAAGCACCGCCTTTATCGATAAAAAAGCCGCTTCCCATACCGATCCGTTTCTTTTCAGCATCATAAGTGGTTATCTTTACCACGGCTCGCTGGACAACACCTGTCACCTGAACCAGATTCGCTTCCGGGGAAAACGTCTTGTCAGGGTAAGCAGCGCATCCGGCCATCACTGACAACCACAGAAATCCAAAACAAAACCCCCTGATATATGTTTTCATTTTTCGTTTCCCCTTGTCCGCCGGAGCCGTTTGGCGGATAAGCTTATTTCGCCGATAACACCTAATTTTTCCTGGCAAAATTTGTTCTTAATTGTTTACGCCGAATAATATATGCATCTCTTTGAATTTACAATATTATTTTTTACTTAATTCATATTTATTCTCATTATCGACCGAACCGGAATACGTCCCCATGTATTGATGAGGGGTTAAGGCACGTTCAGCATGAACGGACCCGAGGATTGTGACAAAAGTGGTGAATAATTAATAAATAAGATGCGACCCTGATGTTTTTCATGCCATTTCATTTCGACTATCTCTGGTATGTCATCTTAAACGTTATCAAGACTTTGCGGTAGACGATTCCGCTTTATCAAGCAGGGCTGCGCCCTTGATGCCGTTGACCCGGGGTATCCACGCCAGAGGCGGGCAAGCCTCGCCTTTTGCTCATTTAGTGTTAAAGAAAACAGGCTGGGTTTACGATATAAATAAAAAGGGGGGAAGGATGGTTATCTGGATAATCGTTTTTGTCGTTGTGTCGGGCGGCATCCTGTATGCCATTGGACTTTACAACAAACTCGTTCGAAATAAAAACATGGTGGCAGAGGGCTGGAGTGGTATTGAGGTTCAGCTCAAACGACGATCCAATCTGATTCCGAATCTCATTGAAACGGTCAAAGGATATATGGCTCACGAGGCCGGACTTCTGTCCGAAATCGTGAACCTCAGGTCCGAAAGCAAAGAGACCCGGTCCGTGTCTGAAAAGAGCCGGATAGAGTCAGCCCTGACCCGGTCGTTGGGCAACCTTTTGGCCCTGGCCGAAGCGTATCCCGACTTGAAAGCCAGCCGGAATTTTTTAGACCTTCAAGACGATCTTTCCCAAATCGAAAACGAAATACAGATGGCCCGCAGATACTATAACGGCACGGTAAGAAATCTGAATATCTCCATCGAATCTTTTCCCAGCAACCTCATTGCCGAGCGGTTCAGATTTGTAAAAGCGGATTTTTTTGACATTGAAGATGCTGCCGAACGGGAGGTGCCGGAGGTCAAATTTTAGCTTGGATATTTTTTGAGTATAGGATCCCGTTTTTTGGAGCATCCTGCCGGGGAGCAGATCAATGAAACAAAAAAACTCAATAGCACGGATCCTGAGTGTTTGGGGAGTGCTGACGCTTCTGCTGTCGTCTGCCGCTCTTGCACAACAGACAGAACGCATTTTAAGGTTCAAAAGCCACATACGGATCCAATCCGACGGCAGCATGAAGGTCACTGAAACCATCACCGTATATGCAGCCGGCCAACAAATCAAGCGCGGCATTTATCGCGACTTTCCCACCAAATATAAAGATCGTTTCGGAAATACCGTGCGCGTGGGTTTTGAGGTGCTTCAGGTGCTCAGAAAAGGCCGGCCCGAAGCCTTTCATTTAAAAAAGACTGCCAACGGTGTCCGGGTGTACATGGGACGGAAAGATCGGATGGTGGGAACCGGTGTGCATGCGTATACCCTCACGTATCGTACAGACCGGCAGCTTGGATATTTCGACGAATTCGACGAACTCTACTGGAATGTTACCGGTAATGGATGGTCTTTTTCCATTGAGCAAGTCCAGACCGTGGTAGAGCCGCCACCTTACGCAGAAGTCCTCGAGGTATCGGCGTACACAGGCCCTAAGGGTGCCCGGGGGCAGGATTTTACGGTCAGCCGTGATGATCTGGGCAACATCCATTTTGTCACTACCCAACCCCTCAGGCCTCGTGAAGGGCTGACCATCGCGGTTTCCTGGCCCAAAGGTTTTGTACCGACACCCGGTTTCACAGATAAGGTCGGCTATTTCCTTAGCGCCAATCCCACAACCATCGTCGCGGTTCTGGGGATGATCATTTTGATGGCGTATTATCTGTCAATATGGTTCAAAATAGGCCGGGATCCGGCCAAAGGACCGATCATTCCTCTGTTCTCGCCGCCAGAGGGATTTACGCCCGGGGCCGTCCGTTTTGTGACCCGGATGGGTTTCGATCACAAATCTTTTGCTTCAGCCGTGGTCAGCATGGCCGTCAAAGGCTTTCTGGTCATCCGGGAAAACAATGACAAATTTATCCTGTCTAAAACCGGAACCCATGAATCCCTGCTCTCTAGAGGCGAAAAAAGGATCGCTAAAAACCTGTTTTGTTTATCAGATCGCATGGTGTTAGAAAACGCCAATCACAGGGAAATCGGCAAGGCCATGGATTCTTTTAAAAAAAGCCTGAAAATCGATTTTGAAAAACTCTATTTCCAGCGCAATTCCAAGTGGCTGATCCCGGGGATGGTCATCTCTTTGTTCACCCTGGTGTTTATGGTGTTGACAGCCCCTGAAGTCGGGGGTGCGGTTTTAATGCTGGTTTGGCTGTCCATTTGGACGGGAGCCTGTTTGGTACTGGTCTGGACCACGGTCAATGCATGGAAAACAGCCTTTTCCGGTAACACCCCCGGAGGCTTTAAAAAAAAAGCAGGCCCTTTGGGCTTCACGCTGTTTACGCTGCCTTTTGTGGGAGCCGAGTTGTTCGGTATGTGGGCCTTTTCCAGCATGGCCTCACCCATTGCCGTTGTGGCGCTGTTTCTGATAATCTTAATCAATTTCATTTTTTATCACCTGATGAAGGCACCCACCATTTATGGCCGCAGAATCATGGATCAGATCGAGGGGTTTAAACTCTATCTTTCCGTGGTTGAAAGACAAGGCCTTGACATGAGAAATCCTCCGGAAAAAACCCCGGAGCTATTTGAAAAACTTCTTCCATTTGCCTTGGCCTTAGACGTGGAAAACCAGTGGAGTGAACAGTTTGCCCATATCCTGGCCCGGGCGGGAAGGGGCAGCGATTATTCGCCGTCCTGGTATAGCGGCGGAAACTGGCACCGTCTGGGTGCATCCGGCATGGCAAACAGCCTTGGATCATCCTTTTCTTCTGCCATCTCTTCGTCGTCTTCTCCACCCGGATCCAGTTCGGGTGGTGGCGGCGGCGGTTCGTCCGGTGGCGGCGGCGGCGGTGGTGGCGGCGGCGGATGGTAGTCTATCTCAGAACCCTGACTTCTGACATCATCGGTTCAGCCAGAGCCTGTTCCGCCTGTCGTCACGCAGTGGACTTGTCCGCCAATATTTGTGGTGGAGATTTTGTTATCGGAGCCCCGCTGTGCCCTGCTTGGTCGCAGTGAGTTGAAGTACCGGAACAGGCCGGAAGATCTTGCTGGGGTGGCTGATTATCCTGTGAAAAAAATACACAATTTTAGCCTCTTTAACAAACCGTTTCTGTAACATATTGAATCACCTAATCATTTTCATTGATTTTTTCTTTTTATTCAATTATAGATTATCAGAGCTTTTTTTAGCAGGGAGAATATCGGGAACGCCTCTTGATTCTCCTGCCTTGATGACCACTTGCTGCCACTTCAGAGTATGTCCGATAATATAAGGACGTTCCCAATCTGAATCTCTTATACAATTATATAATATCACCGCGCAAAATTTAGGTAGAAAAACACATAATTTCATAATCATTTCGGAATCCGTCCCCATGTATTGATGAGGGGTTACGGCACGTTCACTATGAACGTTTGCAAGGACCCGAAAACTGAAAATTATATTTTTTTGAAGTCTGCTAATCAGTAGTGACAAGATATAAGGTGGGAAAAAATGATGAGAAAAAGAACTCATTTTATCAAACTCATTAAATTATGGGGAATCATTTTCCTGACAGGCATTGGTGTAAGTATTGTTGCCATTGATGTTATCGACTCTCATCGTGAATTCAATTTCCGCGCCGATCAAATGCGCGCAGATTACATTGACCGTCAGAAACAAATCATCAAACAGGAAGTTAATCGTGTGGTTGATTTGATTTCTTATGAAAAAACACAAAGTGAAATATTGACGAGAAAAAAGATCAAATCCAGGGTTTATGAAGCCTATTCTATGGCTCAACATATCTATCAACAGAATAAAACCGCAAAAAGCCAGGCTGAAATTCAGAAAATGATCCTGGATGCTCTAAGACCCATCAGATTCGAATACGGAAGCGGTTATTATTTTGCCACTCGCCTGGATGGCGTTGAGATGCTCTTTGCCGATAAACCGGAAATGGAAGGATTAAATCTGCTGGATGTTCAGGATACACGCGGCCAATATGTGATTAAAGATATGGTTGCCATCGCAAAGCGATCCGGCGAAGGCTTTTATGAATACCACTGGACAAAACCGGATTCGGTTGGGAATGACTTTAAAAAAATATCTTTTATCAAGCGATTTGAGCCCTACGACTGGTTTATCGGGACCGGTTTGTATGTTGATGATGTGGAGGGTCAAATAAAAGCAAACCTGCTTTCGACCATCAGCAGAATACGGTTTGGCAAAGAAGGATATATTTTTATTAACCGATTAAACGGGGATACTTTAGTGTCAAATGGAAAGCTTTTTTCCGGAACAAAAAAACTATGGGAAATTTTTAATAAAGACCCCGAAAAGATGAAAGATATTTTTGACCAGGAGTATAATGCCGCTTTAAAACCTCACGGTGATTATATTTATTACTCCCATGTTAAATTAACGACCCCAAACAAAGAATCGCCGAAAGCCTCTTTTATTTGCGGAATACCTGACTTGCAATGGCTGGTCGGCGCCGGCGTGTATCTTGATGATGTGGAAACGGATATTGCCGTGATGCAAACCAAATTAAACGATCAGATAAAGGAAAAAATGTTTTACTCCATTCTGATTGTTATGGGAATCGTCGCGCTCTTTTTCCTGTTTTTCAGCCGGTTGAACCGCGGACTCAAGAACGATCTCAATCTTTTTGTCTCATTTTTTAACCGGGCGGCGCACTCCGATGAAGAAATCGACCGAGAAACGATTAAATTTGTGGAGCTTGACCAGATAGCGGAATATGCCAACAAAATGCTGACGGACCGCAAGCAGGCAGAGGATGCGCTACTGGAAAAAGAACGTTTTCTCCAGAATGTGTTCGACGGAATACAGGATGGGATCAGCGTTTTAGATCCGGAACTGAACATTATCCGTGTCAACCAATGGATGGAGAAGCTATACAGCGACCATAAGCCTCTGATTGGGAAAAAATGTTATGAAGTCTATCAACAAAGAGAAAGCATATGCCCATGGTGCCCATCCGTTAAGGCCATCAAAACCGGAGAACCTCAGAACGAAATCGTCCCGTATCCAACGGAAGAGAATCCCGAGGGATGGATCGATCTTTCCGCCTACCCCATGAAAGATGCCCAAGGCCGAGTGTCGGCAGTTATCGAATATGTCAAAGACATCACCGATCGTAAGCGGGCGGAAGAAGCGCTCAGGGAGAGCGAGGAAAAATATCGTACGGTTCTTGAAACAAGTCTCGATCCTATCGTGGTCTATGATATGGAAGGCAAGGTGACATTCTTTAATCCTGCCTTTACGCGTATTTTCGGATGGACCCTGGAGGAACGGCTGGGCAAGAAAATGGATCTTTTCGTACCTGAAGAAACCTGGCCGGAAACTCAAAAAATGATTGAGAAAGTGCTGGCCGGAGAAAACTTCGCCGGTTTTGAAACGCTTCGATACACCAAAGAAAAAAATATTGTTCATGTAAATATGAGTGCGGCGATTTATAAGGACCAAAACGGCAAGCCCATTGGCAGTGTTATAAATCTAAGAGATATCACCGAACAAAAGAAACTGGAAGGTCAGCTCCATCATGCGCTGAAGATGGAGTCCATCGGGACCCTGGCCGGCGGCATTGCCCACGATTTCAACAATATTCTCGGAATTGTTCTTGGAAATACCGAACTGGCCATGGATGATGTTCCCGAATGGAATCCTGCCCGGCTCAATTTGGAAGAAATCCTGAAAGCCAGTCTCCGAGCAAAAGATGTGGTCCGTCAACTCCTTAGTTTTGCACGTAAAACACAATTGGAGAAAAAACCCACGGATATCATACCCATTGTCAAAGACTCACTCAAATTACTGCGCTCATCAATTCCCACAAGCATTGAACTTCGCCAAAATATTGCGGAAAACGTTGCTGCCATTATGGCAGACCCCACGCAAATCAACCAGGTTCTTATCAATCTTTGTACCAATGCGGATCATTCCATGCCGGATGGCGGTGTTATTGAAGTCACCCTTAAAAATGTAGCGCTTGATGAAGATACTGCAGCCCAACATGCTGATTTAACCCCGGGATGGTATGTAAATCTGGCGGTAAGCGACACCGGACACGGCATTTCCCAGGAAGAAATTGACCGGATCTTTGACCCCTATTTTACCACAAAGGAACTGGGGAAAGGTACGGGAATGGGTTTGGCCGTGGTTCACGGTATCGTCAAAGGGCATAACGGTTTAATAACCGTTCAAAGCGAAATTGGAAAAGGAACGACTTTCAGCATGGTTTTTCCTGCAGTTGAAGAACAAGCCGTCTCAGAACCTGAAACCGGTAAAGAACTTCCGACCGGAGATGAAAGAATACTTTTTATTGATGATGAAGAACCGTTAGTAAAAATGGGGCATCAAAGACTGGAACGACTGGGGTATAAAGTTGATGCGACCACAAGCCCGATTGAGGCGTTGAAGCGGTTTCGATCCCGGCCGGATCAATTCGATTTGGTAATAACGGATCTGACCATGCCGAAAATGACCGGTGACAAGCTGGTTCAAGAAATCCTGAACATACGACCGGACATTCCTGTTATCTTATGCACCGGATTCAGCGAAAAGATAGATGAAAAAAAAGCAAATGCCATAGGTGCTGCCGATTACATTGAAAAACCACTGGATAAGC
>JASFLX010000101.1:0-9742 GCA_050117895.1 Desulfobacterales bacterium | reverse complement strand
TAAAAGCATTAGAACAAGCTCACTGGATGACTATAGATCTGCGCAGCCAGATCAGGAAGCAGCGCTTTTGGCAAATATCTTTGGGAGAAATTGACTATTCTAAAAGCGAAATAGAATGGATAAGAGCTTTAGATGAAGTTCTTCACAAATCCGTGGAACGACGTTTGGTTTCTGATGTTCCGGTTGGTACTTTCATGAGTGGAGGAATCGATTCGACAACAATCTCAGCAATAGCGAGCCAAAAACACCCGGGGATTAAAGCGTTTACTCTGGCCTATGAAGATACTGTCCCGGAAATGGATGAACTCTCACAGGCAAAATCAACTGCAAGTATGTGGCCGATAACGCATATATGGAAAAAAGTAAAACCCAATAGCACTCTATCAGCTATTAATGAAATTACAGAATGCTACGAAGAGCCCTCATTGTCTTTGGGGCCCATTTATATCATTTCAAAATTGGTCAGCAAAAACAAAATAACGGTCGTTCTAAACGGCCTTGGCCCGGATGAATTGTTTTGCGGGTACGGCAGGCACAACTATTTACCATTATGGTATGTGACTCGACCATTCAAAAAATTGTTATCACCACTTTCAATTTTGGATAACAGAATTGGCAAGCTTTGTAAATTAGCTCAGTGTCACGATATCTTTGACTATTATGTAGAGCTTATTTCAATTTTTTCTGAACAAGAAAAAAAGAATCTTTTTTCTTTAGAAAATATCAATCATTGGAACAGTCCGGAAAAATTCAAAGAAATTTATAAACTCAATAAAAAGCATTTCAGTAATCCAATCGAGGCCATTTGTTACTTGGATTTGATAAATTATATCGGTAACCATCACGTCTATAGAGGAGATCTATTTAGTATGCATTTTTCACTTGAAAACAGATTTCCCTACCTTGATCATGAATTGATTGAATTTGTGTTCAAAATGCCGGCGAAATACAAGGTTAAAAATGGCTATGGAAAATATATACAAAGAAAAATTGCAGAAAAATATATTCATCAAAGCTGCCTTAACATGAAAAAAAAAGGCTTTAGCCTGCCATTAAAACAATGGATGAAAACATCTCTAAAGCATCTGGTTATTGAAAAGTTGAATCGACTAAAAGATAGGCATGTTTTTAAGAATGCACAAATTGAAAAACTTAAGGATAGTTTTTATTCAAAAGATTTATACCATAACCAGCTTTGGTTTTTGGTTTCAACGGAACTTTGGCTTGAGCAGATGATAGACAGATCTTCTGAGCCGTTAAAAAATATTAAATAGAATATACTTAAAGAAAAACTATGGATATAAAAATCATAGGATTGGCTGGAAGCCTTCGGAATATAATCCAAAGAAACCGGGCCAAGCTCCTTAAAGAGGACTTGCAATCAATTACTGATCTTAATATACTGTTAGAATATCTTAAATTTGCTTCAACCATATCTGAAAGTACGCCTTTTCATTTCTCAGACACTTCTGTTCAAACCAATGATTTTAAACTCCTGCATCATTTAAAGACCGAAAAACCTCGTAAAGGGATAAGTAACTCAGAGGTTGCACTGGCCGTAGCCCTTTGGGAAGCCTGGAAGAAGCAGGTGAACTTTGAATACGTATCACTAAGTGATTATTTTCAAGCCTTCAAAAAAAGCAAAGACATTGATAGGTTGAAAGAAGAACTTGTTTCAGCTGATGCCATTCTTCTTTCGGGACCTGTTTATTTCGGTGACAGAGGAAGTCTTGTTCAGGAGTTGATAGACATGTTAAAAAGGGATAAAGAGCTTTCCTGTATGCTCCGTGGAAAACTTTTTGGCGGAATCAGTATCGGCGCAAAAAGAAACGGCGGTCAGGAAACCACACTGATCTATCAGATACTGGATATGACTTCACTGGGTTTTATTGCCGTGGGCAATGACAGTGATACAACATCTCAATACGGTGGGACTTGCGTAGCAGGTGATATCGGTAGTGTTATCAATGACGAATATGGTATCAATACGGCAAGGGGAGTCGGACGTCGGTTGGCAAACCTTCTCCTAAAATACAACCACAAAGGAAAACTGCTTGATAAGCCGCGCATCCTTTTTGTTATTCTCCAAGACGAATCAAGCGGCATTGGCCGGGCCTGTGTAGAACAGCTAATAGAAACGAACAGCAAACAAATGGCTGCAAACATAATTGACGTAAGCAAAATGAAGCTTTTTCATTGTCTTGCATGTGACTCATGTCCGAATAAAATAGATATTGACGATGTCTATCGATGCAAAATTGGAAAGGCTGATGGTTTTTATAAAATTCACAACCAGCTAATGGACCACGATGCGATAGTGCCGGTTGCCGTTTCAATGAATGATTATCATAAAACAAGGACCAATTATCAAACATTTCTGGAACGAACAAGGTATCTGCGACGGGGCGATTATTTCTTTTCCGATATCATGGTCTCACCGTTAATTTTCCAAGAGATAGGTTCTATGGAAAACCTTCATATCAGAATGGTCACTTCATTCATCCGACATCATACCGTCATATCAAAACCGATTATCGGCTATATGGATAAAGGTAAAATATTAAATGAATCCGATGTATTTGAAAATTTTAAATTTCTTATTCATGATTCATCCAAGCTTGCTGTAGCCAGACTTACAGACGCACTGAAGGGTGGGCATTTTACACAATATAATCCAGTCGGATATGTGGTTAGTCCCTCAAAAAGTCATGAGGAGTCTTTAAATAAACGCCGAATGGTAGTTAGTGAGCGTCAGAAACGATTAAAAGCGATTGCAAAAAAGCGAATCCGTAATTATTAAGGAGGGGCGGTGGCGCCAATCAATTCCATAGAATTCGGCATCATAACCAAAAATCTGGTTAAACCTTATAAATTATCCTTCACCACAGTAACCAGCATCTCTTCCTTCTGGGTTTGCACAGCCGATAATAATGGAAAATTTGGACTCGGAGAGGCTGTGCCTCTACCCGGGTATGGTAGCGAAACATTAGAAACCATGTACCAGTTCGTAAAAGGAATTATTCCCAAACTCATAGGGCTGTCAAAAAAAGAGATCATACTAAAATTGCTACCCTATTTCCCCGATAATGCTTTTGCTGCCTCAGCAATTGCTACAGCAACAGAATTCCCCGAATGGACTGATAAGATATGTAAACTCAATTCCATACCACTTGTATATTCCGTAAGCGCCAGCACGAGCAGGCTTAACATGGCCGAACAAATAACGAACGGCCTGAAAAAAGGGTATAAGCATTTCAAAATGAAAATTGGAAGAAACCTTAAGGCGGATCTGATCTCGGGTCAGTTTGTGCTCAAGGAGTTCGATGGATTGGATTGCACATTTCGATTTGATGCAAACCAGGCATACACCCTGAAAAAGGCTGAAAAGTTTTGCCGGTCTTTGGAACAGGCAAACTCCGGAGCAGCGTTATGGTTAGAACAACCAATGAACCGGAATGCCTGGAAGGACACCGAAGTATTGTGCGGCAAAACCTCTATTCCCGTAATGCTGGATGAATCAATATATAATGATGCCGATATACGAAGAGCCAAAAATATCGGCTGTTCAGCTGTCAAATTGAAACTTTTTAAACACCCAGGCATTTCGGAGTGTCTAAGACTTGCAAGCATAGCAAAAAAATGGGGATTAAACGTAACCATGGGAAACGGCGTTTCTTCGGATATCGGTAATCTCTGCGAAGCCTTAGTAATTAGCGAAGCACCGAATTTATTTGTTTCAGGCTCTGAGTGCAACGGTTTTGCAAAATTAAAAGAAAAAGTAGCATTCGATCAATTATCTCTAAATTCAGGAAAACTCATATGGGAAAAAGGAAATGATATATCTTTCGATAAAATCATTGCCTCATTAAAGAATCAATCCGTAAATCATTTTTTTTAATATTTTCTAAATTTCTTTTATGAATCAGAACTCAGTTTTTAACTGTAAGGTTTTAATTTTAAATGGTGAATCACGCAACGGCCTCGCAATAATCCGTTCTTTAAGCCGTAACGGCTATCTCTGTGATATTGTGACATACACCAACGCAATCAATCAAAAACTGCCTTTTCTCTTTAAATCAAAATATGTCCGTAAGGTTCACTGTCTAGCGAGACTAAACGATGAGGATAAATTTTTACACGAGTTTATCAATCTCTTAAAATTTCATAAGTACGATTTTATCATTCCGGCAGGAACAGAATATTCAAATTTCCTTTCCAAATATAAAAATGACATTGCTATATTTTCTCAACCGCTTATAGAAAACTATGAAAAAATCTGGCATGTGCATAACAAGATAAATTGTATGTTATGGGCCGAATCAATTGGTGTTCCTGTACCAAAAACATTTGTGATAAAAAATTTAAATGATTTAATTGCCGCCGCAAACCAGATAAATTTCCCGGTAGTAATAAAAAATCCGGACTCCTTTGCCTCCGAAGGCCTATGGACTTGTTCTGACGGAGCTGAAAAACTATTAGAAGAATATAAAAGAAGAATTCCGCAAATCGTAACTGGTGTTGAAAGAGAATTCCCAATCATACAGAAAAAAATTACCGGGCAACTCTTTGATTCAACATCCTTTGTTATCAAAGGACAAACAGTTGGGATGCTTACCCAGGAACGAATCCTTACCGCCTGGCTTGACGGTGGGGGCGGACTTGTCAATATAACCAATGATATTCCGGAAATAAAAGAATATACCCAAAAAATTATTAAAGAATTGAAATGGACGGGTCCTATTGAAATGGATTGGATTAAAGACAGCGATTCAGGACGTTATTATTTGATTGAAATAAATCCAAAATTCTGGGGTACGACTCAACTGACGATTTCTTCCGGATTGGACTATCCTGATTTTTTAATGAGATTTGCAACAAATAAACCGATTAAGAAAATTTCAGAATATAAAATAGGCCTTATGTATCGGTGGATTATGGATGAATTGTTCGCGATACTGACCATGTCACAAAACAGACAAAGACTGTTTGCCGAAATAAAAGGATTCATAGAACGTTTCAATTACAGGCCGGTCGAAACGGATGTATGGATATCGGATATAAAACCATCTTTGAAAAAGTTTATTTCACTAAGCATCTCCTATTTTCTAAAAGGAGGTATATTAAAGACGTTAAAAATTCTCAGACAATAATTAAACTTAATGAATGGCGGAATACTTCCAAGGGCCTTCAGTACAAAATAAACACCATACTTTCAAATCAAAAAAATAAATTCGAGACCATTCAAAATTAAAAAAAAAATTCAAAAAATGCTGATAATATCTTGTAACAATAATTATAAGAAAGAGAGAGAATATATTTCTAGTGTGCTTTTTAAGGAGTTCCTTGGAATTGAATTTGAAATAAAATTTCAGGCAAGAAAAGACTGGTTGATTACTGATAGGAGTAAAAATACAGAAATATTACTACCTGATATTCTTTTTCAAACGCAACCTGAAGACTGGCTCACTGAAAAAACCCTACCCTACCGACCTCTGCCGATCTGGGATATTTCTAAATATAATATTGATTGCACGGTTGTTCATAAGAATATCCCGGTTATTTACGGCAACATTGACAATTCAAAATATCATAGTCCTCTGGATATTTTCGGTAGTGCCTTTTTTATGCTTACCAGATATGAAGAAGTCGTTAATAAAGATAAAAACATCGATGGGCGATTTCCGGCAACCGCTTCAATTTCTTTTCAGGAAGGTTTTCTGGACCGACCCATTATCAATGAATATGTCGAGATTTTATTTAACTTAATTAATAAATTTTGCCCTAACCTCAAACGCAAGAAACATTTCTTTCGAATATTGCCTTCTCATGATGTCGACATTCCATTTAACTTGTATTTTTTAAAGCCCTCACAGCTGCTGCGCAAACTCGGAGCAGATTTAATATTACGTAAGAATCTACAGCTTGCGTTACAAAATCTGATAAACTATTTTAAAGTTAAAAGGGACCCCTCCCTGGACCCATACAACACCTTTGATTCAATCATGGATCTTTCCGAAAAATATAATTTAAAATCTGCATTTTATTTTATGGGGGGAAGAGGAACTCGATTTGATCCCTTATACTACCCACTTGATCACCCTGCCGTAACAACCATTATAAATAAAATATGCGATCGGGGTCATGAAATAGGATTTCATCCAAGTTATGCGTCAGCGATACGCATGGACATCTGGAACCAGGAATATGGCAATCTCAGTGCCGTTGTCCCATGGAATAACATCACTGGTGGTCGTCAACATTTCCTTCGAACCCACGTTCCGGTTACCTGGCGGTTTTGGGATATGAACGGTTTAAAATATGATTCCAGTTTAGGTTACGCAGAACATTCAGGATTCAGATGTGGGGTCTGTTATGAATACACCTTATTTGATCTTATTAAAAAAGAACAGCTAAATATTAAAGAAAGACCTCTTATTGCGATGGACTGTTCGGTTATTGACAAGAGATTTATGAATCTGGGGCCCACTCATAAAGCATTCGATTATATGAATACGTTAAAGTCAAGATGTAAAATGTTTAATGGTGATTTTACAATTTTGTGGCATAATGATCGATTCCGGAATAATGACGAAATTCGAATATATGAACAATTATTATCCCAATAACTGCTGGAATCGGTTATGATGAAGTGCAAATGAAAAAAAGAATTTTGTACATACAACCAAACGCCGGTATCGGCGGAAGCTTTCAGTCACTTTTTGTTTTGCTTCAAATGCTTGACCGAAGCAAATACACACCAACAGTTCTTTTTCCATCAAAAAATCAAATTGTCATTGACATGCTTTCTCAAATAAATGTCGACACGGTTGTTCACCATTTTCCGTCAATGGGAAACTCGTTTAATTTAAAATACAAACTTCGTATCGGCCATTTTCTAAACAATATGTTCAAAAAGTTCCCTTTCAAAAGTTCCGCCTTCGTTTATCCTGGATTTTTGAGCATCTGCTACGGCATGTTGATCGTTTTTGACTTTATCAGGTTTTATCTAAAAAAAGCATCCGTAATAAATAAAATTCCCGGACTCTCAGTAGATTTGGTGCATATAAATTCTCTTGTGGGTCTATTCGGTTACTACTATGCAAAAAAGCACGGCTACCCGGTTGTATGGCACATCAGAGAGCAACTCCCTAAAATATCATCATCCTTTCTCAGAAATTTTTATTCAGATATTTTCATTGATCCGTGCATAAAACATCTCATTTGTATCTCTGAGAACGAAGCACGTCCCTTTACAAATGCAAAAATAAAAATTATATATAACTTCTACAAATTGGACCAGCAACCCGTTCCGGCAGGGAAACAGATAAGATTTCTTGCCATGGGAAGCCTCACCGAAGACAAAGGTTTCAGGTTGCTCGTTAATGCTGTCAGACACCTAGCTAAAACTTACTCTCATGAAGACTTTAAAGTAAATATAATGGGTTTTAATTCGAAAAAAAGAATGCCCGATGAAAAAAACCATGAGTTTTTTTTAAAGCAAATTTGTTCCCTCAACATTCAAAAATATTTCAAAAGATTAGAACCTACCCCTCATGTTCCGCCAAGTTTTTTTTCAAATTTTCATGTATTAATTCGTCCCTCGCTTAACAATGATCCATGGGGAAGAGATATTATTGAAGCCATGTCAACCGGCAGGCCGGTAATTGCAACAGGGTATTATGATAAATTCGTTAAAAATGAAGTCAACGGTTTTCTTATCAAAACCCATGATCATCTTTCACTATCAAATACGATGAAAAAATTTATTGATAATAAAGAACTCATTCATCAGTTCAGTCAAAACAGTTTTCAATTAGCCTCAAAATTATTTAACCCTTCTCAAAATACAAAACAAATTGAAAACCTATATGATCGCATAGTAAGATGATATATAAAATATGAAATCACTTGATAAGTCTGATCGATTAAAACTTCTGTTGGTAAGCACTTCCTACCCCGCTGATGAAAAAGACTGGCGCGGAACATTTACAGCCAATCTTATTAAAGCACTGAGCAATAACAATACGATTGACCTGAGGGTATGGGTCCCCCCAGGCAAACTGCCGTCTAAGACCAGAAATATCTCAACTGCATCAGAAGCCGATTGGCTGGACCGACTGATGAAGCAGGGTGGAATAGCACATATGTTGCGCACCAAAGGCCCTTTTGCAGTGATCACGATAATAAGATTGCTGTTAAGTTTGAGAAATATGTATCATCGTGAACACAATAATGACGTTGCACATATTCACTGGCTTCAAAACGCCATACCCCTCTGGAGCTCTTCAATCCCTGCCGTCATATCGGTGTTGGGAAGTGATTTTAGATTGCTCAAGCTGCCGGGAATGACATCTTTGCTGAGACTAGTCATCAACCAAAGAGCATGCATCATTACACCGAATGCCGACTGGATGGCACCGGCACTGAAAAAGTCCTTCGGAGATATTGCAGAAATAAGACCGGTTCCTTTTGGAGTAGACAAAAAATGGTTCAGCATTAAAAGAAGGCCGCAAAAAGACGAAACACTTAAATGGCTTGCCGTTACGCGCCTGACCGAAAAAAAACTCGGCCCCTTATTCAGCTGGGGAAAATATCTATTTGAAAAAAATCATGAACTCCATCTGTTCGGCCCAATGCAGGAAACGCTTTCCATACCGGAGTGGGTTGACTATCGTGGCCCGGTAAGCCCAAATGAACTTATGAACAAATGGTTTCCCCTCTGTTCGGGATTGATAACTCTCAGCCAGCACGATGAAGGAAGGCCTCAGGTAATGCTTGAGGCCATGGCCGCCGGCCTTCCGATCATTGCTTCCGATATACCCGCTCATCTGGATATAGTTAAGCATGGGATAAACGGCTGGATAGTATCCGATCCCCAAGATTTTAAAAACGCAATATCTTTTTTCAATACTCATGAAGCCGTCCGCCGGGCCGGGGAATCCGCCCGCTCTTGGGCTCTGAAAAATATCGGAACTTGGGACGATTGCGCCAGACGCTATATTACAGCATACCATGACCTGTTGAGGCGAAACAGATGAGAGACAAAAACATTTTGTTATTGGGAGGAGGAGGATTTATCGGTACGGCTCTAGCTCGATGTCTTTGTGTAAAAAAATTTAATGTGCATATCCTGTCAAGGCACTTTCCCTCCCGGCTAATGGAACCCAATATGGTCTTACACCGGGGCGGCATGGATGATAGAAAAATTCTTGAACGGGTGCTACCGGAATGCAAAACCATCATTCACCTTGCATCTTCCACCACTCCGGGCAGCTCCTCAAGGCAACCGCTGCTGGAGGCAGATAAAAATATCACCCCGACCCTTCGCTTTCTGGATATTCTCCAAAACTATAAAAATCTTCACATGATTTTTATCTCCTCGGGCGGAACGCTTTACGGAAATCCCAAATACAGTCCCGTAAATGAAACCCATGCGCTTAATCCGCTTTCCTTTCACGGTGCCGGAAAGGTTGCGATAGAAACATTTTTAAGAACTTTTTCCGCCTTCCCCAAAATAAACACAACCATCGTACGTCCTTCCAATATATATGGTCCAGGTCAACCCTTTCGCAGCGGATTCGGTGTGATCCCTGCAATGCTTGAACATATTCGCCGCGGAACTGTAATGGAAATCTGGGGAGACGGAACATCTATTCGTGATTTTCTCTATATCGAAGACATGCTTGCTGCGCTGGTCTGCCTGATTGATCTTCCCCACGACAACAATACCTACAATGTCGGA
>JASFLX010000100.1:0-9799 GCA_050117895.1 Desulfobacterales bacterium | reverse complement strand
GCTCAGAGGCGACCCATACCGAGGAATACGAAGCCTTTAATGTTAATTTTTGGAGGGATTGTTTGCCCAAAGGATTATACAACAAATTGGAAAGTAAATCCGTGGGCCAAGCGGTTCAGGTCGAGTTCAGCCCGGGATCCATTGTCCCCGAATATGATCTTAAAAAAACATTTGAAATCAAAGACGGACAATTTAATCGCCGGTTTGTTCCGAATAAAGAAATCCAACCCCGTATGGGCCGGTTCTATCCCAAAGGACTTCTAAGTGGTGTCGCCGGAGTTTTTCCTCAAAATCTTCAGCCCTTTCGCTGTGTGGGCATTGAGAACGGTATGTTGAAAGTCGATTTTAACCACCCCCTGGCAAGCAGACGGATTCAACTCAAAGCATTTGTAAAAGGGACCAGGCTCAAATCTGTAGAACGGGGCGGCAGATGTAATGACTGGATGGAGATTATGGCCGACGGACCGGGTATGCAGTCCCGTTGGGAAGGACAACCCACGGATTTTTTATTGGAAAACCCCTTTCAACGAGAAGATGACCGGACGGACCTTGCGTTTTACAAACAACCAAGATTCGTTCAGCATATCGATGATCGGGCGATTCAAGTTGTAACAGATCTTTACGGTCGGTTTGTCCGTGACGGAATGAGGGTGCTGGATTTGATGAGTAGTTGGAAATCTCACCTGTCCCAAGGCTTACGATTGAAACAGCTTTCAGGGTTGGGTTTAAATGAAAAAGAGCTGTCAAAAAATAATGAGCTAACGGACTGGGTTGTTCATGACCTGAATGAAAAACCCATATTGCCCTATGAAACCGAATCGTATGATGCAGTTGTATGTACAGTTTCCGTAGAGTATCTTATCGATCCTGAAACGGTGTTCAAGGAAATCGGTCGGATTTTGAGACCGGGAGGTGTTTTTATCGTAACATTTTCCAATCGATGGTTCCCTGAAAAAGTGATCAATGTCTGGATGGAGCTTCATGAATTCGAGCGCATGGGGTTGGTCATGGAATATTTTCAGAAAAGCGGAATGTTCACAGACTTAGAAACCTATTCCATCAGAGGTTTGCCAAGGCCCACCAATGATAAATACTTTCCGGAATTAATGGACTCAGATCCCATTTATGCCGTGTGGGGTTACAGAAAATAGAAAAAATTAAACTTATTTTTTGCTGGATTAATAAACCGGGAAGCGGGTTAAACTCCGCTTCCCGATAAAATAGTTTGACGTATGAAATGGATTATCGGTATTCTACAAGACGACCTAAATTTTTGCGATATTTTCTTTGAGCTGGGCAATTTCGAGACCCAGACTCACGCACTGTTTTCCTTCCATGCACAATTCGGCGTCCTGATTTTCCAGAAAGTGTTTTAACTCGATATGGTCCTTTTTAAGATTTACCGTCCATGATTTTTGCTCTTCATCAAAATCCACGTCAACATCGATGCCGCATTCACCGATATCCGGGTACAATTCTCTGATTTTTTCACACAATTCTTTTTTATCGTACATGATCTCACACTCCTTTCTTTCATGATTATTATATTCTCTTTCTATCTTAATATTCCATCACTTTTTACTGTAATACAGTTATAAAATAAGTCAAATCGATATGTTTTGACAGGACTGCATATAATGGTGAGGTGTTGAATACTTCCGGGGTACTGATTCACTGCAAATTACCAAATAACGCGGGAAGAAATTTATGGGAATGTACCACCGTCTACGAAATCTGGGTGGACGCTTTTGTGTCAAAACCTGTGGGAGGTTATGGTCTTTCGGGCTGGATTTGGGAAACGGTTGAAAATGAATTCATCATCAAACAGGGCCCCAAACGGTTAAGTTTGGAAGCATCTTACCCAAAAGAATAAAGGGAGCGAAAACGTTCTCAATTCCCGCCCCCCTTCTTGTATTGTCGATAGCATTACGACTTTTTTTCCATCTCTTTTCCGCAGCACTGGAGGGGAACGCTACAGGCGTCTTCACCGCCACTCCCGCAGGAACATGTCTGGGTCACTTGGAGCTCTAACCCACAGGTTTCACATTTATAAATATCCCCGACCTTCATTTCTGCACAATTTGCCATATTGTAACCTCCTTCTATTCGTTTGTTCTCTGTAAAAAAACAAAATTTTTGTTAACCATTCTTATTATAATCGGTAATTTAGTAATGTCAATTTTTTGTGGGAAAACCCTCATGGTAAACGGTTTTGATTTTAATGCGGCGGTGCGATGACGTGTTTCTCTTGGAAACCGACGGACTGTTTGAAGGGCTTTAGCACGCGCAAGTCCGAGCCTCTTTTTTTTCCTTGACCTGAAGGTATTACGAGGCAATAATGTATTACCATGTATTAACGATCTTGGGTGCTCCTAAGAGATATACGGGACCCCCTTTCAATGAGAGGTAGATAAAATGAATAAAAAACAGAGCATCATCACCTTCAAAGTGGATGACGAACTTTACACCGCGATTAAAAACATACCAAACCGGTCTGAGTTTATCCGTTCGGCTATCCTCGGGGCACTGGGGAGCGTGTGTCCCCTCTGCAAAGGTTCCGGTATGTTAACCAAAAACCAGAAACGCCATTGGGATGATTTTTCGGTGGATCACTCTGTGAAGTTATGCAACGAGTGTAAAGAAAATATTCTTGTTTGCGAGTGTTTGCACTAGTTACGGAGCCATTTTCAGGAAAAATTTTTTAAAGACGCTGACGGACTAAAAACACATAGGATCTGGATCAAAAGCCTTTTTTCGTAAAAGGATTCAAAAATGATCAAAAATTTTAAAATCGCTTGGTCTCTTTTAAGTGCGATAGTGTTTGTGGGATTTATTTTCCCGGGATGGGTGCAGGCCGCAGATCCCACCAAAGTCTTTGTCAGCATTTTACCTCAGAAGTATTTTGTAGAACAAATCGGCAAAGACCTGGTGGATGTCCGGGTGATGGTGAAGCCCGGCACGAGTCCCGTTACGTACGAGCCCAAACCCAAACAATTGGCCGATGTTTCAAAGGCCATGATCTATTTTTCCATTGGCGTTCCATTTGAAAAGGTCTGGTTGAAAAAAATTGCCGCAGCCAATCCGCAAATGAAAGTGGTTCATACGGATCACGGCATTGAGAAGATCCCCATGGCGGCACATGCACGCCATGATCAGAGGGAGCATCACGATCACGGCATCCTTGACCCCCACATCTGGCTGTCTCCGCCTTTGGTTAAGATGCAGGCATACACGATTCTGTCTGCCTTTCAGCAATTCGACCCATCCCATGGAACCGTTTACCAGACCAACTATCATGAATTCGTTTCCAAAATCCATGAACTGGACGGGCAATTGAAGACCACGTTTGCGGATAAACAAGGACTCCG
The DNA here is from genome assembly GCA_050117895.1 of Desulfobacterales bacterium. Taxonomy (GTDB): domain Bacteria; phylum Desulfobacterota; class Desulfobacteria; order Desulfobacterales; family UBA11574; genus S5133MH16. The sequence goes on along the minus strand of JASFLX010000100.1, from coordinate 6,431 downwards.
GTTTTTGGTGTTCCATCCGGCCTGGGGCTATTTTGCCCGCGCTTATGGAATCGAGCAAGTGCCCATCGAGATCGAGGGCAAGGACCCCAAGCCGGCCCGGTTGAAAGAACTGATCGAACATGCCAGGGAAAACCACATCACGGTCGTTTTTGTCCAACCGCAGTTTTCAACCAAAAGCGCCGATCTGGTGGGCAAAGAAATCGGTGGTCAGGTGATCTTTGCCAACCCGCTGGCAGAGGACTGGATGGCGAACCTGCGAGAAGTAGCGGACAAGTTCAAGGCTGCCCTGAAATAGAGAAGCGAATATGAGCAATCCGATTATCGAGATAAGAAATGTAGCCTTTGCCTATAATGGAGAAACGGTGCTCCAGGATGTGAATCTTGATATTCGCCAGGGAGATTTTTTAGCCGTGATCGGGCCCAATGGAGGAGGCAAGACCACCCTTATAAAATTGATGCTGGGGATACTCAAACCCGATAGTGGAACGATCCGAATCTTCGGAGCCCAATCCAGGAAAACAGCTTCCCGAATGGGCTATGTGCCCCAGGACATCCATGTGAACAGGGGGTTCCCCATATCCGTCCAGGATGTCGTGCGTATGGGCGGAATTAAAGGGGGTGGCGGATGGCGGCCCTTTTCAAAGAAAGACAGATCTAATGTTCGGAAAGCGTTAAAGCGGATGGAAATGTGGCATTTTCGCTCCCGGAGGATGGATGACCTCTCCGGGGGGCAGCGGCAGCGGGTATTTCTGGCCAGGGCGTTGGTATCGGAACCGGAAATTCTCTTTCTGGATGAGCCCATGTCCAGCGTGGACACAAAGGGTCAAACCGATTTCTATGACTACCTGCTGGAACTCAACAAAACCGTAACCATCGTTTTGGTCTCCCACGATGCCATGGTCCTTTCCAGCCATGCCAAATCCGTTGCCTGTGTCAACCGGCAACTCTTCTGTCACGATACCCCGGAAATTACCAAGGATATGCTGGAAATGGCTTACCACTGCCCGGTGGAATTGATCGGACACGGATTGCCCCACCGTGTCCTTCCTGAGCATACAGAGGATTGAGATGATTGAAGCGCTTCAGTTCGAATTTATGAGAAATGCCCTTTTGGCCGGACTCCTGGCAAGCATCATGTGTGGAATAATCGGAACCCTGGTTGTGGTGAACCGTATCGTTTTCCTGTCCGGAGGCATTGCCCATGCCGCCTACGGCGGCATCGGTCTGGCCTTCTTTTTCGGGTTTTCCTATCTCTGGGGAATCATGGGGTTCGCCCTTTTAATGGCTGTTATTATGGCCGCCGTGAGCCTCAGGGCCAAACAGAGGGCAGATACTATCATTGGTGTGCTCTGGGCGGTGGGAATGGCTCTGGGTGTGATCTTGCTTGATATTACCCCCGGCTACAATGTAGACCTGATGAGCTATCTTTTTGGAAGTATTCTCACGGTCCCCACATCCGATCTCTGGCTCATGCTCATACTGGATGGCGTGGTAGTATTGTTCGTGGGATACTACTACCACGATCTGGTCTCCCTCTCCTACGATGAGGAATTTGCAAAGGTCCGGGGGGTCCCGGTGAGATTTCTCTACTTTTCCATGATCGCCATGATCGCCCTTCTGGTGGTTATGATTGTTCAGGTTGTGGGCCTGATACTCGTCATCGCCCTGCTCACCATTCCCCCATACATCGCAGAAAAGTATTCCGGATCACTCTCAAGGATGATGATCTACGCTGTCCTCCTGAACCTCCTCTTTACCACAACCGGACTCTGGCTTTCCTACCATTTCAATCTAACCTCAGGTGCCTCAATCATCATGGTGGCAGCCGTCTGCTTCTTTATTTCAATCCTGGTTGAACATTTTAAGCCAAAATCTTCAGTTACAAATAACTAACATCTCATTAAAAAAACAGCGATATTTTTGCAAATGGAAGACGATGAGGGGTCTAATGTGAGGATGATAGCGACTCAGTAACGTTTATATACGACAAGTTTGGGGAATTTTAGAAATGTAATAGATGAATGGTAAACCGATGTTTTTCTCTCCATACAATTTTTCCAAATGCCGTCTGCTAAAGCCATTTTTAAGGCATAATTGAAACCTCTACCCTTTTTATATGATAGTTACAACCTATTATTATAACCTCATTTAACCCGTATTGCATTTTCACGTTCCAGGCATATTATCATATACAGAGTAAAAATTAGTCCCTAAGACTACTTAAAAAGCTTATATTATAATAAAGACAGACTACGATAAATTTAAGATAATCAGGACGTAGAACATGAAGATACACGTGATTTAAATATCGAATGCGATCACCCTATAAAGTATTTTGGATATAAATTGGAAATAGACGTTCAGGGATAAGTGAACGGATAAAATAACGGGAGGTGCATCATGATAGGAACGACCATTACCATACTGGCCATTGCTTACTACATTAACACTTGTTTAAACAAAGTAGCCGCTTCGTGCAAGTTGTAGATCCGGTCATGGCGGATTTTGATATAACAGGTTATTAACTGGACTACAACCGCTAAGCGGATAATATATATAAAGGCAGGGTCTCCAGCGAGGTCCTGCCGTTTTTTTAGTCAAACATACCATTTTGGGTGCAAGGTATCTCAAACCGGAGGCCATCGAATAAAAGTATGGTATAATGGTTTTTCATAAACCCAGTATTTCCCCAATCGGATCTGAATCCGTGCCTTTCTTACCAAAAAATCAAAAGAATTGAATTTTTTGCCTCCTCCATGTTATTTATAAATTATTTCATTCTGCCATAATATAAAATATAGCATAATTTAGAAGGTACGCCCTATTTAGCGTATAAAGGCTCATGCTTAATTTTTGAGCGATACCATGGTGTGAGATTTTACGTTTTTATCAGATGGAGGTTTTTCTAATGGATAGGAAACCAACATATGAAGAATTAGAACAAAGAGTCAAAAAACTTGAAAGGGAAACCATAAAAAGCAGACAGATAGAGTTGGCGTTGAAGGAAAGTGAGGAACGATATAAGAGTCTTTTTAAAAACAATCACTCGGTAATGCTTCTAATTAATCCGGAAAGTGGGGATATCGTCGATGCCAATCCAGCGGCAATCTCCTACTATGGCTGGAGTCATGAAGAACTTACCACTAAAAAAATAACAAATATTAATACGCTCACAAAGAAGCAAGTGTTTCAGGAAATGGAACGAGCAAAAAAGGAACAGCGCCGACGTTTTTATTTCCAACATCGTCTGTCGAATGGAAATATCCGTGATGTTGAAGTATACAGTGGCCCGATTCAATTACACGGCAAGGAGCTTCTGTATTCCATAATTCATGACATAACCGAACAAAAAGAACTCGAAGCCCAACTCCGACAGGCTTATAAGATGGAGTCAATTGGAACTTTGGCGGGTGGAATTGCCCACGATTTTAACAATATCTTGGGAATTATTCTCGGAAATACTGAGTTGGCAATGGACGACGTGCCGGAATGGAATCCGGCCCGACTCAATTTGGAAGAAGTCAGAACAGCCAGTCTCCGTGCAAAAGATGTTGTACGTCAGCTCCTCAGTTTCGCCCGAAAGACAGGCCCGGAACGAAAGCCGATAAATATCAATTCTGTTATTACAGGGGCACTGAAATTATTAAGGTCTTCAATACCCACCAGCATAGAAATTCGTAGCAATATTACTAAGGAATCACAAGTAATCTTAGCCGACCCTACTCAAATTAATCAAGTAATGATAAATCTTTGTACTAATGCTGCTCAAGCTGTTGAAGATGAAGATGGCGTTATTGAAGTCATTTTGGAGAAGGTTGCTTTGGAAGAATCAACAGCTCAATACTATGGGTTATCTCCGGGTCTATATGCCCGGCTGACTGTAAATGATACCGGGCATGGTATTGATCCTGAAATTCAAGATCGTATCTTTGATCCTTATTTTACTACGAGAGAGGTTGGTAAAGGGTCAGGAATGGGCTTAGCCGTGGTACACGGAATCGTTATGAATCACGATGGTACAATTCTCGTAGATAGCAGCATCGGGAAAGGGGCAACATTTAAAGTCTTTTTTCCAATCGTTGAAACCGAGCCTCTTCCAGAAATCACTACTGACGAAGATCTTCCGACGGGTAAAGAGAGGATAATTTTTATTGATGATGAAGAATCCATACTAAGAATGGGTCGTCAAAGGCTTGAACGACTGGGATATATGGTAGAATCGACCACAAGCCCGATTGAAGCGTTAGCGCTATTTCGTTCCCAACCGGATCAATTCGATTTGGTAATAACCGATCTAACCATGCCTAAAATGACCGGCGACAAGCTGGTAAAAGAAATCCTGAACATACGACCGGATATTCCTGTTATTCTCTGCACCGGATTCAGCGAAAAGTTAGATGAAGAAAAAGCAAGGGAGATAGGTGCTGCCGATTACCTTGAAAAGCCACTGGATAAGCGCGATTTTGCATTTAAAGTACGGAAGGTTTTGGACGCGGAGTAAAAAAAGAAATTATCCGATGGCGAATGGTCTTTTGATTTTGATGATAAAGTTTGTATTTGACAGATGGTATGATTGGAAAGATTGACAATTCATAAGTTGCTATAGGACGGACTTGACTTGACACTTGAATAAAAAATGTTGGGTCTTATTGGACATATAAATGATAATTAAGGCAGCGTCTCTGTGGCTCTGCCTTTTCATATTTTTGCATGTGGCGATATCTGCTATATATGCTGTTTAACATCAGACAGTTATCTGTTATGATACGAAAACGATATCTTAAAAATACATTAACCAGCCTACTAACATAAATCTTCTAACACCTCCACAGCCAGCAATCACCTTAATTAACAACCCTCCCGACGTTCAATCCACCAGATCATAACCTTCAAAATCCAAACCGTACATTCGCTCCAGATCCCTTTTCCTAAATTCTCGTGGATCATACAAGATAATGGGTTAGGCGTAACGGTCACCTCAAGTCCTAAGCCCGGTTTGAGCAAGTTGCAAAATCTCCTCCAGAGGAATGGCGGTAATTTTACTGTCAAGGGTGTATTTCTGATCCCCGGGATATATGACCCACAGATGTTCCAGTTCCAAATCTTCAATGGCAATATGCATCGACCGCTTTCGTCCAGGAGCATCTGTGTATTTAAATTCAAAGCCATGCCGTTTACCGGCAATCGTCACCATGAGATCAAGTTCAGCACCTGCGTGTGTTGCCCAAAAATAAGCATCTCTGGTTCGAAAAACATGAATCATGTGCTCCAGCGCAAAACCCTCCCATGACGCGCCAATTTTGGGATGCCCCCGCAAGTCGGCCAGGGTTGAAACCTGGAGCAAACTGTGAAACAGACCGCTGTCACGGATATATATCTTGGGCGATTTGACCTGGCGTTTTTTCAGATTTTCAAACCACGGCGGTAAGACCCGAACCATGTAAGCACCGGTAAGGATATCGAGATATTTCCGCGCCGTATTTTCAGCAGTGCCAAGAGATCGGGCAAACTCCGCTGCATTCCACACCTGCCCATGATAATGGGCCACCATTGTCCAGAATCGCCGAAGGGTTTCCGCGGCAATGGTGATGCCAAGCTGGGGGATGTCTCTTTCAAGAAACGTTCGGATAAAGCTTTCACGCCATTGAGTGCTGCTATACTCAGAATCGGCAAGAAAGGCTTTGGGCAAACCACCCCTTATCCATAATCGATCGCGATGTTGCACCCCGACTTCCCAAAGTTGAAAACCTGCCAGATCAACAAATCCGATTCTTCCGGCCAGAGATTCCGAAACACCCTTGACTAAATGCGGCGATGCCGATCCCAACAGCAGAAATCGGGCATTCCGGTCTGATCGATCCACAAGCACCCGAAGCGGCTCGAACAATTCCGGCTTTCTTTGAACCTCGTCTATTATTATCAGGTCGGAGAGATCCTTCAACGCCTGCATGGGAGCAGAAAGACGGTGGATATCAACAGGGTTTTACAGATCAAAAACAGTGGACGGCTCTTGATCAGCGATGAACCGTGCCAAGGTCGTCTTGCCGCACTGCCGCGGTCCGAGAAGGGCTGTAATAGGGTGTATCTGAAACGAACCTTCAATTTGACGGATGGGTTCTGGTCTGGGAATCATGTGACCATTTTAAACCTTGAAATTCCGCATGTCAACTGCTGATTTTCAAGGAAATATAGCGCACATAAAAAACCAGCATGCCATTTACCATATAAATGGTTGTTCTTATTATTTATTCCGGCATCTCCAACGTCGACCCTCGGGATGTTGTCCCGCTTGAAAAGCGGGATGTCCTGGAACAAGCAAACAAAAAAAAGCCCAGCATAGACTTGCTGAGCTTTGTATTTTCAGTGGCGTCCCCAAGGGGATTTGAACCCCTGCTGCCGGCGTGAAAGGCCGTAACTTAAAATCGAGCAAG
>JASFLX010000099.1:0-9822 GCA_050117895.1 Desulfobacterales bacterium | reverse complement strand
AATTGAGGTTTGCCATCAGGGAAGGCGGACGAACGGTTGGCGCAGGCGTTGTAAGTGAAATCTTAGAGTAATAGTTGAAGGAGTTTTCTGGTGAGAATAATTGTTACCCTTGCGTGCAGCGAGTGCAAAAGAAGAAACTACACGACCACAAAAAATAAACGGACAACACCAAACAAATTGGAATTCAGCAAATATTGTCGATTTTGCAGGACGCATACCCTACATAAAGAGACCAAATAACCGGTTAATTATATTTATTATAAAGGTATCATGCAGGCCAGTAGCTCTAACGGTAGAGCGTCGGACTCCAAATCCGGGTGTTGGGGGTTCGAATCCCTCCTGGCCTGCCAAATTATTCTGAATAAAAAGCTCAAAGCTTGAATGACACGAAGCCCCATGAGATTTTCCTGAAATTTTCAGCTTTGAATTTTGCGATTTTGGGTGCATAATGGCACGGCTACAAAGAAAAAAAACTTCAAGCGCCAAGAAAAAGAAAAAACGAAATGCCGCCGGGGCCATACCCTCCCGGTCAAAAAATGATGTCGGCATTAAAAAGACCACGCTGTTTACAGGTCCTGCCGGGGAGATCAAAAAAAGGCCCTATTCATCACAGACCAAAGCATTAACCAAAACCCAGGCCGAGCCCGGGAAGGTTAAAAGTTATATAAACAAGGGAATTCAATTTTTAAGAGAAGTAAAGGTGGAGCTAAAAAAGGTTGTCTGGCCGACACGAAAGCAGACGCTGAGCTCTACCGTTGTTGTCATTATTTTAACGATGATCATAGCATGCTTTCTTGGAGTGGCCGATTTGGGTTTGTCAAGCCTGATTCGTGTGGTTCTTCACTAAATTAAGGAGAAGAGAAAAGTGGCTCTTAAATGGTATATCGTCCATGTTTATTCGGGGTTTGAAAGCAAGGTCAAAGCTGCCCTGGAAGAGCGAGTGACATCCTTTTCTCAAACCGATAAATTTGGCGAGATACTGGTTCCTACCGAGGAGATTGTGGAGCTTGTCAAAGGTAAAAGAAAAACATCATCCCGAAAATTCTATCCGGGATATATACTCGTCAGGATGGAACTTGATGATGAAACCTGGCATATTGTGAATAATACAGCCAAGGTGACCGGATTTTTGGGGGGCCGGGAAAAGCCCACCCCCATTTCAGATGAAGAGGCCGAACGGATCTTGAATCGAATGGAAGCCGGCAAGCTCAAGCCACAGCCGAAATATTTTTTCGAGATCGGCGACGAGATCCGTGTCATAGACGGGCCTTTTAAAAATTTTAACGGAACAGTGGACGAAGTCAATCCGGAAAAGGGTAAAATAAGGGTTCTGGTGAGCATCTTTGGCCGTTCAACACCCGTGGAACTGGAATTCGTGCAGGTTACAAAGCTTTAATATATTTGTAAAAAGTCGAATTCATCAGCAAAATTACAGGAGTAATGTTAAAAAATGGCAAAAAAAATAATGGTACAGATAAAATTGCAGGTAACCGCCGGTCAAGCCAATCCGTCTCCCCCGATTGGTCCTGCACTGGGTCAGCATGGCGTCAATATAATGGATTTTTGCAAGGCTTTTAATGCCCGGACTGCAAATGATGAGGGTATGATCATACCCGTAGTTATTACTGTTTATCAGGACAGGTCATTTTCTTTTATAACCAAAACACCCCCTGCATCCGTGCTTTTGAAAAAAGCGGCTAAAATAGCAAAAGGCGCCGGTGATCCAAAACGTGAGAGAGTCGGAAGCGTCACTCAAAAGCAGGTTGAAGAGATTGCCATGCAAAAAATGGTCGACTTAAATGCAAATGATTTGAATGCCGCCTCTAATATTATTGCCGGAACGGCCAGAAGTATGGGGATTGAAGTTGTCTGAAGAAAGATGTTACGGGCTGTGAGTAAATCTTAACCCTAAATGCTAAACATGTAAACAAGGAGTAAAGAAAAAACATGCCGAAGCGGGGTAAAAAATATTTAAAATCAAGTAAAAAAGTAAATGCTGGAGCAAAGCATATTATCAGCGATGCTGTAAAATTAGCAATCGATTCATCTTATGCTCAATTTGATGAGACGGTTGATGTTGCCGTTCGTCTGGGTGTAGATCCAAGGCATGCCGATCAGATGGTTCGAGGGACAGTTGTTTTGCCCAATGGCCTTGGCAGGGAAGTAAAAGTCCTGGTATTTGCTAAAGGTGAAAAGGAAAAAGAGGCCTTGGACGCCGGTGCGGATTTTTCCGGGAATGACGAATTAATAGAAAAAATTAAAAAAGGCTGGTTCGGCTTTGACAAAGCTGTTGCTACTCCCGACATGATGGGTTCTGTTGGAAAGATTGGAAAGCTTCTCGGTCCCAGAGGGCTCATGCCCAATGCAAAAACCGGAACGGTAACTTTTGATATCGCGCGAGCGGTCCAAGAGCTAAAAGCAGGAAAAATTGATTTCAAAGTTGAGAAAGCCGGAATTGTCCACGTTCCAATGGGAAAAGTTTCTTTCGGAGTAGAGAAGATTGTGGAAAATGCAGCCGCCTTTTTAGAAACTATCATTCGTCTCAAACCGGCTTCCAGTAAGGGAACTTATCTGAAAGGTATCGCCATTTCAACGACTATGGGGCCTGGCATCAAGATAGATGCGGCTAGTGTCAAGGACTTAATCAAATAGTTTACTTCCATATAGGCATTTCAAACCCTGGCCCAGATCTGGATTCTTGGTGCAGTTTCAAACGATTACAAGCCTAGCAAACCGCACATTTTTGGTAATAATATACGTCCAGTCGAACCAGGGCAGGCTTTTGTTCATTTTAGGCACTTGTTCGGGTAAAGAGAGCCCGAATGGCTATTTTGCATATTGTTTCCAAACCAGTGTCCATCCATAAATGGCAGATTTTGGTTTCCGGCAAGGCTCGAGCGAGTTTTCAACCGCAGGCATAGCGCGCTATTTCGAGGATTGAAAACGAACGAGAACGCCGCCGGAGGCCGAAAGATGCCGTTTATGGATAGACACTAACTAAAATATTTCTGTCAAAGACCGTAGGTTCACTTATTTTGTGTTTAATCGGCATTGCCGGCCTACTGAGACATTTTATGTTGATAAGTTGTTACCTCCGGTTTTAACGGATTAAGGAAGGAGGTGTTGTAAGTTGTGAAACTGGAAAAAAAGAAAGAGATTGTCAAAAGTCTGCATGAAAAATTTGCATCGTCCCAAGTAGTCATCGTTACGGATTGTAAAGGACTTGATGTTGCAGCAATGAATGATTTGCGAAAGAGGCTCAGAGAGTTTGATGTTGAGTTTAAAGTGGCAAAGAATTCGCTTCTTATCAGAGCTTCTGAAGAGACAGATGTCCAATTAATAAAAGAATGTTTTAAAGGTCCGAGTGCCGTTGCCTTAAGCTATGGCGATCCGATTGCACCCGCTAAGGTTTTGATAAAGTTTTCTAAAGATAATAAAAAGCTTGAAATTAAGACCGGCGTTATGAACGGCAAGGTAATCGATTTAGACGCCATCAAGGCGATATCGGCCCTTCCTCCCCGTGAGGTCCTTTTGGGGCAATTCCTATCCGTCATCAATAGTGTCCCGGCAGGTTTTGTCCAAGTTCTTAACGCGATACCCGGGCAGTTTTTAAATCTTTTGCAGGCCGTTAAGGAACAGAAAGAGGCGGCCTGATCTTCAATACAAATATTAAAAAACATTTATTGAGAGTTATTATGGAGGAACAATAAAATGGCAGATATTACTAAAGAGAATGTAATCGAATTTATAGCAAATATGACGGTACTTGAACTGTCTGAGCTTATTAAGGAAATGGAAGAGAAATTCGGTGTTTCTGCAGCCGCACCTGTTGCGGTAGCGGCTGCCGTTCCCGGGGAGGCCGCTGGCGCTCAAGCGGAGGAAAAGACCGAATTCGATGTTATTCTTACAACGTTCGGCGATAAGAAAATCCAGGTTATTAAGGAAGTCAGGGCGATTACCGGTCTGGGTTTAAAGGATGCTAAAACCCTGGTCGATGAAGTTCCAAAGCCTGTCAAGGAAGGCATTTCCAAAGAAGATGCTGAAAAAATTAAGGCCCAGCTAGAAGATGCCGGTGCGCAGGTTGAAATAAAATAATACATAATTAATTGGTAGATATTGCCTGAACGAAAACTATGATAGTTTTCGTTCAGGCACTAGATAATGGGGTATAGGGCACAGTGCGAAATATCCTTGATCCCATAACCCGCAACCCAAATATTATATATCGGAGATGCCATGTCAGAAAGGATTTTGGCAAATAAGCGTAAAAGGAAAAATTTCGGCAAGATCGAAAAGATCATTGATATACCTGATCTTATCTCGGTTCAACGGGAATCATACGGCCGGTTTTTGCAAATGGATGTTCCCCCGGAAAAACGTAAAGATATCGGCTTGCAGGCCGTATTTAAGTCTGTATTCCCGATAAAGGATTTTACCGGAAGTGCTTCCCTTGAATTCGTATCTTACAGATTCGCCGAGGTTAAGCACGGCATTAAGGAGTGTATAAACCGTGGAATGACCTACGAAATTCCTGTTCGAATTACGGTCAGGCTTGTGGTATATGATATAGATAAGGAAACCGGAGTTACGAATATTCGTGATATCAAGGAGCAGGAGATTTACTTCGGAACAATTCCATTGATGACCAACAATGGTACGTTTATCATAAACGGAACCGAACGTGTTGTCGTCAGCCAGCTCCATAGATCTTCAGGAGTGTTTTTCAATCATGATAAAGGCAAGACACACTCAAGCGGCAAGGTGATATACACCTCCAGGATCATTCCGGTACGCGGATCATGGATCGATATGGAGATCGATCACAAAGGTATTGTCCATATTCGAATTGACAGGCGGCGTAAGTTTCCTATTACAATCCTTTATAAAGCGATTGGATATAGCTCCGAAGATATTCTGTCTTATTTTTATGAAACAGAAAAATATGTTGTCCGAGGCAAACGGATATTCAAAAAGTTTAATGAGGACGCCTTGCGAGGGCAGCGTGCCAGCAGTGACATTGCAGATTCTGAAACGGGGGAACCAATTGTTCTTAAAGGACGCGTGTTTACCAAATCTGCAATTAAGAAGCTTAAATCCGCTAACTTGGAATTGATTCCCATAAGTGTTGAAGATATTTTTAACAAAGTATTTGCAAAAACAATAGTGGATCCTGAAAGTGGAGAAACCATTATAACATGCAACCAAGTTTTTACCCAAGAGATTTTTCAGGCCCTGCTTGATGCCGGTATAAATGAATTTGAACTTCTTCTCATTGATGGGGTAACCAGCAGTGACTCCATTCACAAAACCCTGATTTTGGATAAGGTCGAAACAAAAGAGGACGCGCTTATTGAGATATATCGAAGACTTCGACCCGGCAACCCCGCAACCCTGGAAGTGGCCCAGGAATTTATTGACCACATGTTTTTCAAATCTTCCTATTATGATCTTTCCGGCGTCGGCCGCATGAAAATTAACCTTCGACTGGGCATTAACTCTTCCATCGACTTAAGAACACTCAGAAAAGAAGATATACTTCTCACGGCTAAAACTCTTGTAAAGCTGAAAGATACACAGGGAGCTGTTGACGACATCGATCATCTCGGGAATAGAAGGGTCCGTGCCGTTGGTGAACTTTTGGAAAACCAGTATCGTATCGGACTGGTCCGCATGGAACGCGCGATTAAAGAACGGATGAGTCTCCAGGAAGTTGATGCGCTTATGCCGCACGACCTCGCAAATTCAAAGCCGGTTTCCGCCGTTGTTAAGGAATTTTTCGGGACCAGCCAACTCAGCCAATTCATGGATCAGACCAACCCGCTTTCCGAAACAACCCATAAGAGGCGTTTAAGCGCCTTGGGGCCGGGGGGATTGACCCGTGAACGAGCCGGCTTTGAGGTCAGGGATGTACATCCGTCACATTACGGACGGATCTGTCCCATAGAGACACCTGAAGGGCCTAACATCGGCCTTATTGTTTCTCTGGGTACCTATGCCAGGGTTAATGAATATGGATTTATTGAAACCCCATACAGTATCGTAGAAGATGCAACCGTATCGCAGGATGTCAAGTTTCTCAGTGCCTTTGAAGAAAAGGATCACCCGATTGCCCAGGCCAATGCGCCTGTGAATGAAAATAAAAGATTTGTCAGGCCGCTGGTCACCTCACGGGTAGAAGGCGAATTCATGATGGTCAAGTCCGAAGATATCGAGCTGATGGATATTTCTCCCAACCAGCTGGTGAGCGTTTCCGCATCCTTGATTCCGTTTCTGGAAAATGATGATGCAAACCGGGCCTTGATGGGATCGAACATGCAACGCCAGGCGGTTCCATTGCTTGTAAACCGGGCGCCTTTGGTGGGGACTGGTGTTGAGGGCGTGGTGGCCAAAGATTCAGGCGTTACCGTAGTTGCCCAACGTGATGGTACGGTGGTAGATGTTGAGGCTTCCCGTATTGTTATCAAACATGAGCCCGAAGACGATAAAAATTCAGAAATACCTGTGGCGGTTTACCAGCTCTCAAAATTTATACGGAGCAATCAAAACACTTGCTTCAATCAACGCCCGATTGTCAGAATAGGACAAAAAGTAAAGGCCGGAGAGATTATCGCGGACGGGCCTGCGACGGAAAAGGGCGAACTTGCTTTAGGCAAAAACATAATGGTGGCATTCATGCCGTGGGGCGGATATAATTTTGAGGACTCGATTCTGGTGGGCGAAAGACTTCACCGGGACGGCGTGTATACGTCTGTCCACATTGAAGAGTTTGAAGTCGTGGCCAGAGATACCAAGCTGGGCAAAGAAGATATCACGCGAGACATTCCAAATGTGGGTGATGAAGCCTTAAAAGACCTGGATGAAAGCGGTATTATTCGGCTTGGCGCTGAAGTCAGTCCGGGAGATATTCTGGTTGGAAAAATTACGCCCAAAGGTGAAACACAGCTTTCCCCTGAAGAAAAGCTATTAAGGGCCATATTTGGCGAAAAAGCGGGAGATGTTAAAGATAGTTCTTTACGGGTGCCGCCCGGTGTGCATGGAACTGTTGTGGATGCAAAGGTGTTTTCCCGGCGGGGTGTTGGGAAAGATGAACGTACCCGTTTTATCGAAGAGAAAAAGATTGCCGTTTTTGAAAAGGACAGAGATGATAAACTTGCCGTCATCAAGGACGTGGTTTATACAGAGCTGGAAAAATTGCTTGTCGGGCAGACCTGTTTTAAAGCTTTGAAAAAAGGCAAGAAGCTTTTGATCGCAAAAGGGAGCACGATAGATGCCGGGATGCTGGCCAAGATATCCTTGGCTCAACTTGAGGGGATTGAACTTAAAAGCCCCGAGCTGACCGAACAGGTCCATGATATTCTTGAGCGATATAGAAACCAATGCGACCTTTGCAGAAAGTCTTTTGACAAAAATATCGCCCGGTTCGAAAAAGGGGACGATCTTCCTCCCGGCGTCATCAAAATGGTTAAGGTTTACGTGGCCATGAAGCGCAAGCTGTCCGTGGGTGATAAAATGGCAGGCCGACATGGTAACAAGGGAGTGGTGTCGAGAATTCTTCCACAGGAAGACCTTCCTTATTTTGAAGACGGAACCCAGGTTGATATGATCTTAAATCCCCTTGGAGTTCCTTCCCGGATGAATGTGGGACAGGTTTTGGAAATTCATTTGGGTTGGGCTGCCAAGGGCCTCGGTGATCAGCTTAACCATCTTCTGAAAGAAAAAAGAATGGATCTCATTCGAGAGAAACTCAAACGAATATTTTCTGAACCGTCGGCCCATAATATGATAGACGGCTTTGATGATGAAGACCTGTATGAATATGCCAAGAATTATAAAGACGGAGTTCACATGGCCACTCCGGTTTTTGACGGTGCCAAAGAGGATGAGATCAAATCTCTTCTCGCCGAGGCCGGGCTTCCCACAGCTGCTCAGGCCACCTTGTACGACGGACGTACCGGAGAGGCTTTTAAAGAAAAGATTACCGTGGGTACGATGTATGTGTTGAAACTCCATCACCTCGTCGATGACAAGATTCACGCCCGGTCTATTGGTCCATATTCACTGGTGACGCAGCAGCCGCTTGGCGGAAAGGCTCAGTTCGGAGGCCAGCGTCTGGGTGAAATGGAAGTCTGGGCAATGGAGGCTTATGGAGCGGCGAATGCTCTTCAAGAGTTTTTAACCGTAAAGTCGGATGACATGGCAGGCCGGACTCGTATGTATGAAAAGATTGTAAAAGGTCAGAATACATTAGATCCGGGCTTGCCCGAGTCATTCAAGGTTTTGACCAAAGAATTGAAGAGTTTGGGTTTGGATATAACCCTTATGGAGGGAAAATAATCAATGGAAACCATATATGATTTTTTTACGAAACCAACCGATCCAAGACTTTATTCCGGGGTTAAAATTTCCCTGGCATCTCCCGAGCAGATCTTAAAATGGTCGCACGGGGAAATTAAGAAACCGGAAACGATCAATTATCGGACGTTTAAACCCGAACGCGATGGTCTTTTCTGTGCTAAGATATTCGGACCGACAAAGGATTACGAATGCAACTGTGGCAAGTACAAGCGGATGAAACACAGGGGGGTTATTTGTGAAAAATGTGGTGTGGAGGTTATTCAATCCAAGGTACGGAGGGAACGGATGGCGCACATCGAACTCGCCTCGCCGTGTTCCCATATATGGTTTTTGAGAAGCCTTCCGAGCAAGATCGGCAATTTGCTCGATTTGACGTTGAAAAGTCTCGAAAAAGTGATTTATTTTGACAGTTACATTGTGATCGACCCCAAGGATACGGATCTTAACCAGAGTCAACTTCTATCCGAGGAAAAATATCGAGAAGCACGTGAGGTTTACGGGACAAAATTCGAAGCCGGGATAGGGGCCGAGGCGATCAAAAACCTTTTGAGGAAAATCGATCTCGATTCGGTATATAAGGAACTGAGGGTTGATATCAGTTCCACTCGCTCTATGACAAAGCGACAAAAACTGTCCAAACGGCTCAAGATTGTCGAAGCATTCAGGCGTTCGGGAATAGATCCGACCTGGATGATCATGGATATTATTCCGGTTTTGCCTCCGGATTTGCGTCCCCTTGTCCCTCTTGAAGGTGGAAGATTTGCAACATCTGATTTGAATGACCTCTATCGAAGGGTTATTAACCGTAATAATCGGTTAAAACGACTGATCGAATTAAAGGCTCCTGACATTATTGTACGGAATGAAAAAAGGATGCTCCAGGAATCCGTGGATGTTCTTTTTGACAACGGCAGGCACGGCAGAGCGATTATGGGAACCAATAAACGACCGTTAAAGTCGCTGAGTGATACATTGAAAGGCAAACAGGGGCGTTTCCGACAGAATCTTCTGGGGAAAAGGGTCGATTATTCCGGCCGTACCGTTATCACCATAGGACCGGATCTCAGGCTGCATCAGTGCGGTTTGCCCAAAAAGATGGCTTTGGAAATGTTCAAGCCGTTTATATATTATCGCCTTGAGCAGAAAGGACTCGTGTCCACGGTAAAGAGCGCCAAGAAGATGGTGGAAAGAGAAGTCCCGGAGGTTTGGGACACCTTAGATGAGGTGGTAAAGGAGTACCCGGTTTTATTAAACCGCGCCCCCACGCTTCATCGGCTGGGGATTCAGGCATTTGAGCCTATTCTCATTGAAGGCAAGGCCCTGCAGCTTCACCCCCTGGTTTGTACGGCATTTAATGCTGACTTTGACGGCGATCAGATGGCGGTTCATATCCCCCTGTCCGTGGAGGCCCAGATAGAGGCCAGGGTGTTAATGCTCTCTAGTAACAACATTCTTTCTCCTGCAAAC
>JASFLX010000098.1:0-9946 GCA_050117895.1 Desulfobacterales bacterium | reverse complement strand
CGCGGTTCCGGCAACCCCAACCCAGATTTCAACGGTTCATACCCAACGCCATATCGAACGTGTCCGTCAAGTCGGGCCATATTCCATGGCGACATTAGCCGCCGGAGGCGCGATACAAGCCGCGACAATGGGTCTGGCGGAGCCATGTTTTGGATTAATTCGACCTCCGGGCCATCATGCCTCTGCAGATTCCGCCTGGGGTTTTTGTTATTTTAATAATATGGCGATTGCCCTTGAGTCGTTAAAACAAAGCCAGCAAATCCGGGAAGCATATGTATTGGACATTGATTTGCATTACGGAGACGGCAACGTCAATATCCTTAGCGAAAAGGATTATGTAACGGTTTGTAATATTGAGTCATTTGATCGAGGTGCTTATATCGAACGAGTCACCAGAGAAATGGAAAATTGTCACGCCGATCTCATTGGAATATCTGCCGGATTTGATAACCATATAGAGGATTGGGGTGGTCTGCTCGCTACTGAAGACTACCAAACCATCGGCCAACGGGTTAAATCCGCTGCAGAACGGAATGGAGGCGGTTGTTTTGCAATTCTGGAAGGCGGCTACAACCATAGTGTTCTGGGACAAAATGTAATGGCGCTGATTGACGGTTTATCCGGTTGAACGGTGACGGATTTAAAAAACGTGGATAGCAGAGGATCGGATTGAAATGTGGATGTCTTTGCCTTTTTGGAGTTCTAATTTAAAAAAGTCCTTCTTGCTGAGCATCACCCTGAAGATGACCTCACCTGTCCCGGCTGCAACCTCATAGTACGGACCGCGATCTGTGATACCCATGACCTTGCCTTGAAATGAATTCACATCATTACTAAAAGTCCCATTTTTACTGATGATAATATCTTCAGGCCGAATAGCCACGTAGCGCTTATTCTCTCCAGGCGGGGAATGAAGGTGAAACTCAAGGTTATGCACCCGTGCCTTTGTGTGCATAAAGGATGCGTGAAAGACATTTTTAATGCCCATAAATTTGGCCACAAACGGTGTGGCCGGTTTATGAAAGACTTCGGTAACCAGGCCGATCTGATCCATTTTGCCGTTATTTATGATTCCCATTCGTTCCCCCAAAAACATGGCTTCGGCAAAATCATGGGTAACCATTAAAAATGTACTTTCTACTTCCTGATGTAGTTTTTTCAACAAATCCCGAATGTCTTCCCGGAAATTGGGATCCAGCGCGGAGAGAGGTTCATCCAGAAGCAATACGGAAGGATTCACGGCCAAAGCCCGTGCAAGGGCGATTCGTTGTTTTTCGCCGCCGCTTAAATTATGAACGGACCGCTGAGCAAGAGGCTCGAGTCCCAATTGCTCCATCAGCCGTGTTACCCGTTTTTTCGAAGCCATTGGGTCGTTGTTGTGGTAACGCAATCCATAAGTGATATTTTTCAAAACAGACAGATGGGAAAATAGTGCATAATCCTGGTACACGATACCGGTACCCCGATGTTCCGGAGGAAGGCGGGTAATTTCTTTTCCATTAACAAAGATATGGCCACCGGTAATGGGAACGATGCCTGCGATTGCTTCCAGAATAAGAGTCTTTCCTGCCCCTGTGGGTCCCAGGAGCATGAAAAACTCTCCGTCCCGGATGGAAAGATTGATATCCTGAAGGGCAAAGCCGGGAAATTTAATGAACAGATCTTTTATCTCGATCATGTTTGATTTTCCTTTGGCAAAGAGCAGATTCTCAACAGTAAAAACAGCAGAAGACTGACCCCTATTAACCAGACCGCCACGGGTTGAGAATATTTAATGCCATAGGCGGTGAAGCGCTCATAAATCATTACCGGTGCGATCATGGGGTGATACGCCACAATAACCACCGCCCCGAATTCACTGATTGCCCTGGCGATGCACATAATGATGCCCACCAGCATGGAGCGCCATGCCAGGCGAAACGTCACTCGCAGGAATGTTTCCGACAGAGAGGCCCCGAGGCTCCTGGAAATATTTTCCAATCTCACGGGTATGGCTTCAAAGCCAGCCTTGACGGTGTTTACATAAAACGGCAGGCCCACGAAGGTCAGAACGGTCACAATCCCGGTGACCGTTCCCATGATTTGGATCCCAACCTGCTGCATGAGCTGTCCGAGCCAGTGGTTTTTGCCGGCCAGTCCAAGAATCGCGATTCCCACGACCGGGTGCGGAATCATAATGGGCAGATCAATGATACTTTCAACGAGTTTTTTTCCTAAAAAATCTTTCCGGGCCAGCAGATAGGCAAAGGGGGTTCCGATTAAAAACGAAATGAAAGCCGCCATGCCGGAGGTATAGATGCTCAACCCGATGGAACCCAGGACATCAGGATCATAAATGGTATCTTTGAGATCTTGCACAGAGGGTTGAAGAACCATTTCGGCCAGAGGAAAAATAATAAAACCAACAACCGTGCAGGAGGAAAAAACGGCTATCCAAAAAAATGGATCAATCTTCCTCTTTGCTATCATGGGCTTCTAATTCCTGACCTCAATCCATTTGTGTAGAGACAAGGGAACCGTTGATTTCATCTTTTTTGTGGGAACCCTGCACGGAATAAAAGGAGGTTGTCCCATGTCTTTCAGCGTTTTTAATCCGCCATCAGGGTCCAATAAATACTCCAAAAACGCCTCGGCAGCCTTGGGATTTTGGGCATTTTTTAATATGGTGATGCCATAGGTACATGATTTCCCGGTTCGAGTCATCCATGTCCCGGGTTTTTTGCCGGTCACCTTCACCGTTGCCTGTCGGTAAAATGTATCTTTTTTGTAATTACCCAGGTTGATCTCATCAGGAAGCGTGATGTAGTTCAAACCATGCTGAACAGCAACGGAAAGATACTCCCAGGCATAGTCCATATTTCCCGTCTTGAGCAATGATACCAGTTCAACGGATTTGGGCCGTATGTTTTTCTCGGGCCGGTTTGCGATCAACTGATCATGGAGTCCGGGCATTTTATAATATTTTTCAGCAAGTTGAAGCACCATAAGACTCCTGTAGCCGCAGGGGTCGAGATTAGGATCCGAATGTCCCCAGATGACTCCTTTTCGACCTAAAATTTCATACCAGTTGTTGGCGGTGATCTGGTTTGCAAATCGGCTTTTATCCGTATAACAAAGGACCAACTGGTTGGTTGCAAAACGAATATTCCACACCGCATGTTCAGGAATCAAGGTTTTATCGATAACGTTAAAGTCAGCAGAGGCCATGATATCGGCAGGTTTATGCAACTCTGAAATCATCCGTGCCATTTTTGTGCTGCCTCCCCCTTCACGGAGCACGTCGACTTTAGAATATTTTGCCTCGAAATCCTTTTCTATTTTGGCAAAAGGTACCGTGAGACTACCGGCATGGAAAATGATGAGCTTTCCCTGGGGTTCGGCACTAACGGAAAAAGGGGACAGGACCATCAGCGCTATAAAAATGATTCGTGTGCATTTCATCGGATTTGCTAATATTATCATAACTTATTCCTCGGTTTTAAATTGTGATTGTTTTGGAAAAACCATTTTGCCGCATAAACTCAAATCGTATCCATCCAGTTTTACGGCCAAGTCGCGGAATTGGGCCTCATGGAGAAGGCTCAGAAAAAGTTGAACACCCTGTTCAAAAAAATGGTCTTTTGAGATAAGAAAATCAAACCGCTCCCAGCGAAGGGGTATGAAGTCCAAACCCAAAAGACCGGCCACCGGTCTGATGGCGGGAGCCATATCGGCCCGACCCGAAAGCACCTCGATGGCCACATCCAGATGGCTTCTGAATTCTTGATCATAGCCTTGGATTTGTGTGTTTTTGAGGCCGGCTTTCTCGAGTTCCCGGTCAAGGAGGAGTCGTGTGCCTGTGCCAACCGGACGATTGGCAATCTTGATTTCTGGTTGTCCCAGTTCGGAAACGCCGGAAATTTTCTTAGGATTTCCTTTGGCTACCAGAAATCCCTGTTCTCTTCGACAGAAATTCACCAGTACGGGAATTTTTCCTTTAAGTTCTTTTTGAGCATACTCAAAATTATACTCCTGTTCATCATCCTGCAAAAGATGGCTGCTCGCCACATGACAAACGTCTCTGCCCAGTGCCTTAAGACCTCCCATACTGCCCACGTTACCGAAAACAGCCATATGCTCTTTATGGAGATTATTGAAAAGGGAAATGATTTTGTCCAAAAGGATATCATTGCTCCCGGCGATGATGAGAAGACCATGATAGGGTGGTAACGGTTTCTCAGGCTCTGGATAGTTTATGGTTTGATTCTCCAGCCACCGTTCAACAAGGTGGCGGGGAAAGAGCCATTTGCCGGTTACCTTGCTGGCAGGCAGTCCTTTATCGGCGACCAGGGTGTAAACCATCTTCTCATTGATATTCAAGAACTCGGATACCTCTCGTGTGTTGAGCAGTGTTTTTTCCTTAGTCATTTTAGCTGTCTCCCCACTTATTTTGTAATTTCTCAATAAGCTCTGGTGTATTAACTGATTATATTGGCTCCAAATAATAACTTACTGAAATGTTGCATTTTTCTGACTTTCATAAAAAAGACGACCTTATGAGCAATGATACCTTTGGTCATTCTAATTATTTGAGATTTAGGGAAGTTTTTTTAATTCAACCGCTCCATGAATAATCAATTGTTTTGCAGTGAAGCGCTACACATTTCAAGCCATATAAGTAACTATTTGTCAAGATATTATTTAATTAGAATTAGATAGAAAAAAATTGTTGTATAACTAACTATAAACAACAATCAATAACTGCTGTTTTTTCATAACAAAAATTATAACAGCCAGGGTAAACGTATTTCATTTCGCCTTGTAATTTCTGGTCTTTTGGGCCAGGATTCTTTACTTGGATAGGGGGCTTGATTTTTTATCATCTTCTGATATGTTCTCTCCGCATTTGCACACTTTACATTATCAAGATGAAAGAATAAAAAAAACCATAAGGAGAGCTTATGAGCGAAGCCATTCAGCAACTCGAATCATTTATTGAAAACTGGACGGAAACACAGGAACAAAATAAAAAAGCGTTTGTACGTTTTAGAGATTATATGGCGTCCAAAACCGGAGTAAATCTGGATTTTATACCCCGAGAGGGGCTCACCTATTCACTTAGAGCAGCCCACGAGAACCAAAAAAATAAACCTTTGTTTGTAATGGTGGACGTGATTGAAGATAGTCCCCGGTGGCTGTCGGTATGCTTTTATAACGATATGATTACCGATCCCGATGAAAACGGGGATTTTGTGCCGGACGGTCTTCTGGGTGAGGATGCGTTGTGTTTTGACCTGGAAGAATACAACGAAGAGGGCATCCGATATGTGGAGGCCCGTATGGATGAAGCCTGCAAGAGCGCAGCCCAGGGCTGATAACAGCCCAGAGAAAATACATCTAATATGTTGATATTAATATAATTGCCATAATATAGATTGGAAGCGGGTGACGCTCAAGGTGGTTCATAAAAACTTTTACAAGTTCATCAAAATTGAAAAGAGATAAACTCGACAGGCTGGATTTTTTTTTAGCAGTATCAAGCGGAGTGTTACTTACCCTTTCCTTTCCAAAGGCCGGTCTTTCATGGCTGGCCTGGGTCGCCCTTGTTCCCTTGCTGGCTGCATTAAGAAACCTCTCCCCTAAAAACGGGTTTTATCTCGGCCTTTGCGCCGGGATTACCCACTACCTCACTCTGTTATACTGGCTGGCATATGCCATGTCAACATACGGCCACCTCCCTTTCTATGCAACCGTGCCGATTCTTTTTCTTTTATCGGCTTATCTGGCGCTTTACGTTGCCGTATTTTCAACTGTCTTAACATGCTTACCCGGTAGACTCGCATTCCTTTTCTTCTTTATACCTTTGATGTGGGTTTCATTAGAATATATACGTTCATTTCTTTTTACCGGTTTCCCATGGGAGTTGATCGGATACACACAGTATAAAGTTCTCCATCTCATCCAAATTTCAGACCTTTTCGGTGTGTATGGTATATCGTTTTGTATTGCCTTGAGCAATGCGGCAATTTTCTTGGTATATCTTAATCTGTCAGGAAAAGACTGGCAAAAAAAAGAGGTTAAAACAGGTCACGCTGCAGGAGCGGTATTTACTTTCGCCTTGATTTTCTGTTTTGTCTGGTTTTATGGAAAATGGCGAATACAATCCATTCAAAAACTGATTTTGGATTCCCCTTCTGTAAAGGTTGCAATTATCCAGGGAAATATCGATCAGGCAACAAAATGGGACCCCGCGTTTCAACGTACCTCCATAGAAAAATATATTCATCTTTCTCTATTGGCAAAAAAACATAAGCCGGATCTTGTGGTATGGCCGGAGACAGCCACGCCTTTCTATTTTTTGCACAATGCTCGATTATCGAAAATGGTTAAAAAGGGTATTCATGAGACCGGGGCAGATTTTCTCATCGGAAGCCCTTCTTTCAATCTCGGGACACACCGCGTTGAATACTATAACAGCGCTTATCTGATCGGCCCGGAGGGAACCGTATATGGCAGGTATGACAAGGCACATCTTGTACCGTTTGGAGAATATGTTCCGTTTAAGAAATGGTTGCCGTTTCTTGACAAAATGGTAGAGGGCGTTGGAGACTTTAACCCGGGCAAAAAAGGGCAAACCATTAAGTGGGGGGATTACCGGTTGGGCGTTCAGATCTGTTATGAAATAATTTTTCCGCATCTTTCCAGAGATATGATAAAAAACAATGCATCATTACTGGTTAATATCACCAATGATGCCTGGTATGGGCGATCGAGCGCTCCAAATCAGCATTTTTCCATGGCGGTTTTTCGGGCTGTTGAAAACAGAAGGTCAATTATACGTTCCGCCAACACCGGTATCAGCGGGTTTATAGATCCTTGCGGAAGGGTCATCGCCGCCACACCGCTTTTTGAGGACTTAGTAATAACGCGGTCCATGCCCATGCTTGAGGCTGCAACCTTTTATTCTCGCTTTGGAGATCTGTTTGCCAGGATATGTCTTGGGCTAACGCTGGTTGCCGGATTTTGGGGGTGCTTCATTCGGAAATATTCGAATGAAGCCTAAACAAGAGTTGAAAGATAGAACAAAACGGATTATAATAGAAAAATTGGAAATTACTATAGGAGGCATAAAATGAGCTTAGAACTCAAGGAAAACATTAAGGAGCATTTCCTGAAATTAGAACAATTGAAAGGGTGTCTTTGACCTTGCCGAAAAAGAAAAAAGGCTTGAGGAAATCGAGACTCTGATTGCCAAAAAAGATTTTTGGGATAACCCCGAGGATACCAAGCCGGTTTTAAAAGAACGAACATTGATCTCCGGTAAGGTGGCAAAAATTAATAAACTTTCCACTGATCTTGAAGAAAGTCAGATCCTGCTTGATCTTGCCATTGAAGAGTCAGACGCTGATACCATAGAAGAAGTCTCTCAGCAAATACAAGCCATAGACAAAAATATTAAAAAACTTTCCATAGACCTTATGCTCGATGGCGCCGATGATCAGAATAACGCCATTATTTCCATTAATGCAGGGGCAGGAGGAACCGAGGCTCAGGACTGGGCCGAAATGCTCTTCAGGATGTATACTCGCTGGATCGAGCGTAAGGGTTTTAAACTAGATATCATCGATTATCAGCCTGGAGATGAAGCCGGAATCAAAAGCGTCACGTTTACGGCCAGCGGCGACTATGCCTATGGCTATCTAAAGGCAGAAAAAGGCGTTCATCGCCTGGTGAGGATTTCACCGTTTAATGCCAGCGGAAAACGGCATACGTCCTTTGCCTCCGTGTTTGTCTATCCGGAACTCGAAAACGAAATCGTTGTCCAAATCGATGACAAGGAATTGCGTACTGATGTTTTCAGGGCCAGTGGCGCCGGAGGCCAGCATGTCAACAAAACCAGCAGTGCTGTTCGCATCACTCATCTACCCAGCGGAATCGTCGTCCAGTGCCAGCAGGAAAAATCCCAGCATAGAAATAAAGAACTTGCAATGAAAGTGCTGAAAGCCCGGCTTTACCAGATTGAGAAGCAGAAGCAGGATGAAAAGTTACAGGAAATTCACGAAAGTAAAAACGACATTGCATGGGGAAATCAAATCAGGTCTTATGTGATGCATCCCTATCAAATGGTTAAGGATCACCGCATAAACCTTGAGGTGGGCAATGTAAACAGTGTCCTAGATGGGGAGCTGGATCTTTTTATAGAGGGGGTATTGCTTTCGATTAAAACTTAATTTGGGGCTCTAAAAGAAAAATTCCTGACCCTTCAACTATTTAATTTTCAATCGAAAAATATTCAATTATATGAATCCTGTTGAGATTATTGCTGAATTTTACCCGCCCGGCACCAGAACATATAACATTCTCGTGCAACATGGAAAACAGGTTGCGGATAAGGCCGTCAGTGCCGCCAAAAATGTGCCCCATCTCAACCCGGATCTTAAATTTATTCGGGAAGCCGCCATGCTGCATGACATCGGCATTTTCCTGACCCATACTCCGGAACTCGGCTGTACGGGAGAATATCCATATGTCTGTCATGGATATCTGGGAAGGGAAATTCTTGAAAGCAAGGGACTGCCGAAACATGCACTGGTATGCGAACGGCATGTGGGTGTCGGCATAACTGCTGAAGAAATAAAGCGTCATAACCTCCCGCTGCCCGAATATGATATGGTGCCCATCTCCATAGAGGAACAGGTCATTTGTTTTGCTGACAAGTTCTTTTCCAAAAACGGACATCTGATTGTTAATGAAGAATCTGTTGAAGATATTCTGTGCCGCCTTGAGCGATACGGCTCCGACAAGGTAATTATTTTTCAGTCTTGGGTCCGTTTGTTTAAGTAGTGTCCATCCAGAAACGGCATCTTTTGGTCCCCGGCGGCGTTCTCGCTCGTTTTCAATCCTCGACATAGCGCGCGCTATGCCTGCGGTTGAAAACTCGCTCGGGCCTTGCCGGAAACCAAAATCTACCATTTCTGGATGGACACTAAGTAGTAATTTCTCCATAATTTATTGAGATGTTACCGAAGGGTAAACTCATTTGATTTCGGTGGAGCGTAGCGACGGCGTGTTTCTCTTGGAAACCGACTGACTGTTTAAAGGGCTTTAGCAAGCGTTAGCCCGAGCCGAATAAAATTATAACAAAAAAAATCAATAGGACAATTAAATAACGGATGATTCTTAATAACTCTGGCACGGCTCGGGCTTACGGATGCTTAAGCACAAGTTTCAGTCGGTTGGAAAGAGATACATGCCGTCGTGGAGCGTTCTTACTGTATTGGGACTCAAATGCGTTTACCCTGTATCAGTATTTTTCTTGACTTGTCGCGCAGATTTGGTTATGTGAAGGAAAAAATTGCTGCGCTCTTTTTTATAGCGGCAAAATATCATGATATAGCATTGCGGAGCAATTTTATTAATTGAGTTATGTAATAGGCTGAAAGCCACCCAGACTCATAGGGGTGGCTTTTTTAATTTCAGGGCTCCTGAACTGGCGTAAATCTGAATGCAACATCTTCTATTAAACACTAAACTATGAGCTAAAATAAAAAATGAACGTCCAACATCGAACATCCAACGTCGAACATCGAAGGATTGTACACCTTCGGTGTTTCAATTTTATAATCTAATGGAGCGAAGCGATATCCTTATTCGACGTTCGATGTTGAGCGTTCGATGTTCGATGTTCAAATTGTTGCATCTGAATTTACGACCGAGCTTTCATAACCCCTCGAAAATACATACATAGGGCAGGAGTTCTAAATTTGGGGAGTTGGGTATGGCCAAGCTGCTTGTCATTGATAATTACGACTCTTTTACTTACAATCTCGTCCAGATGTTTATGCACTATGATCTTGACATCAACGTGTATAGAAGTGACCGGATAACCATTGAGCAGATTATGAAGCTCAATCCTGACTATGTTCTCATCAGTCCCGGTCCCAAAGATCCTTCTCATGCCGGGATT
>JASFLX010000097.1:0-10125 GCA_050117895.1 Desulfobacterales bacterium | reverse complement strand
GTACCCATTAATCCCTTATTCATAACTGTTCTCCTCATTCAGTCTATTATCTGTTATTAAAAAAAATTTACTTTTCCTTCCAGTCATGAAAGTTAACCCAGATTACAGCGCCGATTTCTATGTCCTTTTCCTCACCCTTATGCTTCAGTTTTTCATCAGCAGTGTTCAAGGCCGCAAATCCCCACCAGCCAGCCTTTGGCACTGCATAAGTAAATACTCCGTTTTTATCGGCCTTGATCGTCTGGGTGACCATGTAGTCCGTCGGTGCTTGGGCCTTCCCATCTTTGTTGTAGTATTCCACTTCCACCTCAGCATATGGAACCGGGTTTCCATCCAGTTTGACAATTCCCTGGAAAACGTTTCCGGTATAAAGACCGAACGGCTTTGAC
This sequence comes from Desulfobacterales bacterium, assembly GCA_050117895.1. Classification (GTDB taxonomy): domain Bacteria; phylum Desulfobacterota; class Desulfobacteria; order Desulfobacterales; family UBA11574; genus S5133MH16. The sequence goes on along the minus strand of JASFLX010000097.1, from coordinate 9,736 downwards.
AGGGGAACGATCTCGGTTTTCAGCCCGATTTCTTCATCCCAGCCTTCATCGTCGCCGAATGCCGCAACCACCGTCTTTGTATAATGCACGATAAAACAGTCCTCTGCCGGTTCCCAATAGGGTTTGGGCTCCATAAAGAACATACACACACCCGGCCTTTTGACAGAGTAAGCCAATTCCCAGGCCGTATGCTCCATGATCGTCGTCTTTTTTAGATTGCCGAGCAAACTCTGTTTCTTGCCGTTTGCCATGACCCCAAAAGCAACCGGTTTTACCAGTTCCATGCCATGCCCTTCAAAGGGATGAGAAAATGAGAGCGTCACCGTCACATTTTTGTTCTCGCCCTGCATAACCATACTGTCCGAGGGAATCACCATGCCGAAATGCGCAGAAGCCTGTCCTGCCAGTATGAAGATGGCTGTAATGATAACCGAAAAAATCATGCCCTTTTTCATGAAAGCCTCCTTTTGTGCAAAAAAAAACCATGAACTTAGGGCATCTTCATGATCCCCATACCTTCATGGTTTTATGTGTTTTTTGATAAAGTAATTTTTACCACAGCCTTCTGACTGCGTTTTTTCAGAAATACCTATATTACAAAATGGACGATGTCAATAAAATATTACAGGCTTCAAGTATGACAAGAAAATATTGCCTGCAAAGTCACTTGACTTGGAAATAAAAAGTCTTTATGAATTGCAATTTTTGTGAAGAAGCACTATTAGAACAAACAATAGTTTGATTCCTTGAAACAAATTGATTTCCATCGAGCCATAATATTTTAAAAAAACCATAGTGTTACCCAAGAACTAAGTGACTTCTTAATAAATTCTGGTGTATTAAATGATCATATTGACACGAATCCATAATTTATTGAAATGTTATAAAAATAACAAATGAAACAAAAATTAATAAAACTGATCCGTAATGCCGCAAACTCTGTATATGAAAAAGGTGATCTGCCTTCAAAAGCGTTTCCAGAGATTGAAGTTGAAGTGCCCAAAATAGAATCGCACGGTGATTTTTCAACAAACATCGCAATGGTTACGGCATCATTCCAGAAGATGCCCCCGAGGAAGATTGCAGAATTGATTGTAAAACATCTCGAAGATCCGGACAATATTTTGGCAAAAACAGAGATTGCCGGTCCCGGCTTTATCAACTTTTTTGTAAACATAGGGTCCTGGTATCCTGTGTTACACAAAATCCATCAAGAAGATATCCGTTATGGCGCTTCGGATATGGGCAATGGTGAAAAAATCCAGGTGGAATTTGTAAGCTCCAATCCAACAGGGCCTTTGCATGTGGGACACGGACGGGGTGCTGCGGTTGGCGACAGCGTGGCGAACATCTTACGGTTTTGTGGATATGATGTTCAAAAGGAATATTATATCAACGATTCGGGGCTTCAGATACATACGCTGGGCAAATCTGTTTTTCTTCGATATCAGCAGTTGATGGGAAGAAAAATCCAGTTTCCGGACAACTGTTATCAGGGCGATTATATTAACGATTTTGCAAAAGAAATAAGCGATTGCAAGGGAAAAGCGCTTCTGGACTCGGATGAAGAGACGTCGATTTCATACTGTGCGCAGTTTGCGGCAGAACGTATTATTTCACAGATCCGTCAGGATCTTACGAAATTCGGAGTTGAGTTTGACAACTGGTTCAGTGAACAAAGCCTTTACGATTCCGGCAAGGTGGGAGAGATTATAGACGATTTTCGAGATAAAAACATTATATATGAAAAAGACGGCGCATTATGGTTTAAAACCAAAGATTTTGGAGATGAAAAAGATCGCGTAGTGGTTCGCAAAAACGGCCAGACCACTTATTTTGCGTCTGATATCGCATACCACATGGACAAATTTGAACGAGGGTTTGCACGGGTAATAGATGTCTGGGGTGCTGACCACCATGGATATATTTCACGGGTAAAGGGTGCTATCCAAGCATCGGGCCTTAATAAAAATCGATTCAAGGTCATACTGGTTCAGCTCGTCAATCTTTTGCGCGGGGGAGAACCGGTTGCCATGTCCACCCGGGCCGGTGAATTTGTTACTCTTAGTGATGTCATAAAAGAAGTCGGAAAAGATGCTGCAAGATTTATTTTTTTAACCCGCCATTATGAAAGCCCGCTTGATTTTGACCTGGAGCTGGCAAAAAAAAAGACGAACGATAATCCGGTGTTTTACGTTCAATACGTACATGCCCGAATATCGAGTATTGCCCGTAAGGCACGAGAAAGGGGTTTAGATGATATTGCCGGGGACACAAAGGCCATGGCAATGCTTAAAGAACCCGAGGAAATTAACCTTCTCAAAACCATGGCCCGTTATCCGGATGTATTAAAAAACAGTGCAAAATTCATGGAGCCCCATCGCGTAACCTTTTATCTGATGGACCTTGCGGCTTGTTTTCATGCCTATTACAATAAACACAGAGTCCTGTCTGATGAACCTCTATTGTCCCGGGGTCGGCTCTATATGGTATTGGCGGTTCAAAAAGTCATACGGAATGGATTGACCCTGTTGGGTGTGTCTGCCCCTGATAGAATGTAGTTATACGTCTCGGAAATTTTACAATTTATTGAAAATAAATGTATATTTTAGGCTTATATTTTAAACTCGGACATGGAATAATGGAATGATGGAATATTGGAATAATGATTTAAAAAAAATGACATTCCACTACTTAATTCACGTTAACAGGAGTTTTACAATAACCCAACTTTCCATTTTCCCAAAACCCAATATTCCAGTATTCCAATATTCCAACCTTCTCCCGCTATTTAGTGGGATGAGCGAAGCGAACTGACTTAAATCTTTGGTGTCTTCGTGTCTTTGTGGCTTATCGTTTAAAATTATGGTGAAAAAAGAAAAGGCTTCGTCTAAAAAAAAGAAATCCTCCACTCAATGGACTCTCAAAGGCTTGACCCTGTGGATTTGCCTGACCTTTTTTGCATGTGCATGGATGTTTGTCCTGGGGATCTTCGTGGGAAGAGGAACCGTCCCTGTACGGTTTGATATCGAAAAGTTAGAAAACGAATTGGCCGCTTTAAAGGAAGCAGTTATCAAGAAGGAATTCGACCGATATAAATTAGATTCACCTTCCGAAGACAACAAGACCCATATGGAGTTTTACGATGCTCTGAAAAATACCGGCGGTGAAGAGAAGCTAAAAACGGATACACCCCAAAATAAACCAAAGCCTTTGCGTAAACAGTCCGTTTCTAAAGCAAAAAAAACGCTCGTATCCAAAAAGTCCGCAACAACACGAAAAAAGAAAACCGCCACTGTTAAAAAATCGACCGAAGAGAATAAAAATTTTACCATTCAGGTGGCCTCATATAAAAATTCAAAAATTGCCGATAACATGGTGGCGAAGTTTAAAAAAGGAGGATACCCTGCATACAAGAGCATCGGAAAGATTCCAGGAAAAGGCATCGTTTATCGGGTAAGGATAGGGTATTTCAAAGACAGAGTCCAAGCCGGCAGTACATTCAACCGATTAAAAAAAGAAAACATAAAAGCAATCATTGTTCAGAGATAGTTTCTTAAATTTTGTTATTTTTATGGAAAAACATATTCGCCACTAAGACACTAAGTCACGAAGATGATTTTAAAAAAAATAGTTTTCCTTTGTGTCTTCGTGCCTTTGTGGCAATTTTTAAGTTTATTCGGCTTAAGGAGATATTATGAAAATTACAAAAGAGGAAGTTCTTCATGTGGCAAACCTTGCCCGTCTTGATGTTGATAAGGTGCTTATTGACAAGTTTGCCGCACAAATCGGAACCATACTGGAATATGTCGATACATTAAACCGTGTTGATACAAAAGAAGTGACGCCGACTTCTCATGCCATTTTTCTGACCAATGCCTTTCGGGACGATGATGAAAGGCAAAGTTTCGACAGTGATTCGGCACTTTCCAATGCCCCTGAAAAAGAGGATGGAAATTTTATCGTTCCAAAGGTCGTCAACGTGTAAAAAGGAACAACACGCATGAAACTGTATGAACTTACGATAAAAAAAGCCCACCTGCTTTTAAAGAAAAAAGAGATATCTTCGCAGGAACTAACCCGGGCGGTCCTTGAACGTATCGATGCTGTAGAAGACCAAGTGGGTGCATACATCACCGTGGACAGTGAAATGGCTTTGGCCCAGGCCAAGGTAGCTGATAAAGAAATCTCCCGGGGCAACATTTTGCCCTTGACCGGTATTCCTCTGGCACTGAAAGATCTTTTATGCACAAAGGGTCTGCGCACGACCTGTGCCTCCAGAATTCTCGAAAATTTCGTGCCGCCCTACGATGCTACCGTGGTTAAAAAATTAAAAAAACAAGGGGCTATAATTGTTGGCAAATCGAACATGGACGAATTTGCCATGGGCTCATCCAACGAACATTCCGGCATAAAACTGACCCACAATCCCTGGGATCTGACGCGCATCCCCGGCGGTTCGAGCGGAGGCTCTGCCGCAGCCACTGCCGCGGATATGTGTATCGGATCGTTGGGGTCCGATACCGGCGGATCGATCCGCCAACCCGCCTCACACTGCGGTGTTGTGGGGATGAAACCCACATACGGAAGGGTGTCTCGATTTGGTTTGGTCGCATTTGCTTCTTCTTTAGATCAGATCGGCCCTCTGACCAAGAATGTTACCGATTGTGCCTTGTTAATGAATGTTATTTCCGGATACGATTCCGCCGATTCCACATCAGTACCCGTTGATGTTCCGGATTATACAGTTTATCTTAAAGATGGTTTAAAAGGAATGACTATCGGAATACCAAAGGAATACAGTGCCGCCGAAGGTCTGGACCCCGATGTTTCCGATTCGATTAAACGAGCCGTTAAAAAAATTCAAGAAATGGGGGCCGGGTGTGTTGAAGTCTCTTTGCCTCACACGGAACATGCGGTGGCTGCCTACTATGTGATTGCTCCTTCGGAAGCAAGTTCCAATCTTGCCCGGTATGACGGCGTAAAGTATGGTTACAGAGACAAGAATAAAAAAAGTCTGATGGAAATGTACAAAAGCACTCGTTCCAGAGGGTTCGGCCCGGAAGTTCAACGGCGCATTATTATAGGCACATACTCGCTTTCCGCAGGATATTATGATGCATATTACGGCAAGGCATCCCAGGTTCGAACCTTGATCATCGAGGATTTTAAAAAGGCATTTAAAAGCTGCGATGTGATTCTGTCGCCGGTGGCACCCACCCCGGCCTTTAAGATAGGGGAAAAAGTCGATGATCCGCTGACCATGTATTTATCCGACATCTTTACCCTTTCGGCAAACCTTGCCGGAATACCGGGCATTTCCGTTCCTTGCGGGTTTTCATCAAAAGGACTTCCCATCGGGCTTCAGATAATGGCAAAACATTTTGAGGAAGAAAAACTGTTTAAAGTGGCCTACAATTTCGAGCAGGCCACCGATTTTCACAAGAAAAAACCAAACTTAGGGGCTTCGCCCCAATTGGAATAATGGAATAGTGGAATACTGGAAGGTTGGTTTTTAAAAGGATGATCACCATTTTTAATTTTATCTTCGACACAAATTTTACCATTAACCCAATATTGCATTATCTCAAAACCCATTATTCCAATATTCCAGCATTCCATTTTTCCATTGTGAATAAAGTATACTAATTTAACAGTTAATGAGAAAAAAACACGGAAAAAGGAAACTTAGATTATGACGATTCAGCCAAAAGGGGAAGATTTGAGGAAAGCCGTCAAGTGGGTTTCCGGTGAACGAAAGTACAACCCGGAAAAGGAATTAAAGTCGCTCATCGAAGAGGCATGCATGAAATTCGACCTGTCGCCCATGGATGCGGATTTTTTACTCCGCAAACTACTGAATGAAAAGAAGTAGATAACACCAATCTAAACTTAGGGGCTTCGCCCCAATTGGAATACCGGAATGATGGGTGAACTTGTCCTGAACCAAGTGGAAGTAAAGGAATTTTTTACAAATAAAATGGTTTATTTCCACTCTTATCCCAATATTCCAGCATTCCATTATTCCAGTATTCCATTATGATGACATAAACAGGTTTCTATTAAAAAACTATTTATATCAAAAAGTTGTAGAATTTCTCAGGCGTTGAATTATGTCCAAAATCAAAATACTTCCTGAAGTCCTTTCAAACAAAATCGCTGCGGGCGAAGTTGTCGAGCGCCCGGCTTCTGTTGTCAAAGAACTTGTGGAGAACGCACTGGATGCTGACAGCACAAGGATCATCATAGAAGTGGAAAAAGGCGGGCGTTCTCTGATCCGGGTTTCCGACAACGGCATGGGAATGAACCGGGATGATGCCCTACTGGCGCCGGAACGCTACGCAACCAGCAAAATTTACAAAGACGAAGATCTGTTTGCAATCCATACGCTGGGTTTCAGGGGGGAGGCCCTGCCGAGCATTGCCGCTGTTTCCAAGTTTTGTCTGGTAACCCGAGACCAGACCTCCCAAGCAGGAACAGAAGTTGTTGTTGAAGGGGGCACAATAAAAAAAGTTTCCCAAATCGGAGCTCCCTCAGGAACCATGGTCACTGTAAGGCAGCTTTTCTTTAATACGCCTGCCCGGCGAAAATTTTTAAAAACCGTGAACACAGAGATGGGGCATATTGCAGATACGATTTCAAGCATGGCTCTGGGACGCCCCGATATTCAGTTCAGGCTGATTCACAACGGCAAAGTTGTCAAAAACTGGTCGGCTACGGCCAATGAAGTCGGCAGGGTCGTGGATGTTCTCGGCAAAGACATTAAAAATAATCTTTACAAAATAGAATTTACATCCGACTTTCTTACCGTTCAAGGCTGGATCTCGTCTCCCCGGATCACGCGCAGTACATCCCGGGGAATATACCTTTATGTAAACCGGAGGTTTGTCCGGAACCGGGTCATCCAACATGCCCTTTTCCAGGGGTATGGCTCAAGATTGATGAAAGGGCAGTTTCCGGTGGCGGTAATTTTTATCCATGTTCCCTACGACCAGTTGGATGTTAATGTTCATCCGACAAAACACGAAGTAAAGTTTTCACAGCAGAAAAAAATACATGATGCGATTACCGGGGTTGTAGCAGAAAGGTTGCGCCTTGCGGACCAACCGGAATGGCGCCCAAAAAGGTTCCCGGAACCGGAACCCATGGACGCCAAATCCCGCATCTCCGAATCGGTGCCTGATTTCAGCATCCCGAAAAAACAAATCCCAACCCGGTATGCCGAAACCTGCACCCAGCAAGCCGTGACCGATATCCCCGCGGAAGTGGGATCTCCGCTTCACTCCGACCCGCATCCCTCAACCCAGTGGAAGCAGGATCTTCGTTTCACGCCGACTTCCGGTCAGACTGAGCTGTGGGCAAGAAAACGGTTTGCTGATTTAAAGGTGATCGGTCAGTTCCATGATTCATATATCCTCTGCGAGTCTTCGGACCGGATCGTATTGATCGACCAGCACGCGGCCCATGAACGGATCCTTTTCGAGCAGCTTAAAAACCGATCAATGGCTTCAAAAAAATCATCCCAAAAACTTCTTATCCCTGAAACCATTGATCTGGGATACCGGGAAGCAAAAATTCTCGAAGAACTGGTTCCGGATTTAAATGAACTGGGATTGGAAATCGAGCCCTTTGGTGGAAATACGTTTGTGGTAAAATCGGTTCCGGCTCTGCTTGAAAACAAAGAGGTTAAACCCCTTGTTATGGAAATCGTCGAAAAGATGGCACAGATCGGCTTTTCATCCGGCCTGGAAAAGGCCATGGACCAGTGCCTGATACTCATGGCCTGCCACGGGGCCATTCGAGCCAACCAGAAGCTTTCGGACCAGCAGATCAAGGGGCTTTTGGACCAGCTCGATCAATGTGATCAGCCCTCCAACTGTCCGCACGGACGGCCTACCTGGATCAGCTGGAGCATAAAGGATCTCGAAAAATCCTTTAAAAGAATTGTCTGAAACAAGATCTCAGCACATCTCTTCGAAAAAAATCGCTCAACTTAGCTTAGAAGTGGTTTCAAAACCTTCAATCAGGTTCAAGGCCAAGGCGGGACGAGGGATTCAAACGCAGGAATATATGTAATATTTCGAGTATTGAATCCCTCGCTCCAACACAGGAATTGGGCCTGAGGGGAGGTTTTGAAACTGCTTCTAAAAGAACTTATACTGGAATCCCGCCGCGATAAGTGTAACATCTTTTTCGTATTTAATGCCTGTTGAGGTGGTTTCATCTCCGTAAAATACGTAGAGTATGCCAAGATTTAAGTCCAGATTGGGGGTCGCTTTGTAAGCAATCCCGCCGGCAATTGAATTGGCATTCAGTTCGGGAGTCTCTACTTTCATGTCGTCCGGATCTATTCCCACCTCGGTATACATGTATCCCACACTCGCCTTCCATTTGGGATTAAAGGTATATTCGCAGGCAATGCCGATGTCATAGCCGTTATCTTTCTGGCTCTCATTCCCCGATGTTATGGGATTATCGTCCCAGTCTACATCATTGTTGAGGTACCCGGTATAGTTTACATCAATTTTAATTTTTGGATTAATTTTATAGGAAACGCCCAACCCCAACAACGCCGGCAGGTCTCTGTTTCTTTTAAAACCATCGGTAATAAAGTTTATGTCATCTGTTTTTTCGTCGGTTCTCAGATCGATGCTTGTTTTGGTTTCGTATCTGATGCCGATGTTGAGTTCTTCTGTGGGCGCAATATTAAGGCCAATGATGCCTCCCCATCCATGACCCGTTTCTTCATAGTCTACATTAAATGTGGTATCAAAAACACCGGGTGCAGCACCCACACCCAGTGTGGCATGACCTCTAAACTCTCTGGATGCATCAACATATCTTGCCCCTAAAGACACGGATACCATATCATTAATTGCGTAAGCCCCGCCCAGTGTATATCCAATAAAATAAGATTCACCTTTTAGATAATGATCTACAAGGGTACCGCCTAAACCACTTGGGAAAGGGAGTGTTAATCCTTGACCGAGCAAATAGGTGGTTGTATTTCCGTCTTTGAATTCTACTTGCCCTCCGGCCACAACCACGGTGACTGCACCATAGGCCGCCCATTTGTCCTTTTTGTAAAGGGTAAACAGACTGGGTATAAAATCAGGCTCATCCGTTTCGTATTCTATCCCTTGATATGTATTCGAGTATTCTTTGATCACATACTGGCCGGTTAAACCTAAATAAAGACCGTCTTCCATCTTCATCACGCCGGCAGGATTATAGACCACGGCATCTACAGAGTCGGTGGCCGCGTTTCGATTCAGCGTACGAACATACTCAGCACTCCAGTTGTGCTTATTTTCGATACCGCCTGCAAAAAGGGGAGATACACTGGAAACCATCAGACCCGCAACACACAGACAAACCAAAAGCTTTTTCATAGAATTCCTCCTGAAAATAATTTTAAATTTAACCTTGCCAAAAATTCGAATAACCGAGAAGAATCCGTTTTGAAGCCCTCTCTCTTGAAGGAGAAGGGCGAGGAGGGGTGTTAAGTTAATCGGATATATTTTTTTTAGTCCGGCCAACCCGTGTTATATAAAATCATGAAACGAATCTATAATCTTATACGCTGAATCCCCTTTAAAAAATAATGATCTAAAAGTCAAATACAATTTTTTGAACGCCGGGTCGAGGTTAAACGCATAAAATTATCCGGAAAAAAGAAAAATGTTCAAGTTCGTTCGTTAATTTTACATAACGGATAGATCTGCAGGGACACCAT
>JASFLX010000096.1:0-10212 GCA_050117895.1 Desulfobacterales bacterium | reverse complement strand
AAACGGAATGAGACCTTTGAAATCGAAATCTGCTTCCAAAGCCCCTATAACCTTTCATGATACAATACGATTTTATTGTCAAGATAGGTTGACGAATAGAAACACTCCAGGTAAAAAGCAGTACGGATGCCGAACAGAAGAAGAAAAAACAAATATTGCCGGGAGGATAAATCATGCAGCAGGTAGATATTATCATAAAAAATGGCACTATTTTGACGTTGGATTCAAATAATTCGATTCTTGAAAACGGATTTTTATGTATTCGTGGCGACAGTATATTTAAAATCGAACCCGGCAACCCCACGTCAATTAAAGCCCAAAAGAACATTGATGCCCAAGGCGGCCTGATTCTTCCCGGTTTGGTGAACGGCCATACGCATGCGGCCATGAGCCTTTTCCGGGGGCTTGCCGATGATCTTCCGCTCATGGAATGGTTAAACAACTACATCTTTCCGGCAGAAAGCAAGATTGACGCGGAATTTGTTTACACCGGAACCCTGCTTGCCATCGCGGAAATGATTATGTCCGGTACAACCACATTCTGTGACATGTATCTGTTTGAAAACGAGGTGGCCAAGGCGGCTCGAAAAACCGGGATCAGATCTCTGGTGGGAGAGGTGCTGTACGATTTTCCATCGCCAAACTACGGGCCCGTGGAAAAAGGTCTGGAGTATACCGAATCGTTGCTTCAAAAATGGGCCAAGGATCCCATCGTATCCATAGCCGTAGAACCTCATTCCCTTTTTACCTGCAGCCCTGAACTCCTCACCGCGGCCAATGAACTGGCTTTAAAATATCATGTGCCGCTGATTATCCATGTGGCAGAGACATTAACTGAAGTTTCTGAAATAAAAGAAAAATACGGAAAAACACCGGTGAAGCATATGGATTCACTGGGGCTTTTAGGGCCTCACCTGATTGCAGACCATTGTGTTCATCTGGAGGACGAGGATATAAAAACATTGGCGGCACACGGGGTAAACATCATCCATAATCCGGAAAGCAATATGAAGCTGGCATCCGGTATTGCCCCGGTCCCCGAAATGCTTTCACAGGGATTGACCGTAGGATTAGGAACGGATGGTTGTGCGTCCAATAACAACCTGGACCTTTTTTCAGAAATGGATACGGCGGCCAAACTTCACAAGGTGAACACCCTTGATCCTACCGTCATGGATGCGCTCTCTGTGTTGAAAATGGCAACGATCCAAGGGGCTCGGGCGTTGGGACTTCACCAGATCACCGGCTCTTTAGAAGTGGGGAAAAAGGCGGATGTCATTGTAATAGACACGCATAAACCTCATCTTACACCCATGTATAGCGCAGCATCCCACCTGGTCTATGCCGCCCGGGGAAATGATGTCAGACATTCCATAATCAACGGTCAACCGGTTATGGAAGATCGTAAATTGCTGACACTGGATCTTGCTGAAATACTCGCGCGAGCCAGAGAAATGTCCATTCGTGTAAGGTCGTGGTTGTCATTTTGAACATAAGACAGCCGGGCAAGTCCGGTGAAATATCAAATCAACCCTTCATATAGGTCGGGAAGTTCTTGAATTATTCCATCCAGTTTTGTCCTATTTCTCGTGTGAACCATATCACGGACGATGGTAAACTTCATGTGCACCGCTTGTTGGTAACCGAAACCTATGGCAGATAATAGAAAACTCAGATCAGAAAAATATTTCTGACCAAACGATTGATGCCAGGGAGAAAAACCAGAGGAAATCGCTTCTATGGTATCTGAGGCCTGAAGAAGCATCCTATCGTCTATAAGTGCAGCACCATTTGTTTCTACACACAGGCAATATGGCACCTGAAAATCGACAACTTTTTTTGGAAGCGATACCCCCAGACGTTTCCACTTTTCCTGCAAGTGTTTTTTAGCCTTACGATCACGTGCCGCAATGGTCTCATAGTAGGTTCGCGACCACAGTCCATAGGATCGACAGCCAAAGAAACGATCCGGGTAAATCAGGCATTCTTGACCCTCTAAGAAGGGGCATGATGTAATCTCCACGGGATTCAAAAAGAAATACCCGATTATTTTTTGAATCAACCGTTTTCGCATGTCAGCAGCCATTTCCCCTAAGCGCCGGATGACCGGCAGTGCTTCCACCAGGGTCATTTCCGGCAGCATTGAACAGCACTGTGTTCTACGCCGGCATCGGGTTGCCGGCAGGCGTGCATACGTTTCTTTGAGCGCCTTCATTTGTTGATCTGAAGTCTGCAGCAAATCTTTGATATTATGGGGTGAGAATGTCAATTTATCAGCAGTCCAAATAGGAACATTACCGATTTGTTAAAATGGTTTTCACCCATTAACTTATTTATTTTTTGAGCGAAAGCCTTGCAATCAGGTTTCAGGTGTCAGGAGTAAGAAACGAATTGGCTGATACCTGAAAACTGAAACTAAAAAGTCTTGGATAGCAATTAACAAACTGATAATGCACCCCTTCAAATAATATTTCCACACTTTATTTCTTTATTTTTCCAGATAGAAACGCCACTTGCAGAACATATCTTCGGGATGAGGATCCGGAGGAGCGAAAAGGCACTCCACTCGAATGGCATCGTCTATTTCATGAGCAAAGCTTGTAAATTCGCCGCGGTGCATTTCCTTACAATCAAATTCTTCCAGACCGCGTTTGAGCCTGGCTTCCTGTGTGGGGCAGGACGGCACAGAGATGATCACTTCCTCGTCCGACGCTTGAATCTCATATCCTACCAGGATACACCAAGGGAAAAATCTCTGGGCGTTAACAAAACCTTTTAGGCCCTTTTCCTTGATTTGAAATCGGGAGATAAGATCTTTTGCGGCCATTCTGGAAACGCGATCCCACACCTTCTCATTAATTCGCTCTGCCGTTGGCTGGTCAAAACGCTCGGCCACATAGATGAACCAAAAAGCATCGACGACTCTATAGTGCCACAGGAGGAATTCAATATATTTTCTGAGTTCCGGTGCTTCCATTTCATTAAAAATATCCATTTTCATGATTTTCTTCCCCTTTTCTATTGCGAACCATATGTTTATATATTATTAAACCGGGTCAAATGTAAACCTAAGTTAACCCTAACGTTGCATAAACAACATGGCCTAAAATTAACCCTATCCTTTGAATTCACTAAGGGTTGGAAATCCAAATGGGAAGTAATTATATAATTTATATTATAATATCATAGTGTTATTCGCTTTTCGTCAGGTTGTTTATGCAACGTTAGGGTTAAGGGTCAAGGAGGGGCATTAACACTGGGTCGGGAGATAGCGACCCAAGGTAACTTCTGCCTTTATAAACCCCTCCTTTTCCCTTGCGGGTGATTCCCCTGCCGGTATCAGAGGATAAAAAAACCCTTCAAACTCTAAAAGCTTGAAGGGCTGCACCCAGTTTACTTGACCCTTATTGTATTTATTAATATACAATACTCTGTTGCACCGCAGAGATGAGACCGTTGCAAAACGCTCCCTTTTATCCAAATTCCGTCGTCAGACTCAAATGTTAATCCTCAAAATACTCCGTGTATTCCTGTGGTTAAAATTTTCGTCTTCCTTGGCCTTGAACAAAATTGAACGTTTTTCAAAGGTCTCAAGATGAGTATATGTCAAGGCAGGTCTTCTGACTTCCGGTTCATCCTACTTTCTGCGCCTTCCCACCTGGTTAAAACCAGTCAGTGGCATGTTGCAGATTTCGTCACCGGTCACAGCGGCGGGACCGCTCTCGATTTTCACGAGATTCCCTATTAAGCCAAACTGGCACCTGGGTCATATTTTTAAATAATGTGATAATATATGTCAAGAAATTGTTTTAGGAGTTTAAATCCCGTTGCAGCATAAGATTCATAATACAACAGTATCAAGCATTCGTAACTTCTCAAAAAATTATGGCGGCCACTGGGGATATGAATATGTCGGTTATCATTTTTTCTTTCGTAACAGGCCGTGATAGTATTTGGTCAACTTTACAAATGCTTCGGGGTTCCCCCCTTGATCCGGGTGGTGCTTTAAGGCCATCTTTCTGTATAGACGGTTAAAACATTTGATATCCATCTTCTTTAACTTTTCCCAGCTTGTTTCAAAAAGTCTTGCGGTTTCCTCCATATTTACTCGCACTTTTTCCGGTGGAATGTAAGTACGGTGGCGATTGATGAATTCGTGAAGGTAATCCTGGAAAAGGGAACGCCGGGGAAATTCGTAATCGAAATACATGATCACATATTTAACCAGATAGTCTCCTAGCCTGTCGGACATCTCCATGCCGGCCCAAAAATTCTTATCCTCATTAAGCTGGCAAACGACATCAATAAAAAACTCATCCATCTTGATTGGGTTTAAATCCTGTGGTCTTTGTGCGGCAATGACATCGAGAAAAAAACGCTGAAGATCAAAAATGGTGTAGACATATGTTCTCAATTCATTGGGCTGAAGAATGCGCTCCTGAACCAGAAAGTACTGCTCAATCTCATCGCGCGATTTTCCGTGGAGCACTTTAAACATCTTAAGCGGCATTTTACTTAAGTTGCGTTGGTCTATTTGAGCAAATTTTAGATAATGGATACGCCGTTTGTCGAATATATGAACACTCGGATAGGGTTCCGTTGAATTTGTCTTAGATTTGTCAAAGGACCGATGAAAACCCTTTATTACCCGTTTTATTTCAGGATCTAGAAAATCCCAGAATATACGGTCCAATTCGTCCTGATCGGGATACAGTCCAAATTTTGCGAGGGCTTCTTCAATGGCTTCATCATAATAATAACCGTGTCCACCGAGATAAATGATGTGTTTGGAGGGATCGGTGCCAAGATCGAAAACATCCCGACTTTTTAAGTAAGAACCATCCTTGTAGGAGTCTCGAATGTAATAATTTATCTGATCTTTTATTTTCATTCTTGCAAGATACATAATAACATTATTATAATGCATATAACTGTTTGATACAAGGACTGCTTTAATAAAGCCCGGAGCAAAGAATTTGATTTCCTTACAGCGTAGCGACGGCGTGTTTCTCTTGGAAACCGACTGACTGTTTGAAGTGGGTTAGCACGCGTTAAACCGAGCCGAACGACATTATGAATAAATAAATCAATGGGATAAATTAGCGATGAATTGTTCTTAATAACTCTGGCACGGCTCGGGCTTACGGGTGCTTACGCACAAGTTTCAGTCGGTTGGAAAGAGATATATGCCGTCGTGGAGCGGTATCCCTGTATCGGGATTTAAATGCGTTTCCCCTGTAGCAAACCCCATATTTGTCTAAACATGAAAAATATCCGGAATATACATCAGGTTTTAAAACAGCTATCTGTTGAGCTATTAGCGGAAAGCCAAAAAGTATTTTTAAGTTTGTGATTTTAAAAGTGCGTTAAATATTCGCCACAACCGTTCTGATGATTATTTCCATGCTGGGCAAGGCTTGTTTGGCCACGGCAATGATTTGTTCAAACGTTGCTGGAACCGGTAGATCCGGATCGTGAACATTGGTTATGGTCGAGAGACCGAGCACCTTGATTCCGGCATGGACGGCCGTAATCACTTCCTGTATGGTTGAGAAACCCACCGCATCGGCACCGATGGTCCTCAGAAAGCGGACTTCGGCCGGTGTTTCAAGCGAAGGCCCCTTAAGTCCAACATAAGTCCCTTTCTGTAGAGGGATACCGGCATTTTTGCCGGCATTTTCCGCAACCGCCGTCAATTTTTGGTCGTATGCATTGATCATATCCGGGAATCTGATTCCCCAGCGATCCTCATTGGGTCCGATCAAAGGATTTGACCCTGTCAAATTAATATGATCGTCGATGATCATTATGTCGCCGGCATTGAATTGGGGATTAATTCCTCCGGCGGCATTGGTAACTAGCAAAACCTTGACACCCAGCGCTTGCATCACCCGGATGGGAAAAGTGACTTCAAGCTCCGAGTAACCCTCATAAAGATGAAAACGGCCCTGCATGGCGATGATCTGTTTGCCTTCCATCTCCCCGAAAAGAAGCCGACCCGGATGGCTTTCAACGGTTGATGTTGGGAAGTTGGGAATATCTTTATATTCAAAGGATTCGGATATGTGTAAAAATTCCGCGCTTTCCCCAAGGCCTGTTCCGGTCATAAGGCCGATTTGGGGAACCATTGTAATACGAAATCTCAGAAATTCAGCCGTTTCAAGCGCTCTTTTTTTGTAGTTTTGCATCATTGGGCCACCTTCTTGGAAATTATACAATACTTTGAAATCAAATGTCTTTTAATGACATCCTATTTTTTATATTCTGCACAACCGGTTCTTTACAAAGTTGTCAACCGTTCACTTATGGTAATGCATATCAGGCAAACGCCACCCTTGCAAGATTTGGGTATAAATTTATTGACATGTTTTTTTACAGCCTATATGGATGAAAGGTTGGATTAAAGATATGTTATATTGACAATTTCAAAAATATAATTCAGAACTCATTACGTAATTATACGTCTCGGAAATTCTATTCTTATACAACCTATAAAATAAAAGTCCTGCCAGGGCGGGCCGTTACGCCATCATTCCAGAATTCCATCATGCTCCCGCCGGGGCGGGATGAACCAAGTAAACTAACGTGATAGGTGAATGGTTGATACGATATTCATTCAAAGAATTGCTCTTTGTTTTACCAGGAGAATCAAACAATGTCTGAACATGTGATCGGCGCCGTGATGGTGGTAGGCGGCGGAATCACCGGAATGCAGGCGGCTCTGGATCTCGCCGATTCCGGTTTTTATGTGTATCTGGTTGAAAAATCCGGCTCCATCGGCGGAATGATGTCTCAGTTGGATAAAACCTTTCCCACCAATGACTGTGCCATGTGAATTCTCTCACCCAAACTGGTCGAGGTCGGCCGGCATATTAATATAGAGCTGCTTACTCTGTCAGAAGTAAATCGCATTTCCGGGGAACCCGGAAATTTTGAGGTTACCGTAACACAGCATCCCCGCTACGTGGATATGGATAAATGTATTGCCTGCGGTTTGTGTGCTGAAAAATGTCCTAAAAAAGTGCCGGATGCATACGACGGCAACTTGAGCAAGCGCAAAGCCATCTATGTGCCATATGCCCAGGCGGTTCCATTGAAATACGTTATTGATCCGGAACGGTGCATTTATTTCATTAAAAAAGGCAAATGCAAAGCCTGCGAAAAGTTTTGTCCCACCCAGGCCATAAAATTCGACGATCAGGAAAAGAAAATCACCCTGAACGTGGGGGCGGTGGTTCTGGCTCAGGGGAGTCGAGCCTTTGATCCCGCGGTCCATGACACCTTTGGCTATAAAAAACACCCCAATATTGTCACCAGCCTGGAATTCGAGAGAATTCTCTCGGCTTCCGGCCCCTACGGCGGGCATCTGGTCCGTCCGTCGGATAAAAAAGAACCGGAAAAAATTGCCTGGCTGCAATGTATAGGGTCCCGGGATGAACACCTGGGCGCCCGGGGGTACTGCTCCGGAGTCTGCTGTACGTATGCCATCAAGGAAGCCATGCTGGCCAAGGAACACAGCAGCCATGATCTGGACACGGCCATTTTTTATATCGATATCCGCACGCACGGAAAAGATTTTGAAAAGTATTATAACCGGGCAAAGGATGAACTGGGCGTCCGGTTTGTCAAATCCAAGATTACCCACGTTGCTCCGGTTGACGAAACCGGCAGGCATCTGATCCGCTATGTGGATGCTTGGGGAAAAAGAGTGGAAGAAGCGTTCGACATCGTGGTCCTGTCCGTGGGTCTGATGATCAGCAGGGAAGGGGCAGAGCTGGCCCAACGGCTGGGGGTTGATCTGAATCACTACCACTTTGCCGAAACCGGCAGTTTTGAACCGGTTGCCAGTTCAAAACCGGGAATTTATGTTTGCGGAGCTTTTCAGGCACCCAAGGATATTCCGTCTTCGGTGATTGATTCCAGCGCGGCTGCGGGCGTGGTGGGAACCCAATTGGCCGGGGCCCGCTGGTCTCTGACAAAAACGGAACATGTGCCCGAAGAGATTGATCTCCATGGCAAACCCTCCCAGGTGGGTGTGTTTGTGTGTCGCTGTGGAACCAACATCGCCGGTGTTGTGGATGTGCCGGCCGTGGTGGAATTTGCCAAAACGTTACCCGGGGTGGTCTATGTGGAAGAAAATCTATTCAGTTGCTCCCAGGACACTCAGGACCAAATGACTCAGGTCATTAAAGAACATCAACTGAATCGGGTGGTGGTGGCCGCCTGCACCCCTAAAACCCATGAACCGCTTTTTCAGGAAACCTTAATCAATGCGGGCATCAATAAATATCTCTTCGAGATGGCCAATATCCGGAACCAGTGCTCCTGGGTACATAAGGATGATCCGGAAAAATCAACGGAAAAGGCAAAAGATTTGGTTAAAATGGCCGTGTCCAAAGCCGCCCTTCTGGAACCCTTGACAGAATCAACCATGGCGGTCAATCATGCAGCGCTGGTTGTGGGAGGAGGAGTGGCCGGAATGACGGCGGCCAAAAATCTGTCCGATCAGGGATATCATACGTTTTTAATTGAAAAGACCGATACCCTTGGGGGCCAGGCGCGACATGTGCATGAAACCTGGCGGGGGGAAGATGTTCAAGGGTTCTTGGCCGGGCTGATCCATTCGGTTCAGTCGGACCGGAATATCGATGTGTTTCTAAATACTAATATTACACAGGTGGACGGTTTTATCGGGAATTTTAAAACAACCATCTCAACAAACGGCCAAAGCAGCGTCCTTGAGCACGGGGTAACCCTCATTGCTTCCGGGGTCTCCGAGTTAAAGCCGGACCGGTATTTATACGGTCAGGACTCCCGTGTGGTGACCGGGTTGGAGTTGCAGCAGCGATTTATTGATAATGATCCTTGGTTAGAAAACCTCAATACCGCTGTATTTATCCAGTGCGTGGGTTCCCGTATTCCGGAACGGCCCTATTGTTCCCGGGTTTGCTGCACACAGTCCATCAAAAGCGCCCTCGATCTCAAAAAGATCAATCCCCGGATGAATGTTTTTGTTCTGCACAGGGATATGCGCCCGTATGGATTGCGGGAAGATCTGTATCGTAAGGCACGGTCCGTGGGAATCGTATTTATTCGCCGGGACATGGACAAGGAATTAACCGTAGGGTTGGACCGAAAGGATCTCAAGGTCAGCTTTGCGGACCGGGTTCTGGGACGATCCATGGAAATCCGGCCCGATCTGTTGATACTGGCATCCGCCATGGTCCCTGACGCAGAGACTCCCTTGGCCCGGCTTTACAAAGTTTCTCTTAATGATGACGGATTTTTTGCCGAAGCCCATGTCAAACTGAGGCCCGTGGATTTTGCAACGGACGGTATTTTTGTATGCGGTCTTGCCCATGCACCCAAATCCATGGATGAATCTATCGCACAGGCCCAGGCCGCAGCGGCAAGAGCCGTAACCATACTGGCAAAAGATTCTGTTCATATTTCCCCGCTGGTATCCCAGGTCGATATTGAAAAATGCGACGGATGCGGTGTTTGTACCGAAGTGTGTCCTTTTGGCGCCATAATACTTGAAGATATCGTAGGAGCTGGGAATCGGGCCGATTTTCGGTCAAAAAACATCATGGCGTTATGTAAAGGATGCGGTCTGTGTGCCGCCTCTTGCCCGCAGAAAGCCATCGATATGCTTCATTTCCGTGATCGGCAAATCGTCGCATCCATTTGCTCGGTGGTATGAATGGTCAAACATTCGAATGTTCGAATCGGATAAGCTGAAGGATTTTATAACGACAAAACCAAATAACAACCTAACTGGTGCCCGAACGAAAACTAGGATTTTTCGTCAAGATCAAGGAAGACGAAAATTTTAACCACAGACATACATTGAGTATTTCGAGGATTAAAATTTGAGTCTGACGCAGATATTGGCGGAAAAGACAGTTTTCGTTCAGGCACTAACGATTTGTCCAAAACATTAGGTGATATAATGGAGGAATTTGAGCCCAAAATAGTTGCATTTCTGTGCCACTGGTGTGCTTATGCCGGAGCGGATTTGGCAGGAGTTTCGCGCTTACAGTACCCAACCAACATCCGAGCCATACGCGTCATGTGTTCCGGGCGGGTTGATCCTGTATTTATCATCAAGGCGCTTAAAGAAAGATGTGACGGCGTACTTGTGGCCGGATGACATTTTGGTGACTGCCATTACCTGGAAGGTAATGTACAAGCGGATAAGAAGATCCGTGC
>JASFLX010000095.1:0-10231 GCA_050117895.1 Desulfobacterales bacterium | reverse complement strand
AGAAAAGGGCTACACCTGGTACCCAAATCCGAGCTAATTTCCCTCAGTTTTCAACAATATGAAGAGGTGCTAAAAAAATCCAAGATTTCTACGGACAAGAACAAGGTGAAGATGGTTCGGAGGGTGGGGGAAAGGATCGCAAAAGCCTCGGAAGCATTTCTCCAAGATGCGGGCAGGAATCAACAGATCAAGGAATACAAGTGGGAGTTTAACCTGATTGAAGATGATAAGACCATAAATGCCTGGGCCATGCCGGGCGGAAAGGTCGCTGTCTACACTGGAATCCTACCGATTACTCAGGATGAAACCGGTCTGGCCGTTGTATTGGGACACGAGGTCGCCCATGCAATAGCTGATCATGGAAATGAGAGGATGAGTCATGCCCTCCTTGCAAATATGGGGGGTATGGCACTGTCGGTTGCCCTGTCCAAGAGACCTCAAAAGACCCGTGAACTCTTCATGACCATATTCGGTGTGGGGGCCAATGTGGGATTACTGCTTCCCTATAGCCGGCTTCATGAAAGCGAGGCAGATCAAATCGGTCTTATGCTTATGGCTCGGGCCGGGTATGACCCGAGACAGGCCGTTCCGTTCTGGGAAAGAATGAACCAAACCGAAGGGAAAAGATCTCCGGAGTTTTTATCGACCCACCCTGCTCCCGATTCACGGATCACCAATATCAAGGGTCATATTCCAGAAGCAATGTCCTATTACCAGAAACCGCTAAAGTGAAAAATCCGGATCCGAGCGCCAAAGCATGATTGTTTAGTTTGTACCCATTATAGATCTATGTATGGACACTAACTAAGGATGGAAGGATTCCACATCATCACCATTTCTGACTATCTAGTATCCGAACGAAAACTAGGAATTTTCGTTAAGATCAAGGCAAATTTGCAGGATAGCAGATTTGGACAACTGTCAAGTTGCCCGCTAGGGCGAGGGACATGGATGCCCTGAGTCAACATGAAAATTTTAACCACAGACATACATTGAGTATTTCGAGGATTAAAATTTGAGTCTGACGCAGATATTGGCGAAAAGGACAGTTTTCGTTCAGGCACTATCTACCCGATCGATAAATAAGAAAGGCCACATAACAAACATATATGAAAATGCATATGGCAGCCTCCCAGCGGTCCAGGGAGCGTTTTTTTCCGGTAAACATGAAGACAAACAGCAAAAGACTTGCCAGAATTGCCATGCCGAGATCGATGTTGTTTGCAATGCTAAATGGCAAGGGATGGATGATAGAGCTGATGCCAAGGACGAAAAAGATATTGAAAATATTGGAACCGACCACATTACCGACGGCAATATCAACATTTTTACGATAGGCGGCCATAGCCGAGGTGGCCAGCTCCGGCAGCGATGTACCCACCGCCACCACGGTTAACCCCACCGTGGACTGGCTCAAGCCCAGTTTTACAGCCATATGCACGGCACCATTGACGATCCACTCCCCGCCCACGACTAAGCCGGCCAATCCCACGATCACCAGCCCGATGGATTTGATGGTTCCATGAGCCGTTGCGGGCACATGATCATCGATACCTTTTATTTCAAAAGCGATAGTTGTGGAATAGTATAGAAATATAACAAAAAATGACAGGAGGACAAGACCGTCAGACCGTAAAAGAATCGAATGGTTTTGCTTGTCGATGAGCCGGTCGTTGGCCAGAAACGCCAGGACGATGGCTGCCAACAGGCTGAACGGAATTTCTTTCCAAACGGTGCCTTTGGATACGGCCAGCGGATAGATGATGCCGGATATCCCCAGAATCAAAAACACATTGGCGATATTGCTTCCCAAAACATTGCCGATGGCGATGTCGGTGGTTCCTTTGGCGCCGGCAACGATATTGACAAACAGTTCTGGCGCGGACGTGCCGAAAGCCACAACGGTCAAACCGATGGCCAAATCGGAAATGTTGAACCGCCTGGCCATGGAAGTTGCTCCTTTAACGAGAAAATCGGCCCCTTTGATCAGGAAAACAAATCCTACTATAAGCAAAGCATAAGGCAGCATTAAAAGCTCATTTTTAAGGTACAAGCCACAGGGCCGCATCTTTGTAATCTTGCATCACCTTGCGAGAAACGCTTCCCATAGAGTAGTCTTTTACATTGGTAGCTCCCCGGCGTCCCATGACGATAGTCCCGCAGCCGGACTTGCGGGCCGCATCCAATATGTCGGCTGCGGCACTACGACTTCCGTCCACCACGCGAGTTGAAATCTGTGATTCGTCTAAACCGGCCTTTATTAGCATTTCCTTTGCTTTTTGCATGTAAGGAGCAATTTCCCGCCCGGCGGCGCTCTTCCACATGGTTTCCAGGTCCGACATGGGGGCTACGACGTCACTTGAAAAGAACCTCCCCAGGCTGCGTTTGGAATAAAACAAAGTAATTGGGCAGTCGGTGCCGGACACCATGAATCCAGCGCGATCCACGGCCCGCAGGGCGTTTTCGGAATTATCCAGGGCGATGAGTACCGGTTTTGAGCGAACATCGCCTTTGATCATCCATACCGGACAGATACGGCTAAGTTCCATAACCTTACATGCTGTTTCTCCCATGAAAAAAGCCTCGATTCGACTTCGCCCCTGGGTACTCAGGACAATGGCATCCATACTTTTTTTCTCCGACCAGCCGCAGATGTCACGAGCGATTCCCACCTGTTTTTTGAATTCGACGATTTTGACCATATCTTCCTTAAAGCCTTTATCTAGGAGGGACTTTTTGCCGGCAGAAAGTGTTTTGGCGGCCATCTGCTTGTTGCGGCTTTCCAGCTCCCTGACCTGCCGGGCCGTATTCGGATCTTTTTTGCTCTCTTCGAGCAAAATCGGCGGCCCGCCCGGCACCACATGAAACAGGTTGACAACCAGGTTATGCCGAGTGCCAAAAACCAGTAGAAGATAGTTCAGGGCTTTTAACGCGATTGGGCTCCCGTCCAGCGGTACGACAACAGATTTGGTAATATCAGTGCTCATCCTTTGCCTCCTTTTAAAATGTATTTAAATCGCTTATTATTACCTGAATTTTGCACGAGTCGGAGGCTTTCATATGCTCCGATAGGGGGATTTCCGCTTTGTTCCAACAAGGCATTTAGGGGTGAAGTCATAGTGAACTATTACGAACCCTTAATAATCCGCCAGAGGCGGACAAGCGCAGCTCGAAGATCCCGCTAAAAGCGGGGAGATGGAAGCCTCCGGCTCGCCCTTTAGGGTGAAAATTAATGAATAAAAAAGATCATTATCCGATTTAACATTTGAGTAAAAACCATAATTATGTGATTTTATCTAAACCCGCTCCAATTAAGCCGTTTAAAAAATCTCATTAATTTTCATGCAAGATTCAAGTATTAAAACTTACTATGTCTTAAATCGATGGTCAATTCCATTTCACCCGGTTCTGCAGATTTGGAAATTTTAAAACCCAGTTTTCGACCCAGGGCAAGCATACCTTGGTTTTCCTGCAAAACCGTACCCCATACAGTTTCGATACCTCGATTTTTGGCAATCCCGAGGCTTATTTCCAGGAGCCGGGCTCCCACTCCTTTTCCCTGCCAGGGATCTCCTACCAGAATGGCAAATTCGGCGCGTTTTCCGTCGGGGTCGGTGAAAACACGTGACACGCCTAGCATCCTTTCCTCGTTTTTATCTCCATCATCAACAGCTACCAGATCGATCTCACGGTCATAGTCTACCTGGGTAAAGCGCACGAGCATAGAATGGGGGAGTGACTTTAAGTGCCCGAAAAAGCGATAGTAGATACTGGTAGGTGACAAGGTATCAAAAAGATTGATTAACAAAGGAGCATCTTCCGGCCGGATGGGACGGACAAAAATGGGAAGACCGTCCGAAGTGACTTCCCGGGATTCGAGTTCGGACGGATAGGGGCTGATGACCAGGTGAAGGGGATAGGGTCGTTTAGTAGATGTCAGGATCACCCGCGCATCCACCACCCAGGGTTTGCCCTCTCGGACCATGACCGGGTTCATGTCCAGTTCGACAATCTCCGGGAAATCAACGACCAGTTGTGATAAACGCAGAATCATCTCCTCTACCAACTCCATATCGGCGGGTAGCCGATTTCGGTACCCCTTCAGCAGTGAATATATCTTGGTGTTTTCCATTAACTGGCGGGCAAGTAAAACATTGAGTGGTGGCAGACCGATGGCCCGGTCCTGGAGGGCTTCTGTAAAAATTCCACCCATGCCGAATAGAATCACCGGGCCGAAGTTTTCATCCTGTTTACTTCCCATTAGAATTTCATAATCCGGCTGCCGGATCATGGATTGCAGGGTCACCCCCTGGATATCGGCTTTGGCATCGTAGGCTTTAGCACTTGATATAATTTCATCGTACGCCTTTCGGACATCAGCTTCCGTACGAAGATCCAGCCGTATTCCATCAGCGTCGGTTTTGTGCAGAATATCGGGAGAAAGGATTTTCATGACCAAAGGATATCCGATCATATTGGCCAATTCAAGCGCATCCTGAGCCGAAACCGCCTTTTCTGTTCGATTGACCGGCAGGCCGTATGACTCCAGAAGCGCTTTGGATTCAAGTTCGGTCAAAACCGGCCTTTTTCCATCAAGCGCCGTGTCGATGATTTCCCGGGCTTTACCGCGCTCGACAGCAATGAACTGGGGCCGTTTTGGAGGAATTTCCTGAAGTATCTTGAGATTGCGAGAATAATCCACCATGTAGAGAAAGGCCCGAATGGCCTCTTCCGGTGTGTCATAGGTGGGAATTCCGGCTTGATTCAAAATTTCCTTGCCTTTGGCAACATCCACGCCACCCATCCAGGCCGTAAACAAAGGATATCGTTTCTTTTGAAAGGTTAACGCCAGCTTTTCGGCGACAGCCGTGGGATCGGTCATGGCCTGGGGAGACAGAATCACAAGGAGGCCATCGAATTCTTTTGCTTCAACACAGATTTCTATGGCGTTGGCATAGCGTTCGGGAGATGCATCCCCTAAAATATCGATGGGGTTGGACCGGTTCCAAAGAGACGGCAAAACGGCATCCAGTTTTGAGATTGTGTCCGGACTTAGTAGGATAGGCTCTGAACCATAGTGGCTAAGCGCATCGGCGGCCATCACGCCGGGTCCGCCGGCATTGGTTATTACCGCCAGCCTGGCTCCGGTCGGACGCGGCTGCCTGGCCATGAGTTCGGCGCAATCAAAAAGCTCTCCGATCGTATCCACGCGGACAATGCCGGCACGCTTAAAGGCCGCATCATAGACACTGTCTTCCCCTGCCATCGCTCCGGTGTGAGAAGCCGCCGCCTTGGTTCCGGCAATGCTGCGTCCGGACTTGAGCACAACGATCGGTTTAGATCGGGACACGGCCCGGGCCGCACTCATAAATTTGCGAATGTTGGTCAAACTCTCCACGTAAAGCAAAATACTGCTGACCTGGGGATCGGCACCCAAAAAATCAATCAGGTCGCCGAAATCGACGTCCACCATGGAGCCGATGCTCACAAAATGGCTGAAACCGAAACCTTCCTGCATGGATAGATCGAGGATCGCCGAGCAAATCGCACCACTCTGGGAGATAAACGCCAGGTTTCCCTTGTGGGGCATATGGGCAACAAAGCTGGCGTTTAGATTTTGCTGCGGACAAATGATCCCCAAACAATTGGGACCGATAATCCGCAGCCCACCCTGACGAGCATATTTTCCAATTTGCGCTTCTATCTCCCGACCTTTGACGCCGGCTTCCTTTCCGCCGGCGGAAACGATGATGGCCCCTTTGACACCCTTTTGAACGCATTCTTTGACAATAGACGGCACCGTGGCAATGGGAGTGGCGATAACGGCAAGATCAATTCTGCGTTCGGCGTTGAGTATGGAAGGAAGACTCTTGAGGCCATGGATGGTCTTATGGCGAGGGTTTACAGGAAACAAATCTCCATCGAAACCGCTCTGAAACAGGTTTAATATGAGGGTGCTGCCAACGCTTCCCGCCTTTTCACTGGCACCGATCACTGCGATCGCACCAGGATTGAAAATTCGATCCAGATTGTAAACGCCCATGACAACCTCCTGAAAAAATAACTATAAGCTGTCTCAAAATAATCTTTTGGCCCAACCTCGGCGTTGGGCCCTCCTTTTAAGTCCTCGACATACTTGAGTATGCCTGTCGGAGATCCCGTGATGTTTTCGGGGCGGGTTAAAACTCGGTCCCGCCTTGATCTTGAACCAAAAGATTATTTTGAGATAGCTTATAAAAAGAAAATTTGAAACATTTTGTGAATAAGATCCTAAAGGATAATTCACTGTATGGCAAATGCCATACATAACGATGAAGTTGAACACCAGCTTGATTCTCTCGAATCAAACCGGGGGGGGCTTTGCATTCGGTTGCAAGTTCAACGTTGGAAGCACTGACGTGCTTTTTCCTTTGTCCGTTGCCGGATAAATTCAAGCCACTCGATTTGCGGGTGGTAGTTGACTAAAAAACTTTTAAATTAGTAGATATTCATTTTATTTTATATTTTAAAAACTTTCAACAGTGTTTTGTGTTATGCACGTTATGGATCCGGTGGTTATTAGATTTCATTACCGCTTTTTTTTAAAACTTTACTTTATAATCTTTTTATTATAAATTTCTTTATATATTCTTAATATCTTCAATGGAAAGTTAGCTCACTAAACGAATTCACTTTATCGTAAAACCGGCATAAAAGAACCTTAATTTTGCCACTTGCAGTTGGTGTTAGAAGGTGAAAAAACACAGCGATAAAAAGGTAATCTATGCCGCCCTGTTCGGAAACTCCGCCATAGCAGTCATGAAGTTCATTGTTGCTGTTCTTTCGGGAAGTGCGGCCATGCTTGCGGAAGGCTTTCACAGCACGGCCGACAGCGCAAATCAGGTAATGCTGCTGATCGGCCATAAACGCGCATCTCGGCCTCCTGATGAAAAGCATCCTTTCGGCTATGGTAAAGAACTTTATTTCTGGGCATTTGTGGTTGCAGTAACCATTTTTTTCGTCGGCGCATCACTATCAATATATGAAGGCGCAAAAAAAATCTTCCACCCGGAGCCGATCAAATCTCTCTTTTTCTCTTTGGTTGTTCTTGGAATTTCCGTGCTTTTTGAAGCCTATCCCTGGTGGGTTGCCTATTCAGAGGCCAAAAGACTAAAATCTAAGAAGGGTATCTCAGGTTTTTTAGACATGGCTGTTCGGTCGAAAAATCCAACGGTCATGGTTGTCCTCTTTGAAGACAGTGCTGCGATGGTGGGACTGTTTGTCGCTGCTGTGGGAATCAGTTTGGCACACATTACACAAATGCCGGTTTTTGATGCCGCAGCTAGCATTATCATCGGTGTTATACTACTTATACTGGCTCTTTTTTTGGCCCGGGAAACCAAAGATTTGCTGATTGGAGAAAGTGCTGGAATCAAAGATCGTGAAAATATCCGAGGCGTTATTTGCAGTGTACCCGAAATCAAAAAATGCGGCCAGCTCCTTACCATGCACATGGGACCGGAAGATATACTCGTCAATATGGAAGTCGAGTTTATAGATGATCTATCCACAGACCAGATGGAAGCGGTTATTGACAGGATCGAAATAAACATTAAAAAGGCAGTTCCTGAAGTCACCAAAATATTTATTGAGGCCCAATCCCTGAAAAAGAAACCCGCAAAATCCAAAGCCTCAGGTGAATAGGGTCGCAAGTAGTTTTATAAAAGCACATTTTGATAATCGGTTGATATGGATTTAAAAACCTTCTGGATCACTTTGTATCAGCCGCTGGCTTACGGCAGTGCCTTGCAGCGGTAGGATTCCAGCAGATTTTCCTAAGTAGGGAAATCGGGAGCATAAAGTTATGGAAAGTCATCAAAAAGTTTTGTTTATTGATGCTGCTACGGCATTTTACCGCATAAATCGCTTCACTGTGGGTGAGCCCTTCTTCGGTCCCATCGATCTTGGTCTTCATCTTTCCGGCAGGTACAGATCATTGAATATTGGAACGGGATTGCTAGCAGGATCTATATTTCCGGGGGCAAACCGGCTTTTTTTCAATGGCTTTTCTCCTTGCTGGACCGGCTTTTACGTCTCGTCCATGGGAGGCGCCGGATTGGTTTTTGACAATCTGGGCGTTAATATGATTTCTATCGTAAATAAAGCTTCTGTTCCTTCTATTTTATACCTCAACAGAGATAGCGGCGAGGAAGTTGAAATTAAAATTGAGCCGGTTCGGATTCAGAACGTCTGGCACGAAGGGCGCAGAGGTATATATGCGTTAATGGATTATACATTTGAACGCTTTGGTGAGTATTACTCCAACGACCCCCGCATTCTTGCCGTGGGTCCTGCTTCGGCGGTCACCGATTTTGGGGCGGTTGCTTCCGTTCCCATTTCCAAAGGTAAACTGGGTGTTGCCGATACGTGGGCGGGACGCGGCGGCTTCGGTTCCAAGCTTTTGCAAGAACATGGAATTGCTGCAATCATATACGGCGGAACGTTTATTACCGAGGATTTTCGAGACAGAAAGGTGGCAGATCAGTGGTTTATCGATAAATATCAGAAAAAGATGGCGGCAAAGGATCTGGAAGCGACAACCAAATACCGGTTTGACCCTGATTTCCAGACAGGAGGAACCCTTGGCGTTAATTTTGCTACGTTAGCCGGCAATATGGTTTCTTTCAATTACAAAAGCATCTTTATGAGCGAACAAGAAAGATTAGATATACACGATAAATTTATACTCAACCATTATTTGAAACAGTTTAATGAAGAAACCATTTTAACTAAAAAACAAAAAACGTGTGGGGAGCCCTGTGTGGCCGTTTGTAAAAAATTTCATGGTAAATACAAAAAAGATTATGAACCGTATCAAGTAATGGGGCCTTTGTCGGGTATTTTTGATCAGCGGGCCGCTGAAAAGCTGAATCACCATTCAGATATGTACGGATTTGATGCCATTTCCGTGGGCGGTGTTGTTTCATGGCTGATGGAGTGTCTATACGAAGGATATGTGACACCAAAAGAACTCGGAGTAAAACAAATTCCGGTCTTCTCCCCTCAGAATTTTAACATCACATCGGATTCTTTGCACAACGCAGACATCGGCGTAGCACTGCTCGACTCAATCATCGAAAAATCAAACATCATCAATTTGGAAGAGGGTGCCCGCAAATTCGCACGCCAGCTTTCCAAAGATAAAGGCAAACCAATTCTGGATGCTTTTGTTTATACTGCATATGCTCGTAATGGTTGGATGGTTCCCAACCAGTACTGGACTCCGGGCGTGCTTTCACCCATGCCGATTATGGGGAAATACTATATGTATTATGGAAAAGATTTTTTGCCGCCCCGTGATTTGGGCCGAAAAAATGCCGATCGATTCAAAAAAGAATTGATTCTGGACAATCTGGGTATGTGCCGGTTTCACAGGGGTTGGGCTGAAGACATGATTCCCGAAATTTTGGAATCTCTCTATGGACTTAAGAAAAAATTTTTAAAAACCATCTCTGAAACGGCCAGCCGTATTAACGGTCGAAATTCTTCTGTTTTTTGGGAATCTGAAAGGAATATCGATCTGATATACACGTTTTTAATAAGAAAACAGACTGTTGATGGGAATAACGACCCTGAGCTTGCCAAATGGATCGGAAAATTTGGTTCGGACAAGAAAGAATCCGCGTTAAATTTTTGGTATGAAATCCATAAAGGGATTCATGAATCGCTGAAAGAATATTAAAAGGAGGAGGTATGAAAGTGATTGATGACAAAAGATGGAGTCCTTACCTGGCTGGAGCTTTAGCCGGAATTGTAATGATTCTGTCGGTCTGGATCGCCGGTAAATATTTCGGTGCATCAACAACCTTTGTCCGATCAGCCGGTATGATCGAAAAGCTTTTCAGTGCTGAGCGCGTAGTAAAAATGGACTATTTTATCAAAGAAGTTCCTAAAATCGAATGGCAGTGGATGTTCGTTTTCGGCATTTTCGTCGGATCACTTATTTCTTCAACAACTTCTCGCAGTTTTAAATGGAAAGCCCTACCGGACATGTGGGAAGACCGATTTGGCCCGGGCAAAATGAAAAGAGCCGTTGTATCATTTATTGGCGGCATGATCGCCATGTTCGGTGCGCGTTTAGCCGATGGGTGACCCAGCGGACACGGACTGAGCGGTTCCGTTCAGTTAGCAGTCAGCGGATTTATCGCACTCATCTGTTTCTTTATCGGCGGCATAATCATGGCGCGGATGT
>JASFLX010000094.1:0-10273 GCA_050117895.1 Desulfobacterales bacterium | reverse complement strand
CGGCATCGATCTCACCATTGTTGTTGGAATCGATCATATCAAATCCGGCACGTAACTGTTTCCGATAACTATCCAGATATTCATCAAAAGATAGAGTCCCATTTTGATCGGTGTCCAACTCATTCATATTACCTGACGGCATCATGGATCCATGACCATGGTAATGATGTCCGGCGAATGCAAAGGAAGATACTACCAGTGCAAGGGCAAAAAAAGCAATGATTATGTGTTTAAGGTTCATTTTCTATTTCCTTTCTAAAAATGGTGTTAATTTTTTTGTTTCCCATATGTTTTATCAATGTATAACTTCAATTTAACTATCGGAAAAGGGTTGTCAATGGTATTTTGGGTAAAAATTTTAAGACAGGAACATGTTAGAAGATTGTGCTGGAAAGATGGTACGTTCCGACCCTCAAGGTATCGGCATACAATTTGACAGAGAATGTCAAATTGAGAATTTAAAAGACTTGTAATCAGACGATGCCGGATTTGCCTTGATGTCTTAATTCCGGGGTCCCATCAATTTTCTTGATTTCGAGTATAATTGATTGGGAGGTCCTACACCCGAACAGAAAGAAAAATTGAAAAATAAAATGTTTGGCGGTATTGTGGGGGTATGATACAGTAACATCATTTAAGGAAATACACTTGAAAATACCCGACGTCCCAAGTTCTCAAACTAACCGCGACGATGGGAAGGACACTGAAATCTGAAATTCACGGTAAGGAATTGACCCACATGCCAACTGACCCCTCGATCGCCGTTCGTGCCATACCCCATTCTTCAAAATTCTCACTGGCGGCGAACTACGATCCGGATCTGGTTACAGCCCTCGCTGCCTACCCGGTCGATGAAGTTTACGGTAAGTTCCCCACCGACGGTGTCAGCGGCGGCCGTCCCCGCTATCTTGCCACACCGCTGTCGGAATCAGATCTGCGGCATTACATAAACCTGCTCGAACGTAATGGCATTGCCTTTAATTATCTCCTGAACGGCGCCTGTTTCGGCAACCGCGAATGGACACGCCCTTGGCAGAAACGGGTGAATGCCCTTCTGACGAAGCTGGGCGATTGGGGCGTGCGCCGGGTCACCGTATCCACCCCTTTTCTTCTGGAGTTGGTAAAACGCCGTTTCCCCGAGTTCAAGGTCAGAGTTGGAATTTATGCCCAGGTGGACACGCCCCGGCGCGCCTCCTTCTGGGAAGATCTCGGGGCTGATGATATCACGCTGGAGAGCTTCTCGATCAACCGCGACTTTCGCCGACTGGCCGCTATTCGCCAATCGGTCCGTTGCGGTCTCCAACTGATTGCAAATCACGTCTGCCTTCTGAATTGTCCCCTGCAAATCTATCATCAGAACAGTTTCGCACATGCATCTTACGACACCCGCACGCTCTTTATCGACTACTGCTTCTTGCGCTGTTCCCGGTTACGTTTGACAGATCCCTCCCAGTTCATCAAAACGGCCTGGATCCGACCGGAGGACCTCTCTGTTTATGAAGCTATGGGGTATACGACATTCAAGCTTCTGGAACGGGGGATTCCGTCTGCGGAACTGCTGCGGCGCGTCAAAGCCTATAGCGAGAGGCGGTTTTCCGGGAATCTAGCCGAACTGCTGCTGTCTTATGGCTTCAAGGAACCGATTCGAAAGGAATCGTTCTGGACTCTACGCCACTTCTGGAAGCCGGGACAGGCAAGTACACAGCGACTGAAAGCGTTGCTTGACTTGGCGCGACTGCAAGGCATGCTCTCACCGTTGCCGGAGTGTCCGATCCGTATAGATTCGCGGCAGATTCCGGACAATTTCCTGGAAGGTTTTCGATACCGTGACTGCGCGTTTATGGACTGTCAAGCCTGTGGCTATTGCGAGCGGATTGCCGAGCAGGCAGTTTCGATCTCGCCCGAATATCGCACCGAAGTATTGAGAAAGTACTCAGAAATTGATGATATCATGGTAACGGGAGGGCTCTGGGATGTTTGACTCGCGTGCCACGGCAACGGAGTTTCTGGACCGGTCGGACTGTGATCCGTTTCTGGCTGCGGCCAGTTACCGATTCATGGAAACGGTCAATTTTTGGTTCGGCGGTATCCGGATGGTCCGCCGTTTTCTGGCTAACGAAACCGTGGGGCGCCATGCCGATGCCCCCCTGCGCATCCTCGATATTGGATCTGGAAGTTGCGACATTCCTCTGGCTGTGAGCCGGTGGGCGAGTAGGTACGGTATTCCTCTGCACTTCACCTGTCTGGAAAAGGCCAGTCATGCGGTTGAGGTTGCACGTGCACAGCTTGTCCGAGCAGGTAATCAATCGGTTCAGCTAATTCAGGAGGACGTCTTCACCCACCAACCCACCGAACCGTATGATTTTGCAGTGGCTTCAATGTGCTTCCATCATTTCAGTGATGAACAGATCCTAACGCTGATTCGGAGGCTAAACGGTTTTGTGCTAAACAGCATTCTGATCAACGATCTTCGCCGCTCGCGACTGGCACATCTGGCGGCAAGACTGCTGCTGGCCACTTCGCCGCCAGAGGTCCGGCATGACGCCTTGCTCTCGATTAGGCGTGGTTTCAAAATTAGTGAACTGAGCGCTCTGTTGGACCAACTCGAAAGCGTCACGGTTTCCGTGAAGCCTAGCCGTTGGTTTCGGCTTGCCGCCATCGTTCGGTTCAAAACGGGAGAGAACTCGTGAAAATTATCCTCAAAGGTCTGGGCACCGCTACTCCACCGCTCTATATCACGCAGAACGAGGCCTACGAATACCTTTCCACGAATTTCGTCCTGAAACCGGCCGAACAGGGCCTGTATCGTCGCATTCTTCTGGACGGCAAAATCAAAGGTCGTTATCTGGGGATGGATGCCAAGAGGGATGCCCTCGAAACTGACCCCGACCGCCACCTGGCGCGCTTTCTCAAGTTTGGTCGTACCACAGCTGTCGCCGCCGCTCGCCGTGCTCTAGCCGAGGCCGGCGTGAAAACCCATGAGATAGCCGGTCTTGTCGTCAACACCTGTACCGGATACCTCTGCCCGGGACTTTCTTCGTATATTGCGGCAGACTTGGGACTCAGGACTTCCACTAGCTTCCAGGACTTGATGGGGATGGGGTGCGGCGCAGCCATTCCGAATCTTGAAGCCGCCGCCGGTATGCTGGCCCGCAACGGGGAAGGCCCGGTTCTCAGCATAGCTGTGGAAATCTGCACGGCCACAATTTTCCCCAGTCATGAGCCGGATCTGGTCGTGAGCAATTCCATTTTCAGCGATGGTGCCGCAGCCGCCGTGCTTGACCTGGCGACGCACAGCTGCCCCAACGGTTTAGCACGATTGGTGGACTTTGCGACGGGCATGTTTCCCAAGTACCGGGAGGATCTGCGATACCGCACGGAAGGTGGCCAGCTTAGAAATCAGCTGAGCAAGCGAGTGCCGGTTATCGGCGCACAAACTGCCACTAAGGTGGCGACTCGGCTTCTATCAAGACATGGACTCTCTCGGAATGACATTGCCTGGTGGGCGGTCCATCCGGGTGGCACGGTCGTGCTGGCCCAAGTCGCCAAGGAACTGGAACTTGCTGATGATGCCCTGCGGTTTTCCTACAACGTCTTCGAAAACTATGGTAACATGTCATCACCTTCCGTTCTTTTCGTCTTGCGAAAGATCCTGGACAGCAAGCGGCCACAAACCGGCCAAAAAGGAATGCTTCTCGCATTCGGTGCCGGCTTCTCGGCCTTCGCGGCACTTATGGAATTTGCGTCTCCTTGAACACAATTGGCGAACTGTTGTAAAAAGAGGCTCAAGGTGAAGTGATATACTAAATGAATATTGTGCTGTGCAGAAAAAAAGAGGAGCCTCCTCATCATTTTATTTGATAATTGTTTGGGAGGTGTTTCTAAAGCGTTAGTAAAATGGCTGCGGTTATGGCGAATGCAAATCCTGTCCCTTTCGTCACTGTCACCCCACCCGTCACAATAACATGGTAGACTGCCGGAACCATCATCTGCAGGACAAATGTTAAAACAAGTAACAGACTTACACGTTGCGGTCTTGCCATGGCCAGAATATTGTTTAACAACAGGATACCGGCAGCCCCGAAAAAAGATGCGCCGATTGCAAATGTCCATTTGATATCAGGATCGATAATGCTCCCAAGATTTCCGACGGAAAAAGGTAAAATACACCCCAACATCACCACAACAAGAACCAACGAAGAAACGTTTCCACTCAGGCCGCTCCGATTCATTAACAACGGCCATATTCCAAAAAAAATTCCCGTCAACATCGCCCGAACGGATAGATGGTCCAACATTTGAAAAACCTCCCCTTCAAAAAGTATTTTATTATTTTTCTTTCCTTAACAATTCTTTTACTTCAATTGGCAAACGAAACACTTTTACATTGACAAAATGGATTTTATTTTTTAAAAAATTGATTAATTCCGTTATGTAAACGGTTACTTTTTCAAGACACTTTGTTGAGGGTAAAATTTGCTAGAATTAATTACTTTCACGAAGAAAGGAGATAGTCATGAAGATTAAAAAAAATCAAAAAGAGGTCAACCGGCCTCTGCAAATGTAAACGTTCCTGCTAAGCATCTATTAAGTCCCATAAAATAGTCTATGTTCATATACATCTACGGTATTGTATACAGACTATTTTTTTTTATTAATAGTTCCATTACCAATGCTCAGTGCCCGGCGCGCCCTTGAACGGACCAACAATGTCATTCGTTATCCAGCCACCATAGAAGTAGCCCGGCTGGGGACGGACTTTTTCTCCGTCCACGTAGCAATCGACCCTTCCCGGGTAGAAAGATATGCAGCCGCGAAGCATCTTGAAATTGGGGGTTGGGTCGCTATAACTCCATCCTATAGGCACACCTTCAGGATCGTAGGAAAGTCTCCAGTACTGTGCAATGCCCTTCCATTCACATATAGAACTGTTCGGCGTCTGCACGAGTTGCTCCCAATCGACATCTTTCTCGGGTATGTAGAATCCGGGAGGGCTCGCGGTTTCCAGGACTCGCCAGATCTCTTCGGAGCGTGCCAGGACGCTTCCGCCGGAACTGACTAAAACAAGGCGGTTGAACCTTTGTACCAATGGGGGCCTGGGATAGTCCCAGACGGATTCCTGACCAGCCTCAGGCGCTTCGGCAAACGGAGGTCGCTTCTGTCCTCGATATTTCCACATGGCTATATCCGATGAATGACCAATGATTGGGTCGATGGATAAAGATTTTTTTCTGTTAATTCGACAGATGAACAATCCTATTCTTGCATAAAATTTTACTTTGTTTTTATACTTTATGCAACAAGCTGTGCACCAATCTATTCTTTCGGCATCCGTTCAAGCCCTATCGTCTATTCGGTCCAAGAAGGTTTTTTCAAGACTTCCAGCTAAAGACTTTCTGTATTAACTCACCTTAAACATAGCTAAAATTAAAAGAGACTTAAAAATATTAGGGAAAGTTCAAAGAAGAGTCTTGTCTTGAAAGGGGCCTCTTAATGGGTTGATACCAAAACCTTTAATTAATTTAAACTAATAGATATCAAATTCGGACTGTAAATATCAGGTCACTATTATTTTCTAGATATTCCGTTTTATACCCATTCTAAATCCAACCTCTTTTATTTGCCGTGATTATTCTATTATCGAAGGATTGCTGTTAAATGTGATCCATTAATGATCACATGTTTGGTTTTATTTCAGATATATTTTTGAGAAACAAGATATCACACGGTCGGATTGTTGTTCTATAGCGACAATTTGAAAAATCATTTCAGCTTAGTGAAAATAACAACACCTATTCCGAAATTGATAATGGTGCGCCTACGGGCCATGAATTTGAAAACTTCCGGAATGGGATGATTTCGACATGCCTGCCTATTGACGTTTCCAAATATATTACCATCACCCCGTCTTTGTCATATGCTTTTCCACTGTCAAACGATTTCCGCGACGAAATGGAATAGGATAGCAAGAAAGCTGACAATGACAACTTTATTTACGGTGTTGTAGCCATAAGTATGGCCTTTTAGACAATATTTGAATCTTCCGATGCGGACCTTTAAGTAGAGATCTTTGAAATAGGATATTCTACCGGTATTTTTATATGATAGTTATAACCTATTATTAACACCTTAATCAACCGGCATTGCATTTTAATTTTCACGGTATATATTTAGACTAAACTAAAAGATAATTGAGATTGAGGCTTTAGGTTATGTGAATGAAACTGAAAAATACAAATACACAATGATTATCATAGGGACAAAAAGAATATGAATAATACAAAGGTTAATTTTAGACCTTAAATCATAATAAAATTTCTATGATCTAATACGGGGATAATAATACTTGGCAAGTTATTATAAGAGGAAACAGGAGGTGCGTTATGTTAGGAACAGCCATTACATTTTTGACAATTGCTTACTACCTCAATACTTGTTTGAACAAAACAACTGCTTCGTGCAAGTTGTAGCTCCGGTCATTAAAATATCGATGACAACGCAAAAATTAGACTAAAACCGATATGTATGATGA
Source organism: Desulfobacterales bacterium (assembly GCA_050117895.1). Taxonomy (GTDB): domain Bacteria; phylum Desulfobacterota; class Desulfobacteria; order Desulfobacterales; family UBA11574; genus S5133MH16. The sequence continues at coordinate 3,741 of JASFLX010000094.1, read as the reverse complement.
TGAAGTGTGCAGAGCCTCATTTGAGGCTCTGCAATGAATATTAAACTTCAATGACCTCCAAATTGTATAGAAAATGCATACCATTAAGATTTCTCAATCTATGTTTAAAAAAACAGATACCAGGTAAAACAAGATATCATCGATAAACTAAAAAGAACAGCTGCTAAAGCTTACACACGTTTTATAAAAATACGTGGAAATCCAAAGGAAATTGCCCTGGGTTTCTCTTTGGGTATTTTCATCGGACTGACTCCTACCATGGGAATTCAACTGCCCATCGCATTATTTACGGCCTCACTTCTCAAATGGAACAAAATTGCCGCACTCACGGGAGTGTGGATCACTAACCCGGTTTCCGCCCCTTTTATCTATGGTGCAACCTATCTTGTAGGTTCCAAAATTATCGGAGTGGAAAAAGCCTTTACCGTTCCCGGAGTTCTGGATTTTGAATTGCTACAAAGAACGCTGGAGAAGGCTCCGGAAATTCTTTTTTGTATGACGATTGGGGGAATTATTATTGGACTTCCTTTGGCACTGATTTCTTATTATTTATCGTTTTCAGTGGTCAAGAGATACCAGGATAAGCTCAAAATAAGATTGAAAAGACAAAAAGAGAAGTTAAGACAAAAAAAAGATGACTTCATAAGGAAAAGAAGGGAGAAAAAAAAGACGTGCAGAAAAACAGGAAAAAAGAACCAATCAAAGGTTTGAAAGGCGATGAGACGGCCGGGAAAAGCTTTTTACCTATGACGGACTTTTACAAATAGAATTTAAGAAGCCCAGCTCCGTTATGGAATTTACTATAGGGTGATGGGTGATTTAAAATTTGACGGCTTGATCGTTAAAACCGAACAATTGACCCGCTCGATCACCTTTTCTGCAGTGCTTCCCATTATTAAACCTGACAAGCCGGAGAGACCTATTGTTCCCATGACGATCAGATCAATTCCGTTTTTATCCGAATAGTCAACAATCATTTCACCGGGGTCGCCTTTGAGGACAACAACGGAATGGCGGATATCCGACAGGTCATACTCCGCTAAAAGGACACTGATTTTCCGGGTGTGAATTTTTTCAGCCAGCATCCGCATGTGATCCAGATTGTCCGGATCAATGCGGGTTCGGCCGCTTGCCAGCAATGTTTCCCCGGGCAGAAACCAGCAGTGAAAAATATCCAGGTGACTGTTTTCCATTCGCGCCATAGCTATCGAAATATCCATCACTTTTCTATAGATAGAATCCCCATGTTCACCGGTCTTGGTCGTTTCTTCCCCTACAGTCTCCGGATCAACAGGGGCAAGTATTTTTTGAAAGGATGCGTTCTCGGAAGGTTTGACGATAAGAACGGGGCAAGGGCATTTTCGCAGCAGCTTGACGGCAATATTTCCAAAAAGACGGTCCGCAAATGTTTGTTTGCCGCTAGCAGCCTTTATCAGCAAGTCGTGCTCACCTCGGATGACCTCCTTGATAATCTCTACAACCGTATTCCCAAATTTGAAAATTACGGTCATCTGACTCCTAATATCTGGATAAGCTTCGAAATGGCCAATAATTTTTTGGCGACGCTCTGTAATAATCAATTCTTTTAATTCATCGATGGAACTCGACGGCGGGAGCAACTCGTGATATTGGTCGAAATTATCAAAAACATCTATTATTTTAAGCCTTGCCTGATTTTTCTGGACTAGTTGAACAACTTCCGCCTTTATTCCGTTAAACTGATCATTGTAAAATAAAAGGACATTCTCAAAAAAAGCCATAACCCCTCCTACTCCATTGACATTATAGTTGCTATATATTTTCAATCAGGCGTCTTGATGCTCAACTCCCTTTTGCTCTGATGAACCGCCGAATATGCCGATATTCTCACGGCATTTCTTGATAAAAAAATATGCCAGCGCGATGGTGGCAATTAATGCCGCAATTCCCAAAAGCGCCAACGGCTCATATTCCTTGACATCCAGAGTGATCACCTTTCGTGAGATGGCAATCAATGCCACTTCAAGAACAATCTCTGAATGAACCACGTTCTCAGAGAGATAGGCTTTTATGGTTTCGAGCAGTTCCACACCGATGAGCAGCATTAGAAAAAATCCAAAGATCTCAAACAACTGGTCGATTCCAAGCCAATATCGCGGCGGCGCGATAATATCTTTTACAATCAGTACCGCAAGTTCAATGGTGGAAATTAAAACTACGAGTACCATCATGCCAATAAGCGAACCAATGACAATCTTTTCAAATTTTTTCAACATTCTGAAACTTCCTCTTGTTGTTATAAAAGAAATATACCCTAACCGATTGTAAATAAAGTGCAAAAATATTTTTTGTCTTTATATTTTTTAGGAAGTCATTACACAGAACAATCCCATATTTTATTAAAAACAATTACAAATAAGTAATTTATCTGCTCAATATAACGCTTTTTAATATAAATGTTAATGAATCTTTTCACAAGTGCCTAAAGATATCGCATTTAATTCACTTCTTCTAAAATTCTACAAAATGAAAGCATCAGAGCTTCTGACAGACGGGATTTCCCTCCTCCAGCACCTGATAAGGCAAATCCATGACGGTCAGGGGATCCACCAAGATTATCATTTCGGGGTTTCTAATGGTATTCCACACAAACCCGTCATAGGAAAATAATTTAGATGGCAGTCCGATCGAGAAGTGTAAATGGGGCTTGATTTTGGCTTTCGAGTTGCTGGTGTTAGCAAGGGTGGCAAGGACATCCCCTTTTTTAACGATTACGCCGTTCTCAATTTCCGATCGCGGATTTGTATGAGCATAAAACGATATGAACCTTCCGATATCCCGACCGGAGTGTTCATGTTCGACAATTATGGCTTTGCCAAGATAATCTTTAAACATTGCCTTGACCACACCATCTTGTATCACGGGGATCCGTGTTTTTTCATTTATACGTTCTATTCTATTGAACCGGTCTGCGTATAGGCATAGATCGATACCTTCATGGGGATAATCCCGCAGACCATGATCGCCCCACCATTTGTCCGGGGAATTGAACAGCATACCATGACAAAAAATCCAACGTTCAAACCCGCTTTGATCCAAAGCGTTTTCTTTAATAATCATCTCGGTAAAGCGGCTTTTTTTTAAATACAGGTTTTTTGCATCTGAATTGAATGAGTCCTTCGAATGCATCATCATCTCCATATCTTTTTATTTGATAAAAAGCTATACTAACGAACAACGATAACACGACGGATGGGGCTAAAATCAAATCGAGGATAATTGATTGATTATTTTTATAGTATTGGCGACAACAATCTGGCTGAACGGACCGCCAGTTTAAAGAAAAATGATCGCCGAGTGTAGTCTGTCAGTTCGACCAGACGACTGCAAGAGAAATCCTCCCGGAGCATATCTTCTAACTTTTTAATGAAAGAATAATCGAAATTCAATAATGTAAGTTCAAAATTCAAACGAAATGACCGGTTGTCTAAATTACTGGTGCCTATAGCAGCACAGGTCGAATCCACAATGAAGACTTTCTGATGCATAAATCCTTTTGTATAACGATAAATTTTAATGCCAAATGGTAGCGTATTTTCATAATAGGAAAAAGAAGCCAAATAAACGGTTCGATGATCCGGTTTTTCCGGAATAAGAATACGCACGTCAACGCCTTTCAAGACCGCCAGTTTCAGCGCACTTAGAACTTGTGTGTCGGGGACAAAATAGGGACTGGCAATCCAGAGACGTTCTCTGGCCATG
>JASFLX010000093.1:0-10277 GCA_050117895.1 Desulfobacterales bacterium | reverse complement strand
AGAAGCCAGAATATTTACTTCGATCATACATTGTAAAAAATGTCAATAACAAAGAATGGAGTTTTCTATCTGTATGTATAACAACGACTTCGGCAAGGATTAATCCACAAAAGACAGGTTGATTTTCTAGAACAAAATGGCCATCCATGCATGGTAAAGTGTATTGCCTTCAACGCCCTTTCACGGTGAAAAATAAATGTTCCAAACCCAAAAAAGCATAAATCGAGTAAAATGGTGAAGCAAAGTCAAGCAGTTTGACCTACCGTATCTAATCACAATTCATGGTTTAAGGGATGATGTTGCACCTTGATGCAAAAGACATAACCGTGAATCTCGTTCTCAAGAACGTATCACTCGGGATCGATATCGGGGGGGCGCTTTCCCAATGACATTGCCCAGTTCCGAATTCGGAAGACCGTTTGGTTGCGCCACTCATTTGATATTCTCAGCTTGATGAAATGCGAAAAGAGATTGTTTACAAAGCCGACGACCTTTTCAATCAGATAGATTTTTTCGATAACAGCGCCTTCAAGATCTTCCGGTGTTTCCACGGGTCCGGTCTCCGGAAGCTTAAGGTTGGAGATGTTGAGGCTTTCTCCTTTAAGATTGAATTGCCAGTGTTGATCGCCGGATTTATAAGACAGGTGTATTTCGGTAACAACGGCTCCCTTTTTTATTGCCAAAAGGCCTTCTTCGAGGTTGGCATCCTGGCCTTTAATGGTGACGGTCTCTTTGGCGTTGTTGCGTGTGTTTTCAAGCACCATCCGGCTGCCGATGTTCAAAGATACAAGATCCGGGTCATAGCGACACAATCGGTTCTGATCGGTTTCGATCATGAACCACAACCAGGTCAGAAATTCGTCTCCTAAGAATTTGTAACGGTTATATGATACGGCGATATCCAGCATGGATTACTCCTCAGAACGGCTCGGTTCCAGTTTTAACAAAAGATCGCGCTCCCTGGCCGATAGTCCGGCTTTCAGATCGGCCGTTGTATATGGAAACAAGCGGATAAGTGGAAGACCAAAGGATTTGATAAAAAGCGTTTCCAACGCCTCATTGGCCGATTTCAGGTTGGAAAAAAACCACAATGAGGCGTCCTTATAATGCCACACTAAATCATAGACGTTGGGTATGGCCGGGATGCGCCGGTTCAGGGAGTTGACAACCTGTTCTTTGATGGCTTTTTTCTCGTTTCCGGATAAAAATTGCCGACCGGTTTCCGCCAGATGCTTGGCAGCTTTCAGAGCGTAATGTTTCTGAACGAGTTTCGGCGGAATGGATTTTTTATCGATCCGCAGAGCAAAAACCATGTGAGCGCCAAAAACAAAGGAATACCCTTCGAAGTCAGGTTTATATGGATACTCAAAGGACGTCCAGCCAACCATGGTTTCCGAACCGTCATCTTCAATTTCGGGAATAGAATGCTGTTTAAGGGCTCGGTAGACGGTTTCATGTACAGAGCCGTCAAGTCGACCCGCGACTTTATATCGTGTAATGGAAATACGTGATGATAATAATCCCATAATATTTGGCAGAAGCGATTCGCGCAATAATTTAGAGCAAGAGGTTTATAACGCTTTTGCCCGATATATACAAGCAATTAATCGTACTTTAAAGGTGTTGTTGATAACATACTTTTAACGTTGAAAAATCGTATGGATTCTTGCCGTCCCGCCGACATATCAACAGATATTCTTTTCAAGGTTGAGTTTGACAATTCATGATATATCAATTAAGCTAAATTCAATGGCGGCTTCAAAGACAATTTGTCTGAGGTAATGGCAAAATTGAATCTGCAATTTAATCCTCTGGAAAGATATTTCACCCTAAAATTAGTAATTGTTAACAACCGAAAAAAGAGATAAAGCTATGAAAGACTTGGTCAAGCGAATTGTGCAGACAATGGTTGACAGTCCGGATGAGGTAGATGTCTCAGAGATAGAGGGTGACCAGATCTCGGTATTAGAACTTAGAGTTGCCAAAGCGGATATTGGTAAGGTTATCGGGAAAAAGGGCCGCAATATTCGAGCCATACGGACGATATTAAGCGCTGCCTCTGCCAAGGAAAAAAAACACACTGTCCTTGAAATTATAGAATAGTGCGGAATTGTTCCTACAGATAAAAGTTCTGCCATCACGTTGGCGCAGACGGAATGAATTTGATGTTTTGAGGATTAATCCGCCAAGGTTCGGTGGCGGGTTAAAATTTGGGCCTGTTGCAGGGATTGAGCAAACGGGGACGCTTTGCAAAGGTCTCAATTACAAAGGGGGTATGAACAGCCTTTCCCTTTTCTTATTTATTTTCTCAAAAGCTCCTTCAATGGCACGCTCCAACACTTCAGTTTTGACTGGTTTGCAAAGATGACCATCAAAACCCATTATTTCAAGCTGATCAGAATCAACCTCTGTGAAACCACCAGAAAAAGCATAAATAACGGTATCTGGGTTTATTTTTCTAATTCGCACGCACAATTCAACGCCGTCGATCTCCGGTAAACTTAAATCCATTAAAATAAGCGGAAAGTCTTCTTTTTCTAATATTTCCAAAGCCTCTTTTCCATTTTTTGCAGATTCAGAAACGTATCCAAGCTTAACAAGCGTTATTTTCATTATTTCTCTTATGGATTGTTCATCGTCCACAACCAATATCTTTTTTGAACGTGTTGTCATTTAACACCCTTTCTTGTCTTTAAATGATTTTTTATGAGAATTAAAGGAATTTGGCAGCCCACAACGTAGCCTGAAGGCGGTTGGTAGCATTTATCTTTTTATATATGTTGTAAATATGGGTTTTGACGGTATGCAAACTGATGTTAAGGTTATCAGAAATATCCTTGCTGGTGTATCCGGAAGCGATATAAAATAGCAATTCTTTTTCTCTATATGTCAAACCGGATGTAGACGGATGTATTGACGCATTGCCTGAAGATCTTGATACCAGAAGGCATTTTCTCAACACTTTTCTGGAATACCATAAATCCCCTTTCAAAACGGAACAAACGCCTTTGGTGATCAACTGAAGGGATTCGTTATTATAAAAAATGCCCTGTACGCCGTTATCCACGGCGGTTTTTTCAATCCCCGAATCGACTTCAGCGTTGCACAAAACAAAAAAGCATTGGCAAGTTTTTGGACGATCCCAGTCATGTAGGGATGTCCAAAGATTATTCATATCAACATTTTTACAGTCCAAAATGATCAATCGTGGGATTACCGACTTATTTGCATCAATGGGTGTTATCGATTCAAGGGTTGGGAAACATATGCCTTTCAGACCAGTTTGCTTTTTAAGAAAAGAAAGCAAAAGTTCATTTTGAAGCATATTTCGGCCTATAATATTAATAAAAGCGTTGGGGATGGAACCTGTACCGGCTTTTTTTAACATCTTTTTTGAGCGCATAGTGTTAAAGCCCTTTTCATCTTTTCAAAATATTTGCTGCACCTGGCGGAAGGGGATGCGTCCACCTAAACGGATGCAAATCTTTATATAGTTCAAAAAGCATGCCAAAACCTGTTTCGTATTTATAAGGTGGTAAAAACCCTTATTTGATAGGGGGTTATGAGATATTAGTTGTAAAGTGTGGAATATTGAAGATCGCCGGTGAGGATAAAAAATGCACAAAAAAATGTGCACGATGCACAGAAAAATGTGCATTGCAGTTAAATGTTTGGGCAGCGCAACGCGGTCTCATTCGAAACGACTCGTCCTGTCTCTTTGAAATACTTTTTGAAAAATAGAGATTAATTTCGTTCCCACTTAAATTGAAATTCTACTTCTTCCATATTCCCTTCTCTTTCATGTTCTATATTAAAATTAGCGGTGGATGGAATAGTGAACCTTTCACCGGCGATCTGAATTCGGAAGGGTTTATCTTTTTCCAAGGAATCAGCAAGCCTTCGTAATTTTGCCACCATTTGCTTAATGGTGTAACCCTTTTCGATATCTCTATCCTTTTTTATTGATACCTCCTATAATCGCTTGTCGTTTTCCCCTCTATTCAGAAATTCTTCCTATTTAACGCTTTGATAATTTTTGCGCAGACCTTTTCCGGTGTGGCATCCAGGCAGTCGATTGTGACGTCTGCGTACTTCATGTACAGGCTGAAGCGTTCATCAAACAGGTCGGCAATGCTCTGTTCCGGACGTTTTGCAAGCCCTCTGTTATCAAAATCACACCCTCTCGATTCAAGTGTTGGAAGGTCGACATTGAGAAAAACGATTATACCGTCTGACTTCAAATGTTTCATGGCGCTAGGGCTGTATACGGCACTTCCGCCAGTGGCGATGACATGATTCTGGACGCTAAGATTGAGCAACTCCTTCTTCTCGATTTCTCGTAAGGCCATATAACCCATTGTATCAACTATGTCCTGCAGAGACTGGCCTTGTGATGCCTGAATAAGCATGTCTGTATCAACAAAGGCGAGAGATTTGAGTTCGGCCAAAATGACGCCAACCATGCTTTTTCCTGAACCTGGCATACCAATTAGAACGATATTCGAGCGAACGCGGTCCATATATGGTAGTATAAGCTTACAGTTTTATAGATGTCAAAGAATGCCACAGTAATTGTCAATTTTTTATCAAAATGCCGTATTCCGATTATACATGTATTTAATCTCGCCTTTCTAACCGGTTCATTTCCTTGATTTTAAATGGAATTTTAAACCTTGCACAATTTTTGCATAAGTTTGCATGAAATAACCAAAACAGACATTCAATTTCTGTCCAGCAAGGCATATGGGTGAAAAAGAGAATAAATTTATGAAAACAGTTTATGTATACGATGACGATCAAGCAACGATAATCTGTTCCAAATGCGGATTTTGGAAAAATATAGATACAACAAATTTCAAAAATACGAAAAAGAGAGTAAAGGCCAAATGCAAATGTGGCGAAGTTTTTCAGTTCACCATTGAATTTCGAAAGAATTATCGGAAGAGCGTCAGGCTATCCGGTGAATACATTATCAAAGGGAAAGGAGAAAAAGGAGAGATATTAGTTAAAGACATTTCCATGAGAGGTATCCGGTTTGAGACGGTGAAACCCCACAAAATTTCTACAAATGATACGTTGGAGGTGAAATTTATACTTGACAACAAAAAAAAATCAGAAATCTGCAAAAAGTATAAGGTAATAAGAGTCCAGGATCGCATTGTAGCGGCAAATTACAGCGAGCCATATTTTTATGACAAGGATTTGGGCTTTTACTTCAGAATATAAATGAATCGTTATTATTTTTAGAAAAATCCACTATATATAGTAGATTTTTTTTCTTGACACACAATATGCCTTATAATATGGAATAATATATTAAGATCTTTTTCACGTATTAACCTTTAAACGGTAATATATCATTATGAAAGAGGTTCTTAAATATCCGTCTAAAGCCTCCATAGGGATCCCATATCCCGTTGGAGGCTTTTTTTATTGCTAAAAACCCGCAGTTGGCGGACAATCCGATAAAAGCGCCTTGAGCAAAGCAAAATTGATAATGCAAAGCGATTCGCTACCATATGGACATTAGCCAAGAGTCCTAATATTTCTCTTGAGGAGTTTATACCATGGCCAAAAAAAAAGGTCTGACCGAGCGTAGAAAATATGAGCGATTCAAGGTTAAAAAAGAGCTGTCAGAACGTAGGAGACATCAGCGATTCAAGGTCAGGGACACTATATTTGCCGTACTCAAGCCCCATGATATACGACTGGGTCAAATCACCGATATTAATGAAAAAGGTTTTGCTTTTTATTATATCGATATCAGAGACTGCTCGAACGATTTCCTTGAAGCATCTAAACTATCTCTATTCTTGAACGAGGGTATAATTTATTTGGATAAAGTGCCGATTAAGTCCATTTCGAAGTTGAGAATAGCCGACCGATTTATTTCCGATTTTATAACAATGAAGCACCTTTTTTTACAATTTGGAGAATTGACGCACCACCAGAAATCCCGGTTAAAACATTTCCTCCGGAACCATACCGATGGTTTTCTTCAAGATCGTCGAAGCTATGCCAGTTGAATGGTAATGCCGGTGTCATGATGTAAACATTTTATAGTAGTTGTTTTCCATCCATAAATGGTAGATTTTGGCTTCCGGCAAGGCCCGAGCGAGTTTTCAACCGCAGCGCGCTATGTCGAGGATTGAAAATGAGCGAGAACGCCGCCGGGGGCCGAAAGATGCTGTTTATGGATGGACACTAGTTAGGGAACAGTAATAGAACGTGGCAAAATCCCCGAGAAATCCCCGGATTCTAATTGTAACTCCGGAAGTAACCTATCTGCCTGATGGTATGGGAGATATTGCAAACAGTCTTTGTGCAAAGGCGGGAGGTCTGGCCGATGTTTCGGCGGCTCTGATCAGCGCCCTTTTCGATCAAGGGGGTGATGTTCATGTTGCCCTTCCGGATTACCGGACCATATTTAACGGGAATTTTGGATCTTTCTTAAAAAAAGAATTGAAAACCATGAAGAGCCGCATGCCCGAAGAAAGGATTCACCTGGCCCAAGACAGGATCTTTTTCTACCTTGACAATGTATATTCCAGCTATGAGGTTGAAAACACAAAGATGGCTCTGATTTTTCAAAGGGAAGTCATCAATAACATTGTTCCCAAGGTGATACCGGACCTCATCCATTGCAACGATTGGATGACGGGTTTGATTCCGGCCATGGCAAGAGAACTGGGAATTCCTTGCCTTTTTTCAATTCATAACATCCATACCGTAAAGAAAACCCTGGCGGATATAGAGGATAATGGTATCGATGCAAAATCATTCTGGAAACAACTTTTTTTTGAACACATGCCGCATACCTATGAGGAGACCCGGTATTCCATCCCTGTGGATTTTCTCGGCAGCGGGATCTTTGCAGCACATTATGTCAATACGGTTAGCCCAACCTTTTTAATGGAGATGATCGAAGGTCGGCACGATTTTGTGGATGAGCCTATTCGAAGGGAATTGGCCAATAAATGGAATGCCGGGTGTGCCGTGGGCATCCTGAATGCCCCCGAACTTTCTTTTGCCCCTGATAACGATGAGGCTTTGACTTGTACATACAGCATCAATGACCATGTTTCGGGAAAGCAGGAAAATAAACGTTTTCTCCAGAAACGCTTGGGGCTAATTCAGGATGTCCGGGCTCCCATCTTTTTCTGGCCTTCCCGTTTGGATACCATCCAAAAGGGATGCCAGTTGCTGGCTGAGATCCTCTATGATCTTGTCTCCTGCTACTGGGAAAGGAACCTGGAGATTGTTTTTGTAGCCGGCGGAGATTTTCAAAAACATTTTAAAGAGATCGTGAGTCGATTTAATTTAAATAGCCGGGTGGCAATTTGCGATTTCGACGAGCAATTGGCCCGTCAGGCTTTTGGGGCATCGGATTTTGTTTTAATGCCTTCCCGTTTTGAACCTTGCGGTCTTCCGCAGATGATCGGTCCCACTTATGGGACACTTCCGGTGGCCCACGATACAGGAGGCATCCACGATACCATAACAGATATAGATGTAACCCGGAATACGGGCAACGGATTTCTTTTTAAGCACTTCGATTCCAACGGGCTGTTCTGGGCAATCAATCAGGCCATGCAATTTTACGATCTTTCGCCAAATATAAAGGAACAGCAGATTAGACGAATCATGGCACAAAGTACCGCCACATTCAATCATTCCGTAACGGCTGCCAAATATATTGATCTTTACGAAAGAATGTTGCAGCGTCCTTTCATAAATCCCCGGGTTTAAAGAAGCTGTAAAATTTGTGGTCAAACTCGACGGGCTGTTGCCCAATATATAATGAACATGGACGGTACAAAGGCCGGGTTGACTCCTATGGCAGAATCTATAATGGGTGAGAATTTCTTTTGTTCGCTTAATGACCGGAAAGAAGGTAAGCAGGAAGACCGTGATACTCGGGAGGTATGGAAAGGGTGTTAAAGGAATGCCTTATTCGGAAATAGCACGAAAGTTCAATAATGAAAGGTATAACACCAAGGGATTCAAGGACTGGCGGTTAAAAAACGGTTTAATCGCCGAAGGCTACAACTTAAACTTTTTGTTCGTCCAATACTTTCCGAACGGTTTTTGCCAGCTCTATTTTTGAGATCGGTTTCATAGCAAAAGCTTTGATCCGGATCTCTGTAGCACGTTTATCTGAAATTTTTTTGCTGTAGCCGGTAGAAAGGATGATGGGAATATCCGGCCTTATTTTAATAAGCTCACCAGCCAGTTTGTCACCGCTATCATTTCCGGATCCGGCAGTTCGGCCGGGATTGGGTTCGCAGTTCCAGTTCATGGTTTTAAGTAATTTAACCAAGACCAGGGTTTTTGTCATTTTGCTACGGCACGGACCACCGTCTATACCCCCGCCCAAACCCGATTTCCCTTTTTGCAAACATTGACATTCTTTTTGTGATTTTATAGGTTATTGATTTAAAATGTTTCAATAACACATTTCGATTATCACTAATTTCAGGAGGATAAAAATGAAATCAAAACGAATTATCATAATATTTTTATCTGTTGCTTTCCTTCTCGGCTGTGCAGAATCGTTCCAAAGAATAAACAATTTAAAAATTGGTATGACAAAACAAGAAGTCATCGAAGTTGTCGGGGCTCCCGACAGCACCAGCGCTACTAAAAATGTGGAATATCTTAAATATCGAATCAATACGGGTTTGTTTGATACTGATGAGTATTACGTCAGATTGCTGGATGGACAAGTCGAATCTTATGGACAAAAAGGCGATTTCAATTTGCCTTACTAAATGATTCAAATATTCCGAAAAAAAGATATCTGTATATTAGTATATGTAAAACAGTTAGAATTGGAATAATGATGAATAGAATTTATACAACAGCGATTGTCTTAGCACTGACAACTTTTATCTATATTTATATATTTAAATTCGATTCTTTGTCAGAAGAAAAGCTGGTTTTATATACACCCGTTTGGTTGCTGCTTTTTATATTTGGGAGCTATGGATTACTATCAAGCAAGTTGATGAAACAGGTGAAGGAAGGGAAGTATCAAAATACGCGGGAGGCTTTGGTTCAGAGTAGCAAATCTTTCGGAATATTTGGCCCACTCCGCCAGATCCTTTTCTTTCCTTTATTTTTTCTGAATCTCAAAAACACATTTTTGCTTGCGATGGTAAGCACTCTGATTTGGGCGGCAGTAATGGTTTTATTTTTCCAATTTATCTTCCCGGAATTGTAGGAAAGAAAAGATTACAAGAAGAGAAGGCAACGACATGCATAAGTTTGGGCCTGAAAAGGTTCTACTAGTAATGGGCGTATTGGCCCTGTCGTTGATAAGCAAAGCCATTGGAGAATGAATGAAATGATCAACTTATTAGGAGGCTCTCGTGAAAAGTAAATGTGAGATGTCATTCGCGTTTTTTTTAGTTGTTATGTTTTTATTTGCCACAGCATGCGATAATAATAATTCGCCAAAGAATCAAACTAAAAATCTTACTGCAAATTCCAGGTCGTTTAAATCAGGTGTGAAGAATAAGCAACGACAATCTTCAGGAAGCAAAATGGGCATTTTTCTGACAAAATACCGGGAGCAATATCAAGGGGCTTTTTCCATATTAATCCCCAAAGGCTGGAAGCCTGAAGGGGGTATGATCCCCAGCGGTGTGTCGTGGAATGTGGTTGATCTGGTAGAAAATAATATTAAATTCCGCGTGACCAGTCCGGATGGTAAGTCGTTTTTTGGCTGGTATCCGCGGTTTTATTTTCAGGACCCGGCCGTCATTGCTCAGTCATCAATGGGAATGCTCCAAAAACAACCGGGAGAGGTCATGAATGGAATGTGGCTCTACCCGTACATGAATATCGAACAATATGTTCAACACATCGTTTTCGGTCAATTTGCCGCTAACGAATTTCAGAATCCCCGCATTCTGGGAAAGGCTCAGCCGGACCCTGAGCTCCAGCCATGGGTACCTAAAAATGTGTCTCATCATTTTGCCGGCTATGTAAATTTCGAATGTGTGATAAATGGAACGCCCATGTTCGGAAGGATGTACACAATTATATATAATATCCAAAATGCACTCTGGACTACCGTGGGCACGTGGGGCCTTGTTGCCCCCAAGTCTCGCTGGCCCCATGATGAAAAAATCATGGAGATTTGTATTCGATCATTCAGACTGGATCCCCAGTGGGTGGCACGAGCTTCAGCGGCGCAGCGGCGGCGCGGTCAGCAATACAACGATGTTATTCGACACATGAATCAAATCGATCAAGACATCCAGAAAAATCGT
>JASFLX010000092.1:0-10434 GCA_050117895.1 Desulfobacterales bacterium | reverse complement strand
AGCGATACAGAACCGCTTTTGTGAACCAAAGGGGAAACACCTCTTATATTAATTCTTTGAGACCTTCTCTATGGCTGGGAAAAACGGTTCTTGTGAGAGGTTTCAAGCTTCCGAACGGAGATATCATAGCCGGAGCAATAAAGAAAATTCCATCCGGTCGTAGGTAAAAAACAGGCGGAGAACAGATTGTTTAGTTCTTGAATCTTAGATATGAGTTTAGCACTCAAAAAAAATCCAAAAATATGACCATGGATCCAGCAGAAAAGTTGCCCAATTGGAGAGTTTTTCTGAATGCCTTTGCTCCGGTCTATTTTTTATCTTTCTCTCTGTTGCGCTGTTATGTGGAAACCGAACTTCTGGCCGGAAAAAGCTTTTTTTCCTATTATGTGGCCCTACATCACACCCTCTGGAATGCCACTACCATTTTGATTATTATTCTGCTGATGAATCTTATTTTAAAAGTTCCTATAAGGCGTTTACTCTGGGTGATGTATGGCATTACGATAATGGCAATTCCTCTTTTTTACGCAATGGTGGCAGAAGAAAATTTACGACTTGAATATTTAAGAGGATCATTTTTTGAAATTATAAGTTATGTTGCAACATTTTGCTGGACATATTCGAAAAATAGGCCTCTTACCATCGAATTGTTGGTTATATTCTTTTCCATGTTCGCGGTTGGATACGCGTATACAAAAAGCTTTTCGCGAGCTCTGGCCCTTGCCGTGTCGGTTCACATTGCAGGAAATATTTTTGCAATCCATTGGGTCGGTCCGATACCCTATGCCAAGTCTGTTATTTTATTTAAAACTCAATGGAGCCATCATCAATTTATGTCAGTATTCTGGCTTAGCACGATGACGGCTATGGCCATGCTATTTATCTGGCGTGCAGGATGGTTTGGCGAAATGAAAAAATCCTGGATTTATGCGGCCCTGGCAGCTGTTACCGTCTGGGTAGTTCAAGCCATCATATTCAATATTACCGGCTGCTTTAAAAGACCTTTTGATATCCTTTTGTCCGGTCTGCCGGCAGTCACCCTTACCTTTTTATTGGTGAGGTTTTTCTCCTCTGAACGTGGAATTACTTCCGGTTGGGCCTGGGCCGCCATGAGCATTGTTTTTTTAATGCAACTGGCGGTGATGGGACCCATTTATTTTCACCGCTTGAAGCCGGATCTATCCTTGATGTAATAAAAGCTCGCTCAACTCACTATTGGAATGTTGGAATACTGGAATTTATGAGGCAAAAAAACAATGCCTCAATAAATTATTTTATTTAACATATGTTGTAGAAATTCCGAGATGTTTAATTAGCGGGATACGGAGTTAGGGTTTGACTGGCATGATCTCATACCTCCAATTGTGTCGCAGTGACGTCGCCCTGATCGCTTTCTTTTCATACCTTGTTGGATCGGAACTGGCCGGCGGCTCGGACCTGTATGATGTTATCATTGCCCTTGCAGTTACCCTGATTTCAACAAATTTTATCTACAGCTTCAATTCATGGACGGACCGGGAAATCGATCGGTTAAGTAAAGCTTACCGACCCATTCCTTGTGGAAAGATAAAACCGGCGCAAGCACTCATCTATTCCCTTGTGCTGCTCATCCTTTCTATTGTTTATCCTTTTTTTGTTTATAAATCCTATGTTACGTTATCACTCTTTCTTCTTCTCCCTGTATTGGGGCTTTTATATTCTGCCAGGCCTATCCGCTTAAGGAGACACATGTTCGCAGCAACGGTTACAATCAGTATGGGATTGATAACGCCCATCATGCTGGGGTATTTTATGAATACATCAGATACCTGTCTGATTCCTTTTTTTGTGGTTTTGTTCCTGTTTTGTTTAAGCGTTGTTCCGCTCAAGAAGATAGAAGAGGTAGATGAAGACGAAAGGAGTGGGTATCACAACCTATATTCAAGGTTTGGTATCATGTTTTTAATATGGCCGTTAGGCGGGTTGTTACTGGTTCTTGTATTACTGCTTTTTTGGGCCACGGAATATTTATTAAAGACCTACCTTCTGGTCATAACCATTAGTTCGATGGTTTGTATCCTCCTATTCGGCGTGTTCAGGGAAAAGCTGTATCAATTATATCAAACGATTATTTATATAGTAATCGTTGAAGGGGTTATTTTTTATCTGATATTGATGTTGATAAATTCGTAAAAAACTAAAAAAGCAGAGGTGATGTTATCGTCGTATAATACAGAGGCTACATGCAAACCATAAGAAAAAAAATGATTGAACTTTTGGAAAAAAGAGAGATGAGTGCCAGAGAGATCTCACAGAACATAAAGATTCGGGAAAAAGAAGTCTATGCGCATCTTTCTCATATTTCTCGTTCTGTAAATGCTCAAAGAAAAAAACTGATTGTCATACCTGCCGAGTGTTTGGAATGCAGATTTGTTTTTGAAAAACGAAAGCGGTTCACCCGCCCGAGTCGTTGCCCGCACTGCAAAAGTGAACACATCCGGAATCCAGCGTATCGAATTGACTAACCCGAAATTCTTGTGGTGGTTTTACGGTTGATTGCAGAAAATTTGAAGATATTTTTGCATGGCTTCAATGGCCAATGCGGTTGTTAGCTCTTCAGAACCAAAATAATTTGGCTTTGGATCTATATAAAATACCTGCCTCTTCCAAGAACCGTTAGAAAGTTGTTTTTGAAGTAAGGTATTGATTCCTTTGCCAACCTCAATTCCATAGTAATCCAAATTCATTAATGTATTCAACGCAAGAGCGGTATCTAGCTCATTGCCAAAAGAACCACTTTTTTTTTGCAACACGAGTATGTTATGAAGCATATGTTCTTTTGATCGATTGAAGCAGGAATTGCCGCTCTTATAAGCTCTGGATACCAGATAAAACAATGGAATGTAATTTTTGCCGGAACCCCTATCCTCACAATAAATGCAACAACTATAATTCTCTTTCAGTAAATTGTCATTGATAAAACTGCAAATCCGATGGTCATGAATATTCCTCAATCCAAAATAGAACAGTATATTACTATTGACTTCGCAATCATAATCCTGAAATTCCTCATATTCTCCAAACCATAAATTTACTACTCCTTCACTATTTCGATATTTATTAAATAGATATAGATTTTCTCGAAAGGGAATGTTGTTCAAATAAAGAATTGCAGACGCGCATGCTGTGTCATCTGCATCATCCGGAGGTTTAGTTACTTTATTAATGTTTCTGGAAGTATATACATTCCATGCGCCATTAGGCTGTTGTTCGCTCAACAAAAAGCCTGTGGCAGCATTTTTCATAATTTCTACCCTTTTGTCTTTTATATCTTTTATGGAATATAGAACAAATGTTGTAATAAATGGAGAGCTATCCAAATGACACTGTTTCTCCATTTCCTTATCCCGGCAAGCAAGCGTTCGAAACTCTCCGTAAGGAAGTTGGTTTTGATACAAGAAATCTAACCCTCTCAAGATAGAAAATTCTAACGATGTTTCGCACAATTTTTCTGTGGCCGATATAGGCACAGTGGAATTCCGAGACTGAGTAGACCGTAAAGATGTGGGTGTAGGCTCTGCAGGGGTTGAAGTGGGAGATGGACTTGGCATACAGCCACTAAGAGCAAAAACCAGAAACGCCATGAAAAGTAACCGTGAAAGGAGTCTGTTCATTTTTATCCGCCTGTTTTGCATAATATTAATATCCGATACAGTCATAACATTGAGTGCGCAGAGGGAAATAGCTTATGGTCGGGGATAATATGGTATCGAGCGCTTAACGTTCAAGTCCACTGGTGATTTGTCAGGGTTTTGAAAAGGCTTATTTTTTCTGATACCATTTGCCGCTTTGATCCTGAATCCATTGGCCGGGCTTTGCCTTTTTTGCAATTTGCTTTGCCCGCCGTTTTCCAACTAGGTCAACGGAAGTTCTCTGCTGCTTTGCAATGGCGGTGTATACGTGTTTGCGGTCGATGTTTTCAGCATGAATCACATCTTTTTGTGCCTGTTTACCGCCCATAAACTCCAAATATCCTTTATTGTTTTCTCCAATGACCCCCTCTGATTTGAGTGCGATGATCATCGGCAGACGCGCTTTCATTCTTGCCTTGATGTTATCAGATCCGGCAAAGGCGGCAGCTCCGCCGATTAATATGAAAGATAGAAGAAGGGCAATCATTGTTATGAAAATTTTTGTTTTCATATTTAAATCTCCTGATGATTAATAACAAAAAAGATTTTATTTTTTACCGGAAGGGGTTTCATCACCCACTTCTTCGGCGTCATCGATATCGCCGAAGAAATCATCCAGAGCCTTATCCACCTTAACGTTAACATCTATGGTGATATGGATCGGCTTTATTTCCACCGGAGTGACTTCCACTTTATGCTGGGTACATGCCTGAGCAACAAAAATAAAAACCACACATAATAAAACCCACGCTCTTTTTAACATAACCCAACTCCTTTAAGAGTAAAATTTAGTACCGTAATTGTACACTTAGTGCATTTTGCGGCAACACTTTTTTTTTCGCCACCAAGGCACCAAGGCACAAAGAAAGAATAACAAAATAAAATCCTTCGTGTCTTGGTGCCTTGGTGGCAAATATTTTTGGTTATGGATGGTTCCGGTTTGGTATTTATTGTATCATTTCCAATAAATCCTTATAATGCAAAATCTTATCCAAAGGAACCCTAAAATTTACATCCAGACGGATACCCTGAAAAACCGAGCCTTTACTCCCCGCTTCAACTCTGGCAAATCCTCCGATCTCTTTTTTATACACAAAGGGCAACGGGTGGGTGGGTCTGCCGTCAAACTGCAGCCGCAATAATACATTTTCTCCTTCTGTCATAAGATTCAGTTTTGCCCAGTCGTAATCATAATCTTTCAAGGCTTCCCTGGCAAGCTCTATTTGAGCGTATTGAGGGGTGTCGGCCGGAATACCGGCGGTAAGTATTTCCGTTCCGGTCAAACGAATGGTACCTCCCTCTCCGGGGGCGGAGAACAGGAACCCGTCTTCAAAAATAATTTTGTCGTCATAAATTCTTACGGGCAACCGGCCGCTCACCGTACCCTGTCCTTCAGCATTTACTGCACCGAACTGTTCAAGAATCATGGCGAGTTTTAGCCGGTCGCAATATAAAACCAAACGGTAATCTGATATTTTAGGATAAATTCGCATGGCCTGAACATATACATTTCCGTCACACCAACCCAAACTGCCCTTTTCGAGAAAAAATGACCTGCCGGATTCTATTTGAAATTCCATGCTGCCATCATGGATATTCAGCTCACCCAACAACGCTTTTTCAAAATAAAATTTTTGCTCCGGCG
The DNA here is from genome assembly GCA_050117895.1 of Desulfobacterales bacterium. Classification (GTDB taxonomy): domain Bacteria; phylum Desulfobacterota; class Desulfobacteria; order Desulfobacterales; family UBA11574; genus S5133MH16. Next base: position 5,118 of record JASFLX010000092.1, on the reverse strand, counting down.
CACTGCGCATTTGTAACACATCGGTTAAACATAAAGACGTTTGAATCCCATGTATCTCAACCCCTTTTTCTTTGAACATCAGGGTCGCATTGTTTACATGTGCATTCAATGAACTATTCATTCCGGTATGATCAAAAGTCAGATTCCCGTTTAATCCCAATTCCCCATTAAAGGTTACCCCGTTTGCTGAAGGAACAAATTGTCCCAGATCAATGTCGGATAGGGTCTTATAATTTTTGAGCTCAAAATGAATTCCGGCGCCATAATGGTTAGAAGATAACATATCGGCGTTTCCTGTAAAATTGATCCACAAATCCGGAAGAAGGCTGCTCATATGCACTCCTTTGAAACCCAAACCCGAAGCGGTTTGCTGAACCGTCCCCGTAACTGAGCCCAGGTTCCGATTTCTCCACCCAAGCCTCTTTGCGGAATATTTTCCTTTTTTACCAATGCCCTTAAACGGCCATTTCAGCGGAATAATTCCGGAGATTCCATGAATTTTTGTTTTACGCGTTGAATCGGTTATACTAGTATTTTGGAATTTGAAAACGCTGTCAACGCGAAAAACCGAAGCTTTTTCTTCCCAAAGTTTTCCGGTCAGTGAAACCATGGGTATGTTTATATTTGCCCATGTCGTTGCCAAATCCGTATTCCGTGCTTTGAGTTCATAAGTTGCGAATTCTCCCCTCTTTTTCATTGAGTGCCTGAGACGGGCGCTACCTTTCAGGGATATTGAGGGTATTTTTATAGTTCCGAATGTTGAGTTCACTGTAACATCCGAGATAAGGACATTATAAGTAGCAAAATCCTTTGCATGTTCCCCGTTTCCTGAAACAGTGAATGTGGGCGGGTTTGAACCGATATCCAAATTGTTGACCCTAAATTTGCAGTTTTTGGCGATGCCCGATATTTTCCATTCTTTCCCTCCCTTTCCGTTGATTTCAATCTTAAAGGGGTTTTTTTCCTTTTGAGTGTTTGGTACCGTCTGCAGTTTAAAATTGTTATAGGCCATTTCGGTATGGGTAAATTCACAGCAGGCAGATGCAGAAGCTATTTTGAAAGGGCTGAATTGAAGAGATGCTTCACCATTTATATTAGCTTCTCCGGATAAGATCAGCCCCGGAATCAAATTTACAAAATAGGCAAATCTTTCAAGATAAATTGACGTTGTGTCAAATTCGAGAAAAACTTGTTTTTTTTTCATATGAATATTGGCTATAAAAACGATTTTCCGACCTCCGGGATACACCCTCAAAATACACGCCCATACTTCCCCTCTCCGCATGTTCTGATCTGTTTTCCCGGGAAAAATCTCAAGTTCAAGGGGAAGTCTTAACGTCTTTCCCTCGTACTCGAACATAACAACGGCATTTCGGATTTCCAGACGACCAATCCAGGGCGTTTGCAAACTGTCTGTTGAAGAAGGACCTGTTCTTTTTGACGATTGAAGTCGTTTCATTAAGCCGTCTAAATCAAACCGGCGAATTCTGAATTTCCGATTTTCATATTCGCAAAACAGTTCTATTCCGCTGAGCATCACTTTTTTTATCTTTTTTTTAAAAAGCTCTCCGGGTGAATAATCTATCTGAACGGACGCTATCGAGAGCGTAGGATTTTTATCATTGCCAATTCGCACAGACCCCAAATCGGTTCCGAAAAAACCGATTCTGCGAACATCGCAGGAATAAAACCGTACCCCTGATTTTTGGGCGATTTCAGGAATTAATTTGGATTCGATATAGGTCGGAAGGTAAAAATAAAGGCCGGTCAGTATGCAAAAAAGGATTAGAAAAACAAACAAAAAAGAAAAACAAACACCCAATAATTTATGTTTTAAAGACATTTTTTTATTTTTAGGTTTTACAAGCGGGTTAAACATCGGGGAACTCGTAAAAGTCCTATTAAGACGGTTTCGTAAAAAGTTTAAATTCCCCCGAATAAATCTCTCGGGATAAAAAGGCGTGCAAATTTTGTAATCATGAGGCGTACTTTTCGTACGTTGAATGATTACGAAATGCAACACAACGCAGAAGTTGGACTTTTTACGAGACCGTCAAACATTAAAGCGGAATGTTATAACATCTCCGTCCTGAACTTGGTACGTTTTTCCCTCAAGTCTTACATTTCCCTTCTTTCTGGCCTCATGATAGGTGCCGGCGGTTATGAGATCTTCATAGGAAATCACCTCTGCACGTATGAACCCTTTTTGCATATCCGTATGGATGACCCCGGCGGCATCAACGGCTGGGGTCTCTTTTTTTACGGTCCAGGCTTTGACTTCATCACTAACCACGGTAAAAAAAGAGATAAGACCCAGGAGTTCATAGGATTGTTTGATGACCCGGTCCATGGCAGATGCGGTAATGTTGAACTCGGACAAAAACTCCTCAGCTTCTTCAACGGACATCTGGGCAAGTTCCTGTTCGAGTTTACCCCTTATCACCGTGCAGTTCTCCGAGGTTGTCAAATCTGCTGCCTCAGGAATGGCGTCATCCTCATCTTCGTTATTAAACATCACCAGCATGGGTTTTGCGGATAAGAACGCATAGCCTCTCAAATGATGGACAGATGCAAGATCCGGACACTTTCTTAAAGGCGTCTCATTCTCAAGATGCTTAAGACATTGGTTTAAAGACGAAATTTCCTGAGGAGGCGTCTTCTTATTCCGTCTTCTGTCCAGTTCCACGCTTTCCAGCTTTTTTTCAACCACAACAAGATCAGCAAATATCAGTTCCTGATCCATGGCTTGAAAATCATGATAGGGCTTTGGTTTTTCAAGACCGTAGACACTGAAATTTCGGATTACATGAATCAAAGCATCACAGTCCCTTACCTGATTCCAAATTTTCTGATCTTTTTTTTGACCCCGCATTCCCGGAAGAAAATATTCTACCTGGGCATAAATGGTCCTTTTGGGCTTATACATCTCGGTTAAGACTGCCAAACGTGGGTCAGGAACCGGTATCGTACCCATACGGTTTTCTCCCTTATGGCCTTCCGGAAGAATACTTTGCGTTAATGCTTCGAATATCGTGGATTTGCCCGATCCGGGGAGACCTATAATTCCGAGTTTCATTTTACAAACGCTCCGAAAACCATTTATGGAACCGTAATTTTTATTGAAATTTTAAGAAAATCCTTTGTGTCTTAGTGCCTTTGTGGCAAATATTTCTAGTTCCTTTTCAACTGGGTGAGTCGATTATATCAAAAAATTGATGATGTATTTTAATGAAAGAAAGAGAATTGCCATTCCCAATATAAGTTTTATGGCTCTGGCCGGAAAATATTTTTGTAACCTGGCACCGCAATACATTCCCAAAAAACCGCCGGCACCAAAAAGCGCGCCCAGCATCCAATCCGGAGCAATCGCCAGACCTGTATCCGCGTACAGGGGAGCAATTAAGGTGTAAAAGGCAACACCGGCAATAGATGTTAAAAATGTTCCCAGCAATGCAGCACCGGCAATAGTATAAACCGGCAGTCCGAAAATTGCCATTAAAAACGGCGCAATAATGGCCCCGCCTCCAATTCCGTATGTACCGCCGATGATTCCCACAATAAACGTCAGTATAAAAAGAATGATGGTATTGAATGAAAACGTTTCACCGTAAAATTCATATGTGTAGTTTGTAACAGAAAATCTGACGGTTCTTACTGCCGTTTTTCTGTCTAAGCCTGGTCGTTGCCCCAAACGAATTTGGTTTGACCTTTCCTTAAATTTTTCCTCGAGTTCCAGGGTTTTTTTCTTTTTAAGGCCGGCTTTCCCGGTCAGGTCATATAGCAGCCTTATAGCGATGTAAAGCAAGACACAACCCGCAAAAAATTTGAAGTTTTTCGGATCCGGAAGGTATTTAATTCTAAAAACAGCACCTATAAATACACCCGGTAATGTACCCGCAATGATCACCCAGGCCAAGGGCCAAGCCATTCTTCCTTCCCTGATATATCGATAAACTCCACTGGGTATCGCAACGATGTTGTAAACCAGATTTGTCGGACTCACTGCGGGGCTGGTAAACCCTAAAATGCTGATTTGAAAAGGAAGAAGCAAAAAGGCGCCGGATATCCCTCCCATGGAAGTAAAAAAAGAAACAATAAATGCAACGATGAACGGAACTAAAGGAAAAACTTCAACACCCGATTCCGGAAAAACCATGATTGCTCCCCTTTTCACTTTTAGTTTCTTTGTTGTGAATTTTGTGCTTTTTGTGGCAAAATTTTTTTCTTTTCGCCACAAAGGCACCAAGACACTAAGAAAGAATTCAAAATAAAATCCTTTGTGTCTTAGTGCCTTTGTGGCAAATATTTTTGGTTCCGGTTTGTCCGGGTTAGGGTCTCGGAAAATAATAGATTCCGCAAGATTATGCCGGACTAATTTTTTCCAAGCCCCCTAATACTTTCAAATAACCAGATAATCATCTCGAATTCAAGAAAAGAATACCTGTATGTTTAATGGGGTTACACACATGTGTATTGTTTTATCTGAGCGCTATAGGGAATGAATGGAGTGTTTTGAGGATTAAGATTTGACTAACCCTATTTAATAACTTGAATTTAATTAATTGTGAGGAATTTTCAAAATGAAATCTTCGGATCTGTGTGTCAGAATAATTTACAGATTGTAAAAAAATGAAAACAAAGGATGCGGATTCAAAAAGATATGATTTTATTTTGAGTTGAGAATGGTCTGAATGTCATTATCGATTTTTGATCGATAATGGTTCAGAGCGGCAGTATTGGCCATGATCATATCGAGTTGACGGGTATGAAGTGTCAGGTACCCCAGAATTGCAAGGTAATTTTTCATAAAATCCATTTCCTGACCCTCCACGCGGGCGATCAGATTATCTTCATTGATTTCAATCCTGAAACCATGTTTTTCCAATATATCTCCGATAAAATGTACCCGTTTAAGCCGTCTGTGATAGTCTGCAGCACCCCCCTTAAATTGGAAGCTTATATAATTTTCCATGGAGCGCTCACTGATCAGAGCCTCCATGATGGAAAAGTGATAACCGAGCCTGGAACTCAAGCTGCAATAATTTTTAGAGATCATAAAATAGTTACGGTCGGAATACGCCGAACGAACACCAGGGGTTAAGGCCCTGTTTGTGGTTG
>JASFLX010000091.1:0-10443 GCA_050117895.1 Desulfobacterales bacterium | reverse complement strand
TGTGAAATTTTTAACACAAAAAAAAGCCCGGCTTTTCAATAGCCGGGCTTTTGTACTTTATAACAAAATGTTAATCCAGTGCCCATCCAAAAATGGTATATTTTGGTTTCCGGCAAGTCCCGAGCGAGTTTTCAACCGCAGACATAGCGCGCTATTTCGAGAATTGAAAACGAGCGAGAACGCCGCCGGGGGCCGAGAGATGCCGTTTATGGATGGACACTAGTCTGATAATTCGCTGGCCAAGTATTGATCTAAGAATTTATCGTTGTCTTCATCGGTAATCTCTAAAGGAAGTCTTTGCATGGCCAATTCAATTGCTGCGTCTATCAATTCTGCTCGGAACGCGCTTTTTGCCTGGACAAATTGGCTATCTATCCTTCGCTTGGCATCATTTAGCATCATTTGACTTTGCTGATGAGCAGATTCGACAATTTCCTGTTTTTTCCTTTCTCCTTGTCGAACAATTCGATCTTTTATTATAGCAAAGCGAGCATCTTTTTCATCGAGAACTTTTTGGATTTCTTTGATTCTATTTACAGCCTCTTCCTTCTTTTGCTCTACTCTTTCTATATCCTTTGCTACTTTCTCTTTTTGACCCCGCAAGAAATTCATTAAAGGTGTTTTTCCGTATTTAACAAAAACAAAGGCGATGATTCCGAAATTAATCCATAATAGAATTTCATCATATATGGGTCGCCATCCGCCTGAACCTTCAGATGCCAGAGCGTCAAGTCCTAAAAAATGAGAACTAGCGGCTCCTGCTATGATAAAGCAGCACAACCTGACTATTTTATTAATTCTTTTCATGGAACCAGTCTCCGATCCAGAATCTTTTCCATGATACTGAATGCCAAGGCTTCAGATTCCTTCCCGATATCTTTTCTGGCTTCAGATATCTGAGCATCAATTTCTTTTTGAGCCTTCTCTTTTATGGTTTCAATTTCGTTCCTGACTGAAACGAGTATTTCAGAAGCTTGCCGGCTTGCTTCAGCTTCAAGTTCTTGGGTTAACTCAAAAGCCTCATCCTTAGTTGCCGACTCTTCTTGTTGAAGTTGGTTGTTTACGTTTTTGAGTTCATTTTCTGAATCAATAATATCCTGTTTGATTTTCTCGATATGGTTATCTCTTTCACTCATTACACCCTGCAAAGGACGAAACATAAGCCGGTTGATAATAAACAGAAAGATCAAAAACGATAACAATTGAAAAAATAAGGTCCCATTTATACTTATAAGGGCTATGTTGCTGGTAATATGCATAGGCTGTCTTCCAAAAATTACGAATGTATAAACATTGAAAAGAAAAAACTCTTAACCGTTTAAAAATACAACAACAAATATTGTCTGCCACCTTCATCAAAAATAAAGGTTAATGCTATATTTTAAGGAAAAATTAATATCAACCTTTTTAGATTATAACATCCGAAAAATTTATCTCATTTAAATTACACAACAAATAAGAGCAATAACGCAATAACCAGTGAATATATTCCGGTTGACTCGGCAACCGCTTGACCAACAAGCATGGTTCGGGTCAGCAGGCCCGCCTCTTTGGGATTCTTTCCGATTGCTTCACATGCTCTTGCTGCAACCAGGCCTTCACCTATACCAGGACCGATTGCGCCAAACCCCATTGCAATACCTGCTCCTATAAAAGCCGCTGCTCTGATAACGTCTGCACCTTCAATTGCCATTTCTTCCTCCTAAACACGTTTTGGTTAAAATTTTAGATTAAATCATGCCACAAAAATCATGACCAATGCGATAACCATTGAGTATATTGCTGTTGACTCGGCAACAGCCATTCCTACCAACATAGACCGGGTTATAACTCCCATAATCTCCTGGTTTCTTGCTATCGCTTTTACTCCGCCACTAGAGGCTATGCCTTCACCGATTCCCGGGCCGATAGCACCCACTCCCATACATATACCCGCTCCAAGCAGAGCCATGGAGGGGGCAAGGGAATCTGTTGGGGGAAAGCCTTTATAGATAAGAATAAAACTAATTAAAAGACCCAATATGGCCGGGGTTTGAGCAATAGCCTGCCCCAGAAGCATTACATTTGTTACAGGTGTTATAGTCAGGGGCTGCCTTGCAATTCCATCACAACTCGCTTTAGCGACCACGCCGCCACCGATACCCGAGCCTATGGCACCCAGTCCGATAGCAAGCCCTGAACCTAGCATAGCCGCCCAACCCGGTGAAACCGGATACCCGGAAAAATCTGTAAATATCAAAATAAACGATACGACAAGTGCAAAAATAGATGGTGTTTGGCATACTGCTGAACCGATTAGCATATTTGTGGTTAATTTGCCGCTCATGGTCGGCTGCCGGGACATGCCGGTACAGGCGGCCCCGGCCGGATAACCTGCGCCTATGCCGGAACCGATCGCCCCAAATCCCATTGATAATCCCGCCGCGAATATGGCACATACCGTTACATAAGATGTTGCCGAGAACTTTGTAAACAGCAGTATCATTGCAATTACCAGGGCAAAAATCGAGGCGGATTCAGCAATGGCCTGCCCAATCAGCATGGATTTAAAAATATCGCCGGCCAATTTCGTGTTCCTCGATATGGCCAAATTGGCTTCAGCAGCAGTATAACCCTCACCAATCGCTGCTCCTATTGCGCCGACTCCCATGCATATTCCGCCTCCGGCAAAAGCAGCAATATTTCCCCATGTTTGAATATCATATGCCATAGATTAATGTACCTGTACTGAAATATAAACAAGCGTTAGCATTGTAAAGACAAAGGCCTGAATTGCACCTATGAAAATCACGAAAAAGAAATTAAGAAACGGTGGAAGAATAATGCTGTAAGTCAGATAGGATACCACAAGGATAATGATCGAGCCGCCCATGATGTTTCCAAACAGACGAAAGGAGATGGAAACCACTTTGGCAAGTTCACCGATTACATTTAACGGCGCCATCAAAAAGATTGGCTCACAGTATTCCTTAAGATACGCACCAATACCCTTCGCCCTTATTCCAGCATAATGGGCGATAAAAAACCCCATGATGCCAAGACTTAACGGTGTATTAAGATCTTTAGTCGGCTCATGAAGATGGGGAAACAACCCTATCCAGTTGCAGGTAAGCAAAAACATGAACAAAGCGCATATAAGGGGGGCATACGTCTTTGAACGTTCGGCCAGCGCATCTTCAGTTAGGTCATAAATCATCTTTATAAACATTTCTCCCAATACCTGTATCGGTCCAGGCAACTTGCTTGCTTTTCGAGTGGCAAAAAAACCGAAAACAAGCAGTACTGAGATAACGATCCAAGTCATTACCATGACTTCAATATTGAAAATGATTTCACGTCCCATAAAAGGGATGATCAGCTGGTGTATTCTACCTAATTCTTGCATAATATTGGTTGTCCTAAAATTGTTTTCTACGGGCAGAAGATATGTAGTTGTAAAAATGGTCGGCGATTATTATAAGCTGGACCAAAAAGATACCAAAAATTACCGCAAAAAGGTTAAATTGTTCTAGTTTAATAGCCATTATAAGCGGTATGGCCAGAATAATATATCTGAAATATATCGAACCCAGAGAAATAAAAAAAGTTTTACCTTTTGATTTGCCAATTCTTAGCGGAAGTGTTTCACCAATTAGAATAAAATTTACAATACTGAAAACAGTCCCCAAGATCAGTGCTTTGCCAATCGGTTTTTGACCGGCCAGGATAAAAAAAAGTCCTGCAAAAATTGCCACAGCGATTGCTGCAGAACAGTATTTTTTTTGTGTTTGCCTAATCTGTTCCATTGTTGGAATTTATTTTATCATTTTCCTTTGGTTCAGTTATCTCGAGAATCTGACGATATACAACGTTTGCACCGCCGACAACACCTAAAATGATAAATATGGTTATAAAAATTCCCTTTGTTCCCAACCATTTGTCAAGATATAGCCCGATAAAAAAACAAAAAGCAATGCAACCGACCATTGTAAGGCCCAATTGCGTGACAATGTAAAGATTTTCGACCCAGGGCCGGTTTCTTTTGTAGTCGAAAATCTTTTTTTTTCGCTTTGGCATTCTGCCTGATAAAAACTCTTTAAATTCGAAGCATTGCCTATATTTTTAATAAATGCCTCTAAAAAAAATGATAGACAGATAACAGATATCATTTGTAACTGTCAAGAAGATAAACAATTTTTTTTCTTGATTGATCTGGATCGAAAAAAAGTATGATTGCATTAAAATTTTTTGTGATATATTATTAATATTTTATGTGTGATCGGCTATCTTAATTTTTTGTCAAAATTTCGAGAACCGAAACCTGAAGACCAAATTTACTATTTGTTTATTAAAAATCTTAACAAATCAACCCTATGCCACGCTCTGCCGCCGAAAAATTGCGCCGTTTTTATGATCAGTTTGAAGGCGAAGATAATGTTCTTATCCTGATCAATGCCGATCCGGATGCAATTGCCAGCGCAATGGCTGTCAAAAGATTGCTTTGGCGCAAAGTATCCGGTGTAACCATTTCCAATATCAACATCGTTAAACGCCCGGACAATATCGCGATGATCAGTCTACTGGGTGTGGATCTTGTTCCAGTTAAAGACATCGTCAAGGATTCCTTCACCCGTTTTGTAATTGTCGATTCCCAGCCGGACCATAATGAAATATTCTCAGAGTACCCGCCAAATGTCATTATAGATCATCATCCCGACACCGGTGTAAGTGCCCCTTTCGTAGATATCCGCCCTAAATACGGAGCAACGGCCAGCATGATGACCGAATATTTAAGAGCGGCAAAAATTAGACCTTCCAGCAAACTGGCCACCGGTTTATTTTATGCCATTAAAACAGATACGGACAATTTTGTGCGTCAAACCTTAATTGAAGATGTTAAAGCATTTCAGTTTCTTTACCGTCAGTCTAATCTCCATCTTGTCCACAAGATTGAGCAGTCGGAATTGACACTCGATTTTTTAAAATATTTCAAAATTGCCCTTGGGAATAAGCGTATCCGTAAAGGACATATATTTTCCTATCTCGGTCCGGTCGTAAATCCTGACATTTGCGTGATTATCGCGGATTTTTTCATGAAAATCAGCTCTGTGAACTGGAGCATTGTTTCTGGTTTATATAATAAAAAACTGGTTCTTGTTTTCAGAAACGACGGGCTTCGCAAGGATGCAGGAAAAGTCGCCAAACTAAGTTTTGGACAAATCGGCTCTGCAGGCGGACATAAAAACATGGCGCGTGCAGAGATTCCATTTGCCGATCTCAAAGAGGTTGTTGATTATAAGGATGATAAAAAGCTCTTACGGTGGATTATAAACAAAGTTGAAAAAAAAGCGGGCAAAAAATGAGTTCTGATGCTGTGGAAATGTCTGTGATCATTCTCGGTTCGGGAACATGTGTCCCCTCCCTCAAGCGAAGTTCATGTTCGATTCTTATGAAAATAAGAGACAAATTTCTTCTGTTCGATTCCGGAGCCGGGACCATGCGGAAGCTTCTTGAAAACGGTGTGGAAATATTTGATGTTTCTTTTGTTTTTTACAGCCATTTCCACCCGGATCATACCGCTGAACTGGTCCCATTTTTATTCGCCAACAAATATCCTGATGGGAGCCGGCGTAAAATTCCCCTTACGCTGATGGCCGGAAAGGGATTTGTAAAATTTTATGACGACCTGAAAAATGTTTATGGCCATTGGATCGAACTTGCGCCGGATCTTTTAACCATTGTTGAACTCGACAACACCGCTTATGACATGAGGGCGTTTGATGATTTTAAAGTGGAATCACTTCCGGTTGACCACAACCCGGAGAGCATTGCATACAGAATAACAAATTCCGGCGGAAAATCCGTGGTCTATTCCGGCGATACGGATGTTTCCGAAAATCTGGTGACGCTTTCAAAGGATGCAGATCTTCTTATTTGTGAATCGGCACTTCCCGATGAATTGAAGGTAAAAGGGCATCTTACTCCCTCTCTTGCGGGCGAGATTGCAGACCGAGCCAATGTCCGCAAACTGGTTTTGACTCATTTTTATCCGGAATGCGACCAGGTCGATATTGAGAAAGAGTGCCGAAAAACCTATTCCGGCCCGCTGCTTCTTGCAGAGGACCTTATGCAAATAAGTCTATAGTAATCCGGCATCGTCTTTTATTACTAAGCACACGCATCTTAAATACGATCACGTATAATAGTTGGTTTATTCATTTTATTTAAAAGTTTTAAGTGAAAAGTGATCTAAAGTGCCTAAAGTTGATGAATTCTATCATTTTTAAACTGGCCTCGCCCCAGGCGAGTTCCTTAACTTTAGTTCACTTTAGCTCACTTCAAATTTTAGTCACATTTATGATCAATCGCTTTGTTGAATTCGGTGGCCTGTCATAAAACACGTCACCGTATTTACGAATCAGAGCACTTAGGTGATATTTTACGACCAACATTAACGTTCATGCTGTCATAGGAACGAAAAATCAGCTTTTCACGCTCCAGCCGTTTTTCAGCAAGCGGCTGCAATTTTATCTCTTTTGCTTTTTCTTGCACTGCCTTTTTCGATGGAATCGCATCAAGACCCTCTCCAATCTTTTCACCGGATATGGTATTTAGCACCAGGGCAGTTTTGCCGTCAGAGACCACGGAAATAGGAATCTGGTATTCATCCAGGAGCCTGGCGGCGGAAATAATCTCCCTTTCTCTTGAGCCTAATGAACCCGATGCACATTTAACCGTCATATATCGCTTGTTGTCCACAGAGACTACCAGGTCAACCCATGAGCGATAAAGGTCATCGCCTATTGTCATCTCAAGGGGGGCATCGATTTCAATATCATCCTTTGTATATCCCTTTTCTGCTACCAGATATCTTTCAACCATCTGGCGGTTGGCTTCTGAACCGACATCGGGAATCTTTTCTCCCGTGATATAGTCGGTTATCCATTTGTAAGTTTTTTGGACATCCATATCATGGACTATTTTTCTTTTCACCGGAGCCATGGGTTTTAGTTTCGGGCATCCTGCACATGATGAATATTTGTTTTCTTTCATTGCATCCTCTCTTCTCATAAAAATTACGGAGAGACACCGTTGTCGCATCTAAAATAATAAGTATATAGGGGTCGAGGAGTTTTTCTTTTTGAGCTCCGAATTAAGCGGAATGAATGATCAGCAACGAAATCGTACACTGTTTTTTCGTTATGAGCCTTATGCATGAGTTTGTACGGTGTAGTTGAGGATTATTCATGGAGCGGTTAAATTAAAAAAACTCCCCGAACACTCATTTGTGAAATGGACACTTTATGGCATATCTCAATATTCGTGAATGGATATTAACTATCTATTCATTAATTGTAAAAACGTCTTTAGCCGGTTTGGGTTTATCAAAGTAATATCCCTGTGCCATGGTCACTCCAATTTGTTTAAGCACATCCAATTGTAACTTTTGTTCCACTCCCTCTCCGAGAATATATTCGCTAAATTCGGAAATTTTAGACACGGTTTCGTTAAGCTCCTTTAAAATAGCATCACTTCGTCCCATACGACGAATGACGGTAATGCAAAGCTTGACAATTTTGGGCCTGAATTTTTCAACCGCATATAGATCGAAAAATCCGCAACCGGTGTCATCGAGTGATAAAAGTATGTTATTGTTTTTAAGATGTTTTATAATTTCAAGCAGATCTATGACCGAGTCAACGGGAAGATGCTCCGTAAGTTCAAAAATAAGACGGGGCCAAAAGGGCTTGAAACGTTCTTGAAAAATGAGATCCGTAAAAGCGGAACTTTTTAACAGGTCTGGTCCTATATTGATAGACATCCATAATATAGATGGAATTTTTGTGATCCAATCCAACGCTTTTTCAATACATACCAACTCGATTTCCTCAGTTAACCCAAAATGTGCAGCGGCGCCAAATAAAAGGTCGGCTCCTTGTAGCGAGTTGTCGAATGATCCCCTGGATAATGCTTCGTATCCGACTATTTTTTCTTTGGGTAGAGAAAAAATGGGTTGAACAAAGGTTTCCACCTCTTTTTTTTCTAAAATTTGCAAGAGTTGATCGCGAGTTATAGGATAAAACGGATAGGACACACTTGAAAGGGCTTTAAATAATTCGTCTAGTTTTTTGTTAATCCCATGGACATCTCGATAATCCTCTTGAATACGAGTGATTACAATTTTGAAGTTCAACTGGCTGCCGGTTGCTATACCCAGATGGTTTTGTAACATTTCACGAATTAACTGGCTGCCGGCTGCTGTTAATAAGGGAATCTGCTCTTCCATATCCACGGGTATGGACGAATGCTTCAATTCAAAGGATAGAAAGCATCTTCCCCAAAAAGGAGAAATAACGGAAGATAATATCTTATACCTCTGGAGGAGTTTTTGGGCGATATTTCTATATCCTATAACGATGTCATCCCATACTATTGAAGAAACGGATGATCCGAATATATCTTTAAAACGATCTGAATCTTCAATTTGGATGGCAAAAACATGGTTGCGTGATTCAGGCATGGCGGCTTAGGCTATTTATCTTTGGAATTCTAAGATGTTTCGAAATTACGGGTTTTTTAATGACAACTTCCTAATACCATCAAATTATCAATGAATTGTCAATATTTGATGAATTCGTAACAACCCAATTTAGCATAATTTGACTTCCTATAGCCAAAATGCTTTGGTAGACATTATAGATAATTTTCAAAAGGGCTATTCATATGAAAAAAACGATTTTCCTGTTTCCGGTAATACTATTCGTTTTTTCTTTCGAGGCCTTTGGTGCTTCGACCCAAGCGTTTGAGTTGGTTTTGATGGTGTCTTCCATTAAAAATATGGACACCCTGTCGTTTTGCGGGGAGCAGGTTCCCCTTGAAAATCGGGATGTTCAGGAACGATTCGAAAAAGAACTTATGCTTTCAATTTGGGATCGACCTCAGGTGATTCTTTGGCTGAAACGTTCCCGTCGATACCTGCCGTATATTGAAAGAATGTTGCGGCAAAACCACATGCCGGACGATCTTAAGTATCTGGCCATTGCCGAAAGTGCACTTCGTCCCCATGCGGGCTCCAGAAAGGGAGCGGTCGGATTTTGGCAGTTTCTACCAGATACAGGGCAAAAGTACGGGCTGATAATTAACAAAACTATCGATGAAAGGCGAAACTTGTTTGCCTCTACCCGGGCGGCCATAAAGTATTTCAAGTCTCTTTACCAATCCATGGGTACCTGGACGTTGACCGCCGCTGCGTATAATATGGGTGAAGAAGGACTTCGGGCCGAAATGATGGTACAGAACACTCGGGATTATTATCGACTCTACCTTCCACTGGAAACCCAACGATTCATATTCCGCATTCTTTCGGTCAAGCTGATTCTTTTGGATCCGGTTAAATTTGGATTTAATCTCAATGATGATGATTATTACCCTCCTCTTGAATTCGATCGGATCAGCATCGATTGTTTCCAGGAAATTCCCATCAGCCTGATCGCACGCGCTTCTCAAACGGACTTTAAAGCGCTCAAGGATCTTAATCCCGAAATTCGGGGGCACTATCTTACCGAAGGCACCCATACCATTCTCATTCCCAAAGGAGCGAAAAAAGAGTTTGTTCCCCGCTATAAAAAATTGCTTAAGGGGTACCAGGCAGACAAAACGGATCGGATCTATATTATTAAAGAAGGGGACAATCTGTCTTCTATTGCCGAGAAGTTCGATGTGCCGCTGGCCGTCCTCATTATCTGGAACCGTATTGATTTAAATGAACCCATCCATCCGGGAGATCGACTTATTATTTACTCTAGGGAGAAAAAAGAGTAACCCGGATGCGCCGGTGACATCATAAACTTACGGGAATTTCTATCCCGCTGGAAGCGAAAAAATATAGAGTTTTTAATGGTTCCCGGTTCATACTGCTTCCCTGGTCCCAGTGAAATATAAAAAAGTTTCACCCCAGTACGATCTGCCGGACCTACGGGGCAGGCGGGGTAAAAATGATGATATGATGGTCAAAAACGTATAACTACGGTGTGCGGATCAAATTGTCATTTTAGATCCGGGAACGGAGCAGGACAATAGATTGAAATTAAAATAAAAGTCGTGAATATAACTTGTATTTATTTTTAGAATGGCTATTTTGATATGAAAATGTTATTAATTTTCTTCAACAAGACACCAAGGGCTTACTGAAAAAAAATAACAAAATAAAAGGCTTCGAGTTTTTGTGCCGGGCTGGCAAATGTTATGTTGTTTGTTTTGAGGCGCTATGAGATATTATCCGGTCAATCTTGATATACGAAATCGAAAATGCTTAGTCGTGGGTGGAGGGTCAGTGGGCACCCGCAAGGTAATGACGTTGCTCGACTGTGGCGCAAAAGTAACCGTTGTCAGCAATGAAGTGACCCGGCAGTTGCATAAGCTTGCCGACAGCGGCTCCATTGTTTTGAAAAAACGACCTTTTCA
>JASFLX010000090.1:0-10581 GCA_050117895.1 Desulfobacterales bacterium | reverse complement strand
TTGGTTATCGCCGCCGTTAAAGTCGTCTTGCCATGATCGATATGACCGATCGTACCTACATTGACATGCGGCTTGGTCCTCTCAAACTTTTCCTTCCCCATCGTTTTGTCCTCCCCTGGATGTTTTGAAAATGGTCGTTTCGCTAGCAAATCGGCCTTTTTATGAGACCATCAATTTTGCCTTTTGAAAAAAATTATCGTATCAGATAAATTCAGCTTCTTGAAAAAATAATGGAGCCCACGACCGGGATTGAACCGGTGAACCTCTTCCTTACCAAGGAAGCGCTCTACCGACTGAGCTACGTGGGCGGTCTTTATTAACCCTTGTTTGTTCTCACCGGGCCGCAAGGCTTGTCAGTGTTACGGCTGCCAATTTGCGGTCTGGAGCGGGAGACGAGATTCGAACTCGCGACATCCAGCTTGGAAGGCTGAAGCTCTACCAACTGAGCTACTCCCGCACGTTTTACGCCGATTATTGCCTCATAAAAAACCATTATTGAAGATATCAATTTTCCTCAAAAAGCGCAGTAAGAGTCATGCAGGAAGCCATGTAGTAATTATCGATCCCGATTTACAAACCGAAATCTCCTACATACGACTTACTTTGAGGTTGGTGGTGGGGGGAGGATTTGAACCTCCGAAGGCTTCGCCGACAGATTTACAGTCTGTTCCCTTTGACCACTCGGGAACCCCACCCAAAAGGTATTCTGACACATGGAGCCAGAGACAGGAGTTGAACCCGCGACATCCTCATTACAAGTGAGGCGCTCTACCAACTGAGCTACTCTGGCCGCACATCTTCAATCTTTATGTTTTTTTGTATAATGTTAATATAATATGTTAATATTTATAAAAAGTTAAAAAGCAATCTTTTGATAAATCGTCATATTTAATAATATATACAGTAAATATCAACCCCTATTTTCTTTCATTATTAATCAATATGGTTAAATATAGCGATATTTTCTATTATTTCTTTAAAATATCTTCATTTTTTACTAATTTTAATCTTATTTAACTTAATGTCAATAAAGATCTTGACCGGCTTTGTATATATTTTTGCCGGATTATGTCAAAAACAACCTGAGCAGTGGCACTTATTACCACAGCAAATACCACATATGAGAATAATGCTTCACTATATCTTATTGATATTAATTATTGTTTTGACCTATTCCTTTTCTAATTCTATTGGCATGTGATTTGCATCATCCAAATATTATACCCGTTGAGTTTTTTAAAACCCATTCATTTTAAACGAATGGCTTTATTTTTAAAAACACAACATATTACAAAATATTACAAAACGAATCGAAAAACATCAGTGTCGGCACCTTTATATAATGCGAGACCTTTGAAAAACGTTTATTACTCCGGAATTGGCAAAAGGGGTCGTTTTCAAAGGTCTTAGAGCTTTTTGGGTTTTAAGATAGCATAAACCCTTGACAAGGATACATATTTTTTTGTAATCGGATATTAAGTCATAATATACTTATTTTAGGAAAAATTTTTCCCATTAACATACTTCGACCACTCTGCTTTGTTCCGCAAAATTGCGGAAAAATGTTGAGATTAAGGAATCTGATTTTATGAAGCTACAAATTCTTTTTCTGTCAGTCTATTTATTGTTTCTTTCAGGCGGATGCATACAAACCCTGCATAACACCCCGGTTTCACAAGATGTGAATTATTTACCGGCTCGGACAGGTGAAGCCGGCTCTGCTGAATCTATTGAAAATGTCAACCTTAAAGATCAAAATCCGTCAGAGATTGATAATCTCGTTTGTGAAAACACAATCGAAGATCCCACCACAATAAAAAAAGATAAGAATCAGGTAGCAGACAATTCTATCCTTGAAAAAAAAATACAATCTACATTTGATGAAGCCCTGGATTTTTGCCAGGCATCGCAGGATTTTTGGCAAAAAGGAGAGCTTGAAAACGCCCTGGAAGCACTGGATCATGCTTACTCTTTAATCCTGAAGATCGATACCGATGACACCGCCGAACTGATACAACAAAAAGAAGATCTGCGGTATATGATTTCGAAACGTATTCTTGAAATTTACGCATCCCGGAATATTGTTGTAAACGGTAATCATAAAGCCATTCCCCTAGTGATAAATAAACACATTCAGAATGAAATTGACCGCTTTACCAAAAAAGGTGAAAAAAGATTTTTCATTGAATCATACAAACGCTCCGGAAAATATCGACCACAAATTGTTTCTGCCCTTAAAAAAGCCGGCCTTCCGATTGAATTGTCATGGCTCCCCCTTATTGAAAGCGGGTTCAAGGTAAATGCACTTTCCAAAGCCAGGGCCCTGGGTCTTTGGCAGTTTATCCCCTCAACAGGATATAAATTTGGTCTCAGACGCAACAAATACATCGATGGGCGCCTCGATCCGGTTAAATCTACAAAAGCCGCTATTGAATATCTAACAGAATTGCATCATATTTTCGGCGATTGGGCAACCGTTCTGGCCGCGTATAATTGCGGGGAGGGACAGGTGCTCAGAGTAATAAGGACTCAGAATATAAATTATCTCGATAATTTTTGGGATCTATACGAACGTCTTCCCTTGGAGACAGCGAGATATGTCCCCAGATTTTTGGCCACGCTTCATATCGTGAATAATTTGGAAAAGTATGGGCTCGATTCAGTACCCGTGGATAATCCGTTAGAATATGAAATAATAACCATATCGAAACAGGTCCATCTTAGAAATGTTGCCAAAACCATCGGGGTAACTGAAAAAACTCTTATAAAATTAAATCCCGAACTCCGCTACAGGATAATTCCTAAAGATAATTATCCGCTCAGGGTTCCACCGGATAAAGGCCAAATGCTGTTGGCAAAGATAGATGAAATACCGGTTTCACATCTTCCCCAACGCGCTTATGTCTATCACCGGATCAGACCCGGTGAAAGTCTTTCCACCATTTCCAGACGATACCGTTGTAGCATCAGAAGCATCATGCGCGCAAACAATTTGCGCCGATCAAGTTTTATTGTTGCCGGCAAAAAACTCAAAATACCACGTAGGGGCACCATTGTATACCGATCCAAGAAATACAACGGAATCATAGATAGAGACGCATCGAGCCATATTGTAAGAAGTGGTGATTCTCTTTGGATTATTGCCAATAGATACGGTACAACAACCAAAAAAATCCAGGAGCTCAATCATCTGTCTTCAACGAATCTACACATCGGGCAGGTTTTAAAGATTCGCGAGAGCAAGGGTGATAAACCGGCAGGTGAGTATTTAAAGACATATCTGGTTAAACGCGGCGATAGTCCTTATGATATCGCTCAGTTACACAAAATGCCACTGGCACGATTTATGCGTATCAACCAATTAACACCCAGAAATAAGATTTATCCGGGACAGAGACTGTATGTGGAGTGACAACAAAAATAATTATCAAACAAATCCCTCTGGGGCCGTTTCAGGTAATGACTTATCTGGTGGCATGCCCGCACACCCGCAAAGCGGTTCTTATTGATCCGGCCGGAGAGGAAGACAAAATTCTGAACTTGATTCAAGCACAAGGCCTCAAAGTCAAATATATCCTCAACACCCATGGCCATTCCGATCATGTTTTGGGAAACGCAAAACTCAAAGAGGCTCTTAACATCCCGGTGTGCATGCATGAAGCCGATGACCGGTTTTTTTCAGACCCGGCGGTTCGTGAAAAATCCTCGAAAGAGCTGGGACTTCCGCCCCCTGATCCTGCGGACATAAGACTCAAAGATAAGGACATTATTGAAGTCGGAACACTTAATATCAAGGTAATCCACACTCCGGGTCATACCCCGGGCTCTGTTTGCTATCTCATTGACGGAAACCTCTTTTGCGGCGACACCCTTTTTGTGGGTGCGGCTGGAAGGACCGATTTGATTGGCGGATCTCTTGAAACGCTTCTCGAATCTTTAGAGAAAAGACTGATTGTTCTACCCAAGGAGACCATGGTCTGGCCAGGTCATGACTATGGAGACACCCCCACCTCAACCATAGGTCGGGAGATGGAAGAGAACCCCTACATTACCGATTTTATTCTAACCTAATAGTTAGGATAAACTTTACATTTTCAAGTGTTGACGGATATAGACGACAAGTTGTTTCATACCATAAGAATTTATTGAGAAGTTACATTTCCGAGAGGCACATATGGCCACGTGGATGGATTTGAAAAGTCAAGGAATGAAACGGTTTGGCGAGGTGGGCGCATGGGTTTTTGACGAATGGAAAATGTTGAATCAGAACTTTTTTTATGGAGAAAATAAACCCGGCGCCATTATCTGGGGAAAAACGCCACAGGGTAAAAGTCTGGGGTATTATCATGTCAGCAAGAATTTAATATATTTAGATAAAAATTTAATGCGACCGATTTATCCTACAAATGATTTGAACTGGGGAATACAACATTTAAACAAAAGAATTGCCAGTGATGTCCTCCTCCATGAGATGATTCATCAAAGAGTCAACCAGACCGGTGGATGGGAGGGAGAAACCAGTCACAACAACGAGCGGTTTGTTGATGAAGTCAACAGAATTGCCAAACTCCTTGGCATGGATATTAAGGCCAAAGTTATCAAACAAAAAAAGACCCGGCATAAGCCAATATGGCAGGTTGAACCCGGATATCTGAACCTTAAGGAACTATCCGATTTTCCATATTCGTCCAGATCGTATAACTATTATTACGGACAACCTTGATGAATTCGACTTTTTAATGAACTTCAAAATCCAGATCATCGGGCAGATTTATTACATCTTTCCATTCTTTGTTTTCTTCCTTTTTATCCACAGGTTCTTTCCGATCATCTTTCGGCGGCTCTTGTGCGTTTTCACGAATGTCTTTACACATGGTTAAACATCTCTTTGATTCTACTATTGTCCATAATAAGTCAGTATCAACATATAATTTTTAAGGTGTCTTCTATGAAGAAGCGTTTCTTTTCGAAAGCAGACCCTCGCAGATTTTTCGGAACGTTATTTCGAGACCTTTTCAAAACGCCCTCTTTTGTTGCAAAACTATTTTTAAATCTCTTTGTTGTCAAGAAAATATGGAGGTTATTTTGCGACGATTTCAGCATGTTATCAGAAAGAATTGTAACATATCAATAAATTATGGGGCCGGCTCAATATCTCCAATTAACAAACCACAGCTTATTGAGAAGTTATAAAAAATATCGGAAGATGATGGTTGACTTCCGATGGAGGGTATGTTTCATTTAAGGGTTAATATTAAAATATAAAAAGATTGCGGAATGAAAAAGTATCAAGAAATTACTGAAGCAAGGAGAGTGTTGGAACTGTCTGAACAGGCAACCATGGAACAAATTAAGTCTAATTATAGACATCTTATCCGTAAATGGCATCCGGACCAGTGTAATGAAAACAGTAAAAAATGCAAGGAAATGACAACCAAGATTATCGCTGCTTACCGGATTATTAATGACTACTGTAAAAACTATAAATTTTCTTTTTCCGAACAAGAGGTCAAGAATTATCTCTCGGCAGAAGAATGGTGGTTTGAACGTTTCGGTATGAATTCCCTTTATAACGATGAACAGGAATAAGGACGTAGAATGAACGATATAGAATGTACAGACAACAGTAAATCAAAGGAACCATCGAAAAAACATGCTTCTGAAATTCAAAACATTTTGGTTTTTCAACAAAACGGCAGCGGTGACAAAAAGATAGAGGGTGTCAGACGATATGGAAACAACTGTTTTTCCCTTAAAATCGTATCCATCGATACTCATCTGCCCACGGTTATCGACGATACAAAAGAGTATATACCCAAAGACATTGAGGCTGATCTGGTTCTGGATTATCTGAAACATCCGGATCTTTCTTATGACCTTGCCGTGGTTTGCAGGGACAAAAAAATTCCCGTGGTCGCCTCGGGAAAGAAATTTCGTGTTAAAGGAGCATTTACCCCTCCGACCTGATGCGGGCTCTCCCGGCAGGTCTGCCTGGGTAATTATGGAAACATGTTTGGCGCACCGGAGTTTGCTGTGACGGTTGTTGATGGAATTATTACCCGAATCAATGTTCTGCGCGGGGCGCCATGTGGCGCTACATGGGAAACAGCCCTTCGCGTTGAGAACCTTCCCGTTGAAGAAGCAATCGTTCGAATCGGTCTGGACGTGCAATACTACTGCATAGCAGATCCAGCGGGTTGGGATCCGATCTATGGTAAAAGCCCTGTCCATTTGGCCGGGAAATTTCACGCGGCCGCACTTAAAAAAGCTTTAAAACGTTTGTAACGGCTCATTTTGTGAATATTTACGATACAAACACTGTCACACTGTCAAGCTGTATTTAACAAAAATATGTTGAAAAAAATTGAGGCGCTTTTACCCAAAGCGCTAAGTGCCGATAGCCACGCCATCCGTCGTGAATTAATACGGATTAAACAATCCGGCGTAAAAACCGCGTCTAATAATAAGATAAAAAAGAAAGTAGTCCAGCTGGAAAAAAGGCTTCAAAGATCCATCAAAAAAAAATCATGGCGCAAAGCAAATCGTCCGAAACTTATCTATAATGAAACCCTCCCCATTCTTTCTAAAAAAGACGAAATTATAGATTTCATCTCAAAAAACCGGGTGATCATCATTTCCGGTGAAACCGGATCGGGTAAAACCACCCAAATACCGAAATTCTGCCTTGCGGCCGGACGAGGCATCAACGGTAAGATCGGCTGTACTCAGCCGAGACGGATCGCTGCAACCACTGTCTCCAAACGTATTGCCGAAGAACTCGGAGAAGAACTGGGCAGGTCCGTAGGGTATAAAATCAGATTTAAAGATAAAACCGGACCCCACACCTTTATTAAAATCATGACAGACGGTATTCTTCTGGCCGAAACCCAAAAGGATCCGTATCTGAATGAATATGACACCCTCATCGTTGATGAAGCCCATGAAAGAAGTTTAAATATAGATTTTATCCTGGGGTTTTTAAAGACTCTTTTAAAAAAAAGAAAAGACCTTAAAATTGTCATAACCTCAGCAACCATTGACACGGAAAAATTTTCAAAGGCCTTTGATAATGCTCCCGTGATAGAAGTATCCGGCCGCATGTATCCGGTGGAAATACGCTATTCAGAAATCGATTCAACACTCGAAAAAAGCAATGAACCAACCCATATTGAGATGGCGGTCAACTCAATTGACAACCTGCAAAGAAAAAGTCGCTCCGGAGATATCCTCGTCTTCATGCCCACCGAACAGGATATTCGTGAAACCTGCGAACTCATTAAAGCAAGGAATTACAAAAACACCGTTATTCTTCCTCTGTTTGCCAGACTGGCAGGCTCTGAGCAATCCAAGGTTTTTTCACATATTCCCCCCAGGAAGATAATTATTGCAACCAATATCGCTGAAACTTCCATAACCATACCCGGAATTAAATATGTCATCGACACCGGCCTTGCGCGCATATCTAGATACACACCAAGATCAAGAACCACCTCCCTTCCGGTTACCGCAATATCAAAAAGCAGTGCCGATCAGCGAAAAGGAAGATGCGGAAGGGTGGAAAACGGGGTATGTATACGACTTTTTTCTGAACAAGAATTTGAAAAGCGTCCGGTTTTTACTCCGCCGGAAATTTTAAGAGCCAACCTCGCGGAAGTCATCCTGAGAATGATCTCTCTGAAACTTGGCGATATATCGGATTTTCCATTTATTGATCGGCCGGCATCGAAAAGCATACAGGATGGGTTTGATCTTCTTTACGAACTCGGAGCCATCGTCCCTGGGCCGCGCCAAAAGAAATCCAAAGCGAAAACGCCCTTTTCGATCACTGAAAAGGGTCGGCTTATGGCAAAAATGCCGGTTGATCCCAGAATATCCCGGATGCTTATCCAAGCACAGACTCAAGGATGTCTTGAAGAGATTACGGTTATTGCTGCTGCACTGAGTATACCGGATCCCAGGGAACGGCCCGCAGAGAAAGCTCAGGAAGCAGATCGGATTCACAAAGCGTTTAATGATCCGTCTTCCGATTTTATCACCCTTCTGAATATCTGGCGAAAATACCAACGGATATGGCAAAAAGAAAAAACCATAAAAAGCATGAAGAAATTTTGTAAGACTCACTTTCTTTCTTTTAAAAGGATGAGAGAATGGCGGGATATTCATGACCAGCTTTCTGAAGTGCTCAAAGAATACGGTTTGGATGACAACAAACACCGGGCCAAAGATGCCCGAAAAAAACAGAGCACTCCGGCGCAACCGTCAAAAGTCAAACATCCTGACCAACTCTCTGAGTTCGGAAGTCTTTATACTTCCATTCACAAATCGATTTTGAGCGGTTTTCTCTCCAACATTGCTGTTAAAAAGGAAAATAATATCTTTCAAGCCACAAAAGGAAAAGAAGTGATGATCTTTCCGGGATCAACCCTTTTCAACACTTCAAAAACCTGGATTGTGGCTGCTGAAATGGTCGAGACGTCACGAATTTTTGCCAGGACGTGCGCAAACATTGATAGTGACTGGCTGGAAAAATTGGGTAAAAACCTGTGCAAATATACCTATCTTCATCCACACTGGGAAAGAAACCGAGGCGAGGTTGTCGCTTCCGAACAGGTAAGCCTTTTTGGTCTCATTATCGTTCCCCAAAGACCCATATCCTATGGCAAAATTGACCTTGACCAAGCATCTGACATTTTTATTCAAAGCGCACTGGTAAACGGTGATGTTAAAAAGAAGTTTGATTTTATGCTGCACAACCAGAAACTTATTGATGAGATTGGCGGCATGGAAGCTAAGATCAGAAAAAGGGATGTTCTTGTCAGTGATGCCGAATTGTTCGAATTCTACCATAAAAGGTTAAAAGGGTGTTATGATATCAGAACCCTTTCAAAACATATTAAACAAAAGAAAAGCGACCTTTTTTTGCGAATGAAACCGGAGGATATTATCCGGTATCATCCGGATGAAAAAGAACTGTCTCTTTATCCTGACAGAATTAAATTAGGAGGCCACGGATTTGATTGTGTTTACAAATTCAATCCCGGCAAAAATCAGGATGGTGCAACCGTAAAAATACCCTTATCCTGCGCCCCAATGGTTCCTTCAGAATCGCTGGACTGGCTGGTACCCGGACTCTTCCGAGAAAAAATAGCCGCACTTATTAAAGGTCTTCCCAAGGTCTTCCGAAAAAAACTGGTACCCATTGCGAATACGGTGGATGCTATCATGGATGAAATGCCAAAAACGCAACGCTCTCTGATAACAGAACTTGGAAATTTTATTTATAATCGCTTCGGGCTGGATATCCCCGCAACGGCCTGGCCTTCGGATCTTTTGCCGGATCATCTTAAAATGCGCATATCCATTACCGATCAGAAAGGCAAAGAACTTTGTGTCGGCAGAGATCCGTCAATTTTACGCCAAAACATTTCAGGTAAATTCGACCCTAAAGAATCGGGCGAAATGGAATCTGCCAGAAAAAAGTGGGAAAGAAGCGGCATAACCGGATGGGACTTTCCGGATCTTCCCGAGAGCATCAGCATAACCGGTGAAAACACGTTAAAATGGGTTGTTTATCCTGGTCTTAAAATAGCATCTCAGCAGGAAAAAAGCGTAAATTTACGCCTGTTTCTCCACCCGGACCAGGCACTCCATTCTCACAAAGAGGGTGTCTCCCGGTTATTTGCCATTTATTTTTCAAAGGATCTAAAGTTTTTAAAAAAGGCGCTGACCCTGCCTAAAAAAAATGAGAAAATGGCCAATTATTTTGGAGGGGCCAAACGGCTTGAAAAAAAGCTCGTTGAAAGCATCATCAACACCTTGTTTTGTAAAAACATAAGATCCAGGGATGCTTTTTATTCATATGCCGAATCTATCGCGCCGACCATTCTCCCAAGAGGCCGGGATTTATTGGACCGAAGCATGTCTGTTCTTGAGGCTTATCATGAAACCAGAACCGTATTTTATAATCTGGAAACAGTTCACCGCACAAACCATACTTTCCTGAATTTTTTAAAAGAGTTAAGAGAAGAACTTAAAAAACTTGTCCCTGAAACTTTTATGAATCTTTACGACACCGAGCGCCTCATCCACCTGGTTCGATACCTAAAGGCCATGGATTTCCGTGCTCGTCGCGCTGTGGTCAATTTTGAAAAGGACCGCGCAAAGGCAAAAGAAGTCCTTGTTTTTACCGAAAGTTTGAATAAACAACTGAAAAAACTTTCCCAATCTGCATCTGCGGAAAAAAAAGCGGCTGTCGAAGAGTATTTCTGGCTGATTGAAGAATTCAAGGTTTCTGTTTTTGCTCAAGAGCTAAAAACACCGGTACGGGTTTCTAAAAAGCGACTTGAAAATAAATTACAGGCAATTGAAAGGATGGCATAAAAAAAACCGGGTGTCAGGTGTCAGGGTTAAGGGGAAACCGGGTGTAAATCAAGGACGTTGGCAGTTAGCTGAGTAAACGGCAGTGTATGGCATAAATGATGAATCGTTCCCTCAGGGCTGGCCTATTACTACTGAACATGCTTCCTGACACCTGAAACCTGAAACCTGAAACCAAATCGCCATGGCAGTCTTGGCAAACAA
>JASFLX010000089.1:0-10718 GCA_050117895.1 Desulfobacterales bacterium | reverse complement strand
GTCCGCCTGTAAAAGGATCGAAAAAGCAATCCCCACTCCGATGGCGGCACCGCAGACGCCCAGAAATGCACAGGCGCCACCGGCAATGGTTTGCCCGCGCTGAATGGCGGTTAAAATTCGGTCATCCGATATGTCATCACCGGAGTTTCTCAAGGCCGTGAGAATTACGGCGGGAACCAAGGAATGATGCTCGGGTCCGTGCAGACCAAAGTGGGGATGTGACCGAATGGTCTGCATGAGGCGCAACACATCGCGCTCCCGGGTGTTTAGACAGACCTGTTTGATGATTTCCACGGCGTCCTGGCTGTGGCAGGCGTCACATACGAAGTGACCGTTTGCGCATTGGGCATCGGACGGCTTGACTTGTTGGCAATAATGGCAGGATTTGCTTTGGATGGTTTCAGCATAGATGAGTTCCGCACCGCAAACCATGCAACCTTGTCTGTACGCCTTCAGGGCCGGCGGATGTGGTGCGGTTTGTTCTTCAGGGGTCACAAAACACGCACAGGTCGGCTCGACGTCCACCTCGGCCATCAACGCTTTAAAATCCGGGAACGCATACAGAACCGGCAGGTTATTCTCCACAGGCTTGACCGCTTGATACGTAATGGAATAAAAGTCATACCCTTTCACCGACCGATACCGATACCCTTTTGATATCCGGCTATGGGAAAACCCGATATCGTTCAACAAGCCGAATAATTCATAATAGTTCAGGGCACCCCCGATGCACTCGCCACGCAGTTTCTCATTATATTTGATTTCGAGCGGAATCTCGCCATCATAGGTGATGTCTGAAATAACCATGCGGCCGTTGGGTTTTAACACCCTGAATATTTCTTGAAACACCCGGCGTTTGTCCGGCGAAAGGTTCAGCACGCAATTGGAGATCACCACATCAACACTGGATTCCTCCAGCGGAAGGGATTCTAAAAAGGCTTTTTTGAATTCTATATTGTCGTATTCAAGGTTTCGGATAACGGATGCTTTGGTTTGGTTGGCAACACCCAGCATGGCGTCTCCCATATCAATTCCAACAACCCTGCCATCCGGTCCGGTCAACTTGCCGGCAATAAAACACTCGATACCGGTACCGCTTCCCAGGTCCACCACGGTATGGTTTTTTTGAATTTCGGCATCCAAAACCGGTGAACCGCAACCATAGCTTCGAAATTGCATGTCTTCCGGAATATGCTCTATAAATGCTTCATCATAACATATGGGATTGATAATATCTTCTTTGGTTTCCAGGGCCGCTTCAGAATAAAAGCGATTCACCTGATTATGGGTTTCATGCCCGGGAAGCGTGAGCACACAATTCGAATGCGTAAAAAAAACGGAATCGCCTTCTACGGGACAGTCCCCCAGTTTTTCGCCCATTTTCAACTGAAATGCCGGATAACCCCCGGTGCTGAACATTTGGGCTTCGTGTACGATGAGCCACTGGACAATAAGATTGTAGAGATCCACATAAGGGTCGTGGCCGATGATGTGTTTGGAATGAATGTAACTGTGATCGATATCCCCCCCGCCGATGAGATATCGAAACGGATTTTTTCGATAGTGTTGACTTTGGTTCAGAGAGGCGTTGCGAATGTGTTTCAGGACCGGACTATTTCTCCAGACGTTTTCCAGCCCGTCGTGAATATGACCACACTGCATGCCTTCCGAATATATGAGTGCCGGTGACGGATAGATATGCCCGTCCGGCCCTACGGCGAGGGACTGCCATCCCGCATTGCTCAAATCATAACACGTACCCGGGCAGGAAAATACCTGCGATCTGAGGATCTCGATATTGTCAATTTTGACATCTACGGTTTCAGCTTTTTTCTGGGCGGCGATGAGCTTGGGGAAAATATGCCCGGGTTCAACATACAGCGCATCATCGGCATGTCCCTTTTTAAAAAGCCAGAGAAAATGAACGTTTGTAATCCCATGCCGTCGGGCAACACCGATGACCGCTTCCATATCGTTGATATTTTGCCGCGTTACGGTCATGGAAAGCGTGACGGGAAAACCGAGATTTCGAAGTGTATGTAAATTTTCAAGCAAATGATCGAAAGCCCTGGATCCCCTCAAAGCATCATGGTTGGATTTTAAACCATCCATACTCACTTGAAAATGAAGACGATCTTTGGGCAGGGCACGAAGCCTGTCTTTAACCCGCGATAAGAGTGACAGGTTTGTCAAAATCACCACATGGGTATCGGGTAATTCAAGGACATTGTGCACGCTTTTCATAAACGCCCCGGAAATAAGCGGTTCCCCGCCGGTGAAATAGAAAATCCTGCATCCCAATGCATAACTGTCACCAATGATTGCGTCACAATTCTCCGATGACAGTTCTTCCCCGGACCGGGGAGAAGATTTAAACATACAATGCCCGCACTGCATGTCGCAGGTATTGGTGATATGAATCCAGCACTCCTTTAGACGGCTCAGGCGCATTTTTTCTGAACGCGATGGATACGTCGAAGGGACTTGGCTATCGACTCTTTTTAGCAGCGATTTGATTTCATGTGAGATTTTTTTATTGTCAAACCCATTTGTCAATAACTGATCTGCAGCGGTGTTGGGCACAAACCAATCCGGTCTGGCCGGGCGAATGTATATGGGGGTGTTTTCAAATTCAATGCGCTGCCATTCATTCTTAAATCGGGAAAGCATATCCATTTTTTAAAATCTATTCATCAATATCAATCGGATAATAAAATATTCTTTTAAATTCAAAGACATGCATACACTGTTCGACGTGAAAAATCAAGACCAATTTCTGGATGGGCACTAAATTATGTTCCTCATTGCCGACATGATCCCCCAAACCATTCCTTTTTCAAACAGGTAAAAGTTTTCCAGCATGGCTTCGGCAACCTGGGGGTCAACCAGTGCCCGGTTTAACGTATCGGACATTTCAGCGATGATCGAACCAACGTCTAATTCCTGGTACAGCATTTTGTATCGTTGGTGGGTCAATCGATCATCCGCCCAGTCTTTATAAAATTCTTCAAATCGAAAAAGCAGATCATCCCTTTTTTGATTGCTTACCCACTGTTGCCCGATCTTGAAACCCAGTGATACTAAAACAAGGAGAGGTTGCTCCTTGTGATTCAGTTCTTTTTTTGCTCCCCATTTTTCCAAAAGCTTTTCAATTTGTTCTTCTTTCATGATATAACATACTTAAAAAAGCTCTTATCCCTGACATTTCATAAAAATTTCCGGGAAGGTTTTGAAACCACTTCTAATATATTCAAACAGTGTATGATTTCGCTGCTGATCATTCATTACGCTATTGACAAAGCGTTATGGTAGAAAAACCCTGATTGCTGAATGAATTAAAAATATTCATGTAAATTCAGATATATGCATACAATATTCGTCCTGAACAATCAAGACCAAGTTTTACTTATATAATCATTGCCATCCCCCCGGAGTCTTTTATAAAAAATAGGGCGTAACCCATGATCATAAAACCGAAAATTTGTATAATATTGAAGACATCGGGGATATGAAGGGACTGCGGGAAGAATTTCTGCGTCATCACGGTTTCGGCATGCCGGGGGTGGATTACAGGCAGGAGGTGGTTTCGGTGAAAAAGATCCATACGTACGCCCGAACCAAAATTTTTATGGCTATTGTCCTGTCATTTCTTTTCATTTCAAGGGACGGGTTTGCCTCTCAAACATCATTGTCCGCCATCACAGACGAACAGGCCATACTCAATCGCATCAATGAACCGTTTAAAGGAGACCTTGACGGAATCCGGTCAAGAAGAATCCTCCGGGTCCTGGTCTGCTATTGCAAAACCAATTATTTTTTTGATCGCGGGAAACCTCAGGGATTTGAGTACGAGTTGATGAAAGCCTATGAAAAATTTTTAAATAAAAAAGAAACAAGCAGATATGCCAAAACCAAAATGATCTTCGTTCCCGTGCCGTTCAAGCAAATTCTTCAGGCGTTGAACGCCGGGCGGGGGGACATTGCCGCAGCAAACCTTACCATTACGCCTGAACGGCAGAAAATCGTGAGCTTCACCACACCTTATATTCCAAATGTCCATGAAATTGTGGTGTTGAACAAGAAGGTCAAAGATGTTCAGACTGTTGAGGATTTATCCGATAAAATGGTTTATGTGCTTCAAAGAAGCTCTTATGTGACAGGCCTTAAGTCTTTGAACAGAAGATTGAAAAAACTCAAACGGCCGCCGATCCACATCAAAGAATCACATGATTACCTTGTCACCGAAGACATTCTGGAACTGGTCAATGCAGGGGTTATAGATATTACGGTGGCCGATCAACATGAAGCCGAAGCATGGTCTCAAGTGTTGCCGAATATCGTGATTCGCAAAGAGCTCAAGATAAATTCCAGAGGTAATATTGCGTGGGCGGTCCGCAAAAAAAACCAAGCGCTCCTGTCAAGCTTAAATGACTTTATCCAAAAGAATAAAAGAGGGACCCTGTTGGGTAACATACTCTTTAAACGGTATTATCAGAATTCAAAATGGATTAAAAACCCGATGGCCGAAACCGAACGTAAAAAGTTAAATCATTTGATCGGCCTTTTTAAAAAATACGGCGACCGTTATGATTTTAATTTTTTAAAACTTTCCGCCCAGGCCTATCAGGAATCCGGCCTCGACAATTCAAAACGAAGCCCTTCAGGCGCCATCGGCATCATGCAGGTGCTGCCCCGGACCGCTTCGGACAAACACATAAACATTAAGAATATTCATCTTCTCGAAAATAACATTCATGCCGGGACCAAATATTTGAATTTTCTGAGAAAAAGATATTTTAGCCGTCCTGAAATTAAACCGGCGGATCGTGTTTATTTCTCCTGGGCCGCGTACAATGCCGGTCCTGCCAAAATATATAAGATTCGCAAAGCGGCGGTTAAGCGAGGATTTAACCCGGACAAATGGTTTTTTAATGTAGAAAAAATAGCCGGTGAGATCATCGGAAGGGAAACCGTGGATTATGTGGCCAACATAAACAAATACTTCGTCGCGTATCAGCTGTATTTCGATATATATGAGCAAAGAAGCAAGACGAAAAAATCGTTTCACAAGAATTTGCATGAATAAAAGGTTCAGGTGTCAGGAAGCTAATGCAAACTCCGTGTTGAGTTTAAATGGTTTCTCGATAATGAACGTCGTGGTTATGCTGCTCGAAAATACTTTTCATTGGGCATTGGTTCGGTTCACCAGGTAAATGCCCACTCCCACAAGAATTAAGGCCAGCAATAGACCACTCGTCATGGGCTCATTCAGCAGCAGACCTCCGGCAAGTACACCGAAAAGCGGTGTGAGAAAGGTAAAGGATGCCAGGCGCGAAGGGGGATAGTGACGGATGAGCCAAAACCAGGCCAGGTAGGTGATGAACGACACCCAAATCGTCTGGTAGAAAAGGCTGGCAGCAATCAGGGGGGTCATGAGAAAAATACCGGGTTCATTCTTTGCCAGGGAGCCCAGGGGAAGGACCACTGCAGACACGGCAAGCTGGTACAACAGGGTTTTGCCGGGGTTAATTCCGGCAAGGGGGCTGGCTTTGATCAGAACCGTGGTGGCTCCCCATAATACCGCGGCGCCCGCCAGCATAGCGTCACCGATCATTATTTCGTACGTGGGGTAACTCAGAGACTCTCCGAACGCGACAATGATCCCGCCAAAGGCACAGCACAGACCCAGGACTTGAATTATTCCGAGGTGTTCGTCCGGAATAAAGAGCTGCGCCCCCAGTGCCACAACGAACGGCGACATATAGAGAAAGATCACGGCTCGCGATGCATAAGTTAATTCCAGGCCCAAGTAGATGAGAATGAATTCTGCGGAAAAAAGAAGACCCGCCGCCATTCCCCACCACAGGGTTCGATCTCTTTTTAGAAAAGGTTCCCGGCGCACCGCCATCCAGATCCAAATCAGGACGGTGGCACCCACCGACCGGATACCGCATTGCAGAAGGGGAGAGATACCGCGATTGGCAACCTTGATGGCGACCTGATTAAGTCCCCAGCTTACACAAAGTACCACCAAAATTGCCATGGCGGTTCGGTCTAAAACTTTATTTTCGTATTTACGGATGTCAGTAACGCTCATGAAGTAGAAGTGTTTGACTTAACTTTAGGCCCGCAAATTTAACACCCTCCACATTTTGAATGGGTAAATATCACACGGTGTCTATATCTGAAAATCAAGGGACCCGGGTTTACCAGCTCCACATCACCGGATCATCATCCAATGAATCGGTGACCGTTTTTCCGATTTTATCGATGGCCGCCAGATCTTCTTTTGACAGGTGAACATTTCCGGCTGCGGCATTTTGAGCGGCTTGTTCGGCGTTTCGGGCGCCGGCGATGGCGCATATTCCGGGTTGGGAGGTGATCCAGGCCAGGGCCAGCTGTCCCAAAGTGACATTATTGGCCTCGGCTATGGGACGGAGTTTTTCCAACGCCTTCTGAACCCGTTCATAATTTTCCGGCTCAAACAATTTGTTTCTAAAACGGTGGTCACCTTTGGCAAATTTATGGTCCGGACCGAATTTTCCGGTCAGCAACCCCTGGGCCATGGAAGAATACGCCAGCAAGGTGATATTGTTCTTGAGACAATAGGATAATGCATCGGTTTCAACTTTGCGCCAAAACAACGAATACGGCGGCTGGAGACTGTCGATTCTTCCGTATGTTGAAGCTTCTTCCAACTGGGATCGGGAGAAATTGGAAACTCCGATGGCACGAATTTTATCCTGTGCTTTCAATTCGGTCAATGCAAGCAGGGTTTCTTCCAAAGGGACGGGTTTGGCGCCGAAGGAGCCCGGAGGCCAATGGATCTGATAGAGATCTATGTAGTCGGTGTTCAGATTTTTTAAAGATCCATGACATGCATCCATGACCTGTTGGTATTTTAGGTGATTGGAAAACACCTTGGTGGCGATCACGACGTTGTCACGCACATCCTGAAGGGCATTTCCCACGATTTTTTCCGAATGGCCGTTACCATACACCTCCGCCGTATCGAATGTGGTGATACCCGCATCGTAGGCGGCTTTTATCGCCTTTATGGACTCCGCATCATCGATGCCCACCCACATGTCCTTGCCGGCCTGCCATGTTCCCATAATGATCGAGGATATTTTAATTCCGGAAGTGCCAAGCATACGAAATTCCATAATTACCTCCACTTAAAGGTTCAGCCCCCCTTAACGTCGTCCCGGTTAAACAAAAAACATGATATCAACTCTCTGGCTTTTGCGGAATGATGCAGATGAAATCAAAGGACGCCGACCCTGTATTTCTAAAGTGGTGGGCTTCGTTGTTATTGATATAAACATAATTGCCCGCTTGCAGGTGATGTTCGTTGCCCGTTGCATCCGTCACCGTTCCGTTGCCGGCTTCAATTTTTACCAGGTGCGGATAATCATGAGTGTGATGCGGGCTCGCTCCACCGGGCGCTATGCTGAAATACCGCAACACGATTTCCCGGGATCCGTCGTCCGGACCGATAACGATTTGTTTTTTTATATGATCAACCCCCTGCAAACCTGTGACGGGAACGTCGCTTAATTCCTTAATAATCATAGATGTAACCTACTTTCCCATTCTTTTATGCATACCTTTGCCCTTGGAAACACACAGTTCTTCCTGTGACAGGCCACCGCATTCAATATAGCGATTGATCATCAAAGTGACTAAAATTTGAAGTGAGCTAAAGTGAACTAAAGTTAAGGAACTCGCCTGGGGCGAGGCCAGCTTAAAAATGATTGAATTCATCAAATTTAGGCACTTTAGATCACTTTTCACTTAAAACTTTTAAATAAAATGAATAAAACAATTATAATACGCGATCGTACTTATGAATACATGTACTTAGATTGGAGAATTCCGCAAACTTCGTGAGGTCCGGGAACCGGTGACCTCGGACCATTGGGCCATGAGATCATCCCGGGTAATGATCGCGGTCACATCCGTGACCTGTTCACGGATGTTTTCAAGCCCGCCCTCCTGTCGATCAACCAGAATCACCGCCTTTATCACTTCCAGTCCTTCGGACCGGGCCCGTTCTACGGCTGTGATGGTGGACCCTCCGGTGGTGACCACATCGTCGATAATCACCACCCGCTGTCCCGGGTTCATGTCTCCTTCGATCCACTTCACAATACCATGGTCTTTTTGGGTCTTGCGTATGGAAAAGGCATTCATGGGGTTTGCTTTTAATTCCGAAACAAAGGCGGTGGCAACCGCCACGGGATCGGCACCGAATGTCAGTCCTCCGATTCCGTCGGCTTTCAGATCTTTGATGGCATCGAACACCAGATGGCCCACCAGGAACATACCCCGGGGGCTCATCGTGGTGGGCTTGCAGTTGACATAAAAATGGCTCATTCTGCCGGATACCAGTTTAAAATTCGGCTCCCGGCTGTATTTAAAAGATTTTTCACATAAGATTCGGATCAACTCCTGTTTCATCATAACCGCGCTCCGTGGCATAGGGTTTATTTGGCCATGAGATGCCTTACCGCTTCCTCCAGACCGTCCAGGGAAAGCTCGAACATGGGAAAAATCTGGCGGATGATCTTAATGGTGGGGGTATAGTCCCACATTTGCGAAGATGCCGGATTCAGCCATACACTATGGGGAAAGGTTTGAGCCAGAAATTTAAGCTGCTCGATGCTGGGTTTTCCGCTCCGCTCCTTTACATGTATGGATCCGTCTGCAGCCATGAGTTCATAGGGGGCCATGCTTGCATCGCCCACCAGGATCAGACGGGTCTGGGGGTCAAAGGCGGCAAGGTGTTCCATGGAAATGGGTTTGGTGGCTCTGGCCGGATCTTCCCAGAGCACGTCATATATCGTGTTGTGGAAATAGCAGATTTTAAGATCCTTGAACTGGTCGCGGGCGTAATCAAAAAGGGTTTGGACAACGGGTATGTAAGGATCCATGGACCATCCGCCGTTGTCGATGGCAAGGATCACCTTGAGGCGGTCTTTTAAACTTTTTGAAAAAACAATTTCGATTTCTCCGCAGTTTTTCATGGTTTGGTAAATGGTTTTATCGATGTCCACCTGATCTTCGGGACCTACGGGTATCATGTTGCGAAGCCGTTTTAAAGCTTCTCCAACCATTTCCTGGGTCAAAAGACCTCTTCGGGTATAATCTTTGTATCGTCTTTCCAGGGCAAGTTTTACCCCCGACTGGTTCCGGGAAACCCCTCCCACCCTCATGGCTCCGGGGTGGTGCCCGGAATGGCCCACCGGCGATGATCCGCCCGTACCGATCCAGGTTGCGCCACCGACATGACGTCCTTTCTGATCCTCAAGGCGTGCTTTGAAGTATTGGATCAATTCATCGGGGGTCAGTTGAAGCAACTCCGCTTCATCCATATCCAGGGCCTGGGCAAGGGTTTGGGGATCTTTGAGCCATTCGTCCAGCATGGCCCTGGAAATCTCATCGATTTCAACTCCTCGATATTCGGGCAGTTCCGCCCCTTCAAAGCGGTGGGCGAAAATCTGGTCATAAACATCAAAATACCGTTCGCTTTTCACGAGAATGGCCCGAGCCGATGTGTAGAACTCATCCAGGGAATTAATCAATCCCATATTGAGGGCCTTCTGAAGCGTCAGAAACGACGTGGGGCTGACCTGAATTCCGGCATTTTTAAGGCTATAGAAAAAATCGATAAACATTAGCTCATTCCGAACCCGTAAGGTGAAATAGTCGGGTTAAATCACATGGCCGGGGCTGGTTTCTTCCACGGCGCGTTCGTAATCCTGGCTTTTCTTAAACAGAACCCCCAAATAAGGAATGTCTCCGGTGATCAAGGTCTTAGGCTTAAAATCCGGATCGGATTTCAAGGCGCGTATCCAGTTGATCAATTCCCGGGTTGCCGGCTTCTTTTCAACGGCATCAATTTTTCGCACTCTATAGAACGTT
Organism: Desulfobacterales bacterium; assembly: GCA_050117895.1. Taxonomy (GTDB): domain Bacteria; phylum Desulfobacterota; class Desulfobacteria; order Desulfobacterales; family UBA11574; genus S5133MH16. The sequence continues at coordinate 791 of JASFLX010000089.1, read as the reverse complement.
GTCACCGCATTTTCCATGAGGTTGGAATCGATATCCGGAAAATGAACCCGAATGATCTTACGCATCATCTTAGGATCCGGAAAGGCGATGTGATGAAAATTGCATCTTCCCAAAAAGGGGTCGGACAGGTCTTTTTTGGCGTTTGACGTAATAACGATTACCGGACGGTGCATCGCCGTTATGGTTTTATCGATTTCGATAATATCAAATTCCATTTGGTCGAGCACATCCAGCATATCATCCTGAAAATCGGTATCGGCCTTGTCGATCTCATCAATCAACAGCACGGTCCTTTGTTCGGAGGTAAAGGACTGGCCGATCTTGCCCATTTTTATATAATCTTCAATATTGCTGACATCCCGGTGAGAATCGCCGAAGCGGCTGTCGTTGAGGCGGGTCAGTGTGTCATATTGGTACAGGGCATCCACAAGCTTCATGCTCGATTTCACGTTAAGTACAATCAACGGCATGGCCAGACTCTCGGCAATGGCATGGGCCAGCATAGTTTTGCCGGTACCCGGCTCCCCTTTCAGGAGGAGCGGCATTTCAAGGGCCATGGAAACGTTAACAATGCTGGCCAGCTCATCATCCAAGACGTACCGGGTAGCACCCGTAAATTTTTTATTCGAAATGTCATTTTTCATTTGATAACCTCTTTCTAAACCTCATCGTTCCCGGGTTCAAAGGTTCAAAGGCTCTTCGTTCAGATTTGTGAGGTAAATCGACAATTTCTAAATTTCTTAACCTCTTAACCTCTTAACCTCTGACCTCTGACCTCTGACCTCTGACAC
>JASFLX010000088.1:0-10724 GCA_050117895.1 Desulfobacterales bacterium | reverse complement strand
TTGAGATCGTAGACGAAGTCGGCCCTGTAGTCCCAGACCGGCTCAATAAAATCCGGTCAAAAATGCAAACAGATCTGAGGAAATTTTTTTCCTTTACCATTAGACGCCGCCCGGTTATACTCCTTTTTATATTGGAAGTTTAACAACAAAGACACTAATTTCCCATTAGGAATCTATGCGTAAAGAAATTATTGGAATATTACTTTTCTTTCTGGTTATTTTAACATTGATCAGTCTGTTGTCATACAGCCCGGCAGATCCTTCAATTAACACTGCCACTTCCTCAGGTCATATTCATAACTTCTTCGGACTGTTGGGAGCCCACCTGGCCGGTATCCTTATTGGGCCATTCGGTCTTGGCGCATTCTGGATTCCGATTTTGCTCCTTCTTACCAGTATTCACTTTTTTCGAGGCCACTCTTCCAGAGCAATTGTTTTTACCATTACCGGCGGAATTCTTTTGGTTGTAACCACAGGAAGTTTGTTGGCAATTAATAATAACCATATTATTCTTTTTGGAAATAAATTTTCTTCGGGCGGCATCGTTGGAATCTTCTTAAAATCATTTCTCGTCAAATATTCCAACGTTATGGGCGCTGCAATTATACTCTTCCTTTTATGGATTATCGGTTTGATTCTGGCCACCGGTTTTTCTCCGACAAGCTTTTCAAAACGCTCCTGGCGATCCGTTGTTTTTGCAGCAGACCGATTACATACCTTGGTTATTAAATGGAAAGAACGAAGGAAAAAATCAAAAAAAACTTCAAAAATCAAAAAAGAACGCGCTTTACAAAAAGAACGGAAAATAAGAATCAAAGCTCCACGACCCAGACCCATAAAAGAAGCTCCGGTTCCTCGACAGGAAGTATTCGAGTTCATGCGTTCTGAAACAGGATTTAAACTTCCGTCTATAAATCTTTTGGACGATTCTAAGGAAAAACCTTCTTCTGCTGATGATGAAAATTTGCGAATGCAGTCAAAACTCCTTGAAAAAAAACTTGACAATTTCAGTGTCAAGGGGAAGGTGGTGGCCGTATCGCCCGGCCCTGTCATTACAACCTTTGAATATGAACCGGCTCCGGGCGTGAAAATTAATAAAATAGTTAATCTCACAGACGACCTTTCGTTGGCGCTTCGCGCCACAAGTATCCGGATTGTAGCACCGATTCCCGGAAAAGCGGTGATCGGAATTGAGCTGCCCAATACCACCAGAGAGCTTGTAAAATTCAAAGGAATTGTTGCCTCAAGTGTTTTCGAGAAATCAAAATCAAAGCTTACGATCTGTCTCGGCAAAAACATTGTCGGGGATCCGGTGGTAGCGGAGCTGGACAGGATGCCGCATCTTTTAATTGCCGGCGCCACAGGAACCGGTAAGAGCGTGGCCTTAAATGCCATGATTTGCAGCCTTTTATACAAATCCACGCCCGATGAAGTAAAGCTTATTATGATCGATCCAAAAAGAATCGAACTGTCACATTATGACGGAATTCCACATCTTATCGCCCCTGTTGTAACCGATGTAAAAAAAGCAACCAACGCCTTGTTCTGGGCGGTACGCGAAATGGAAACAAGATATGAGTTGCTGTCGGAAAAGAAGTCAAGAAACATACGCCAGTATAACCAGAAGATAGTTTCGGAAAATACATCCAAACAAGGCGAAGCTCCGGAAAAACTACCGTACGTTGTTGTTATCATAGACGAGCTTGCCGATCTTATGCTGGCGGCATCGCGAGATGTGGAGGTCGCATTGACACGTCTTGCCCAGATGGCCAGGGCTGCCGGTATTCATTTGATACTTGCCACCCAAAGGCCTTCTGTGGATGTCTTGACCGGAATCATTAAGGCCAACTTCCCTACCCGTCTGACTTTCCAGGTCTCTTCCAAGACCGATTCAAGGACCATTATCGACACCAATGGTGCCGAAAACCTGTTGGGGAACGGAGATATGCTTTTTCTACCTCCGGGAACGGCAAAGCTCCAGCGAATTCACGGGGCGTTCATATCAGAGGCGGAGCTATCAAGGATTACTGATTTTTTGAAAGCTCAGAAGACGCCGGAATACAATACGGCCATAGTTAAATCACCGCCAAAAGAAGAAGATGCATCCGACACTCTGGAATATGATGAAAGATATGATGATGCCGTTGCACTCATTACAAAGTCAAGACAGGCATCCATATCCATGATTCAGCGCCATTTGCGTATTGGATACAACCGGGCGGCCCGCATTATCGAAGTTATGGAGAAAGAAGGGATCGTTGGCCCTTCAGACGGCGCCAAACCCAGGGAAGTTCTTGTTAAAGGATATGATGATATTCCTTAGTGCTTTAATTCGTAAATACGGTGACGTATTTTATGACAGACCACCGCATCCAACGTAGCGAAGGGTCATAAAAGTGACTAAATTTTGAAGTGAGCTAAAGTGAACTAAAGTTAAGGAGCTCGCCTTGGGCGAGGCCAATTTAAAGATAATAGAATTCATCAACTTTAGACACTTTAGATCATTTTAGGCACTTAACACTTTTTAATTGAATGGATAACCCAACTATTATAAGTAATCGTATTTAAAAATACGTGTGCCTAGTCGAAATCACGTGAAATCTCCCTGTCTGCTACAGTTGGAATTGTTTTAGTAGCTGGACAGGGAGATTTTTAATGGCGTATGATGATCACCCGGCAATATTGGATTCCTTCTAAAAATGATGTACCCACCGGACGTTCACCCGAAAGCCTTCCGGTCGATTCTCGGCCGATGTTTCGAAATACGTATTCAAAAATAGATGGTTGTCCCGGGAAAAATGGTAGACCGCTCCCGGGCCTATAGCAAACACCTGCTCCTCGGAATTTGATACATCATTGCCGTCCACCTCAGTCTCCGTGATTTGTTTGAGGTAATAACCGTTTATTCCCAAACGCAGCCGCTTTGGCAGTACTTCATAGGCAGTACAAAAATTCAAGTGGATGGCCTGCCCGGCCTGGCTGTCGTCGATAGCGCCGGCTATGTTCGGGTCGTCATTTTTATCATTCCAAAGGTAGTGAATGCGCCAGGAAGTGGTCCATTTCGGGGTAATAAACAGGGTCGCCGCCCAATAGGGGTTAAAGGAGAAAACATTGCTGCTCTGATTGAGGTTTTTATCGTCGTCATATTTACCGGTGGGAAAGATCAACTGGAACTCGATGCGGTGCATGAAGATGGGACCGTTTTTGCCCATGATCGGGTCCCACTGCAAAATGGGACCAACGAGAATATCCCCAAACCCGGAGCCGTTATCTTTAGGAAAAGCTCCGGCCACGTCATAATCCAAACTTATTGCAACATAGGGAATAATCACGTCAAGACCCCATTTTCCGCCAAAGAGCAATGGGGTGTCCGATTGATATATGAATTGAGATAAACTGATCCAGGCCTCCAGGTCCTCATCGGCAAAAGAAGGCAGTAAACCGTTCCCGTCGTCATCGGTAAAATCATCCGAGTTGAGGTACTGCACATATTGCGTGAAGTAAAATCCGGGACCCGCCGGTGGTGCACCGTCTAAAAAACTCGTAAATCCCAGATTCAACCCCAATGGTAAATCATAGCTGTATGCGGAAGGTAATTTTACCAACGACAGAGAAACACCGATGATCATAATGATCAATAGCAGAAGTAATTTCTTGAATAAATGATTATATCTCATATACCCTCCTTCCTTAACGGTCTGTTGCGTTTAAAAATGATATGATTATGTGTTTGAATCCCCCTATGTCATTTAACCGTTTGCTTTTTGGCGGCCTCGATAAGTTCAAGCAGCGTCGAAATTTTCTCTTTTGGCTTTTGATTGAAACAGCGTTGCCAATCCTCCGCTGTCAACCGTTTACGGATAAAATCCTCCACAGGAAAGTAAGGCTGCCAACAATGAATAATGCGAGCGCAAGGCAATGCTCCGGCTTCTTTAAGGCAATAAGAAAAAGTAACCTGTCCCCCCAGTTTTGGACATCGGATTTCCATGTGCTCACACATAATTTTAAATCTCTCGTACTAGGGTTTTGGGAGACCTTCGATACTCTTCAGAGCTTTTTGAAGATCCTCTTCCGGAAGTTCATATTTTTTTAGTTTACCCGAAAGGAAAGCATCATACGCTGCCAGGTCCACAATTCCGTGGCCGCTCCAATTAAACAGAATAATTTTTTCTTTGCCTTCTTCTTTGGCTTTCTGTGCTTCCTGAACGACCGCTGCAATCACGTGATTGGTTTCCGGCGCCGGGATAAAACCTTCGGTGCGGGCCCAATTAATACCGGCTGTAAATGTTTCTATCTGGTCAAGCGCACGAGCTTCAATTAATTTCTCATTTACGAGGTGGCTCAAAATAGGAGCCATTCCGTGATATCTTAAGCCTCCGGCGTGTATCGGGGCCGGCACAAAATCGTGTCCCAGAGTATGCATGGCTAGCAAAGGGGTGGTCTTTGCCGTATCTCCAAAGTCATAGGCAAAAGGTCCGCGTGTCATGGTTGGACATGACGTTGGTTCAGCGGCAACAATAGAGGTTTGCTTGCCGTGGATTTTATCTCGAACAAAAGGAAGACACAAACCGGCAAAATTACTCCCGCCGCCGGCGCACCCCATAACGACATCCGGATAATCACCAACTGTTTCTAATTGTTTTTGAGCTTCCAGTCCAACAATGGTTTGATGCAAAAGAACGTGGTTTAATACACTCCCCAGAGAATAGCGCGCCTCTTTATCGCCCACCGCATCTTCAATGGCTTCACTGATTGCTATTCCAAGACTTCCGGGTGAATCAGGATGTTCTTCGAGAATTTTTCTTCCTGCTTGCGTTATATTACTAGGACTGGGGATACAATCCGCACCCCATGTCATCATCATCAGCCGGCGATAGGGCTTTTGTTCATAGCTTATTTTTACCATAAAGACCCGGCATTCAAGGCCGAACATCTGACAGGCCATGCTCAACGCACTGCCCCACTGTCCGGCACCGGTTTCCGTTGACAGGCGTTTAATGCCGAAAACTTTATTGTAATAGGCTTGAGCAACTGCGGTGTTGGGCTTATGGGAACCCGGAGGGCTTACCCCTTCGTTTTTGTAATAAATTTTAACCGGGGCATCCAGAAGCTTTTCGAAATTTCTTGCCCGGTATAAGGGAGAAGGGCGCCACAGGCATAACTTATCCAAAACCGGTTCAGGAATGTCAATCCATCGCTCAGTCGCAACCTCTTGCTCAATCAAATTCATGGGAAATACCGGGGCCAGATCATCCGGTCCCACCGGTTTTCCTGTGCCGGGATGAAGCGGAGGACTCATTGGCGTCGGCAGATCCGCCATTATGTTGTACCATTGCCTGGGCATTTCACTTTCATTTAAAAACACCTTCGTCTGTTTCATAAAATCTCCTCCTTTCCAGTTAAAAAAAACCATGGAGAAAACCCCATGGCGTGTTTACAAAATAAAAAAGCCATGGGAAGTTCCTCCTAACCCACAGCTTATTATAATTCCTAAAATATTAAATATGTGCAGGCAGGCTCACTTTAAAACCTGCCACCACCAAAATACCGATATTGTATCTATTTTTGTACTCAAAACTTATTCCTTTTTATTAATGACGACACTTCCCGTACTACAACTATATGTACTGTGTCAAGACAAAATTCTATAAAATACAGGGTAAACGCATTTGATTTCGGCGTAGCTTAGCGACGGAGTGTTTCTCTTGTAAACCGACTGACTGTTTGAAGGCCTTTAGCACGCGTTTCAGTCGGTTGGAAAGAGATGCACGCCGTCGTGGAGCGTTCTCCCACTATTGGGATTCAAATGCATTTACCCTGCTATAGACTATCTGAGTCGGCTGATTTTTACGAGAGTGCCAGCTTCTCCAATATTTCATCATATCGATCAATCAGATTTTCCCAGGCAAAACGACCCATAGCTTCTGAAAGATTTTGGCATTTTCTCTGGAATTTCGGATAATTTAAGATAAAAAAACAGAGTTTTTCAACCAGTTCATTTTGATCTTGATAGAAAAAATCATCATGGAAAGCCTTTGGAATGATTTCCGGGTACGAAAGCCGGTCAGGCAAAAGGGGGATACAACCGAAACGGATCGCTTCAATCACGGAAATACCGAAGTTCTCCTGTTTTGCGGTGCTGATAACGATTGTCCCCTGAAGGAGCCATTCATGGTATTTTTCTCTGGATGCTTCATAACCGTAACAGACCACCCGGTTTTGATAACGTTCTTTGGCCGCAATAAATTCTTTGGGGAACATCTGAAAGTTTTCCCCAAGGAGAGCGAGGTGAAAATTCAAACCCCGTTCCAGAACCGCATCAAGCGCGTCAAAGAAATCTTTGGGATTTTTATCAAACTCCCATCGGTGATTCCAGATGATCAGCGGGGGTAAGTCGGCCGGTGGCACGGAACCCAGCCACCCTCCTGAAGACGAAAAATGGCATCCCGGATAGAGAACATCGGCTTTATTTCGTATCTCATCGACCACCCATTTGGGCCGGTATTCGGGCATCATGTTCAAAAAATCGGGAAGCTTCCTGAAAAAGGCATTAAAATGGGTATAAGAATTAAAAAGAACTCGATCCGCAGCCAATGCCGTGGTGATATCGGTGAAGCCAAACTGATAATCCATATGTTCGCCGGGCGCCAGCGGATAGGTCAGCTGATTTTCATGAAAATAGACCAGAGAGGGAAGAGGAGGCTGTCTCCAAAGCGATTTAAGGTCCGACAGGCTCATCAGATCTGTGGTGATCAACCCGTGGTAGTCCTTAAGAGAGGGAATTTTTTTTACAAAGTATAAGGCCGCCCCCCGCATTCGCCACTTCCAAAAACGGTCGGGCAGGGTAACAAGGTCAATTTCGTGTCGGGAGTGTGAAACCAGGCCTTGGGCAAAATCTTTGTGCGATCCGCCGAAGAAAGGTTCCAGAAATAAAAATCTCAAATGACTCTCTACAGGCTAAAACGATTCATTTAAGGTACTTTTTCACGGGGTTTACTTCCCCGCTTCACTAGGGTGTCTACGTGTCTGGTCATTTCAATAACTTAGCAACGGTGGCATTCCTGCCCCCTCCGCGTTCTCCCGCACAAAGCATGCGGGAGCCGCGGTCTCCCCCACCGCTAAGTCATTGAAATGACGAAGCCACTACGCCAATATCGTTACACGGAGAAACAAACCCCATGAAAACGCACCAGTTAAGGGCTAGAAAATAAATTCAAATGCAAGACAAATACCTTTGTTCTTAACATCGGCTGAAAGGTTAATTTTAGTATTATTTTTTAACTTTTCAATAAATTGAACGGTTTGTTTCCGATTGTATTTGTGTGCACTGGTTACGCCACCATATATATTACCTGCATAGAAACCGAATTCAACAAAAGCAATGACTCCGCCAAGTGCATTGTTATTATCATCAAACGACTCGTACGCCGCCAATATCAAACCGCCGTTAAGTAAAAAGGCAATCAGAGCATCCTGGTATCTTTCACAGTAAAGATATCCCGCCCCGGGCAGTACGGATAAAAATCCTGCCAGGCCGGGGTCCTTTTTTGGGATTGATTTTTCCCTGTCAAGTTCGGCAGTAAGCCGTTCAAGTCTGTACTTGGTTTTGTTTTTAGCACTTAATTTTGAAAAATAAAGCCTTGCTTTTTCCCAGGACGCCGTTTCAATGTAAATCCACCCCAGTCTGTAATATGCTTCATCCCTTACATCTTCATCATGGGTTATTGTAATCAGATTGTTAAGATTGATAATGGCAAGGCCGAAGGTGTTACGTTTGACGTGGGCTTCGCTGATCATAAAATATGATTTTATAGAAAGATAGGTATCAACATATCGATCGATAACGGCATTGAAAGAATCCACGGCCTTTTTGAAATGCCTTCCAAGGTAATACGACATGCCGATCCGGTACATTGCCGTCTCTACCCTTTCATCTTCCGGGAAGAAATAGATAAACCGTTTGTATTCAACGACTGCCATTAAATAGTCTTTGTTAGAAAAATAGGTTTCTGCAAAATCAAACTGTTTGTCCGGACTTATAATAATTGAAGGTTTGATGTCCGGTTCAGGTTCAGTTCCGGCAACAGAATCGGAAAAGGGGATAAAAAGAAAAAATAAGTTAAAGAAAATAAGGAATAGATAAGTAAGGCAAGGGGTTCGGATGTGCATAATTAGACGTCTCGGAATTTCTATGAGTTATCGAAGGCACAAGGCTCTCAACGGCAACCTGTTTTATGCTATCAGTATGGAATATTGGAATGCTGGAATACTAGCGCGAGCCCCGGAAAGAACCTGTTTAAATTGTTAAAAACTCCTTCAAATCCATCATTCCATTATTCCAAATTGGGCGAAGCCCTTAATTCCGTTTTACTGCCACCAGAAATCGTTATGGTTTACCGGATCAAAGCTGTGCTTTTCACCCTGTATCAAAACATGAGGCGATAATTTTATCTCGTCTCTGCCGCAACGCATAAGTCGGTCGCTACACATAATCCAGCCCAAAAAAAGGCCGTGTTTTTTAAACGCCTCCATACAATATTGCGAACATGACGGATACATGGGACAACGGTAACCGTCAGCCTTTGAAATATAGTTTCTGTAAAATTTTATCGGATAAAGAACAAAGTTCTCCTGTTTTTCCGCCCTTTCGGATGAAAGGTAATGATTTTTTGCAACCGTCATACTCTGTTCGGCAAAACAAGTATTGGAACATAACACTAGAATTATAAAAAAGATGATAACACGTGGTTTTTTAATCATTGTTTACTGTTGATGGGTTCGTAAAAAGTCTGATTTAGACGGTTTCGTAAAAAGTTCAAATTCAAGGCGTGCAAATTTTGTAATCATGAGGCGTACTTTTCGTACGTTGAATGGTTACGAAATGCAGCACAACGCAGAAGTTGGACTTTTTACGAAACCGTCACTGTTGCGTAACCCGTATGATCTCTTCTATTGTCGAAATGCCCCTCAACACTTTTTGGATGCCGTCCTGACGCAGGGTAACCATATTCAGATTCAACGCCGCATTCTTTATCTGGCTCGAATCATAGGTTGTCAGTATAAGGCTTTTTAAACTGGAGTCCAAAAGCATTATTTCAAAAATTCCGGTACGTCCCTTGTATCCGGTATGAAAACAGTTTTCACATCCATCCGCCCTGTAGATGGTCGTCTCCTGGAATTGATCCGGTGTAATCCCTATACTTTTCAGCGTTGAATTATCGGGTATATAAGGCTGTTTACAATTCCTGCAAAGTACACGGACAAGTCTCTGCGCAACCACAGCCAAGACCGATGATGAAATCAAAAAAGGCTCAACTCCGATATCAACAAGACGTGTAACGGCGCTTGCAGAATCGTTTGTATGAAGGGTGGAAAAAACAAGATGTCCTGTCAGTGCCGACTGAACCGCTATTTCTGCTGTTTCTCGATCCCGTATTTCGCCGACCAGGATAACGTCCGGGTCCTGCCTGACAATGGATCTCAGGCCGCCGGCAAAGGTTAAGTTTATTTTTGGATTGACCTGTATCTGGCTGATCCCTTTGATCTGGTATTCAACCGGATCTTCAATGGTAATAATATTTATGTCGGGTATATTGATGGATGATAAAATTGCATAGAGTGTCGTTGTCTTACCGCTGCCGGTGGGACCGGTAACTAGTATGATACCATTCGGGGATCTGACAAGGTTTTCAAGCAGATCAAGCTTGTCCGAAGAAAGGCCCAGATCTGAAAATGAAATCAAAGAAGCTGATTTGTCAAGAAGCCTGAGTACTAGACGCTCACCAAAAGAAGTCGGAATGGTGGAAATCCGTACATCAATCTCCTGATTGCCTATTTTGACGTCAAAACGACCGTCCTGAGGAAGACGTTTTTCCGCGATGTTCATCTTTGCCATGACCTTAATTCTGGAGATCAAAGCGGGCTGGACCCATTTGGGAGGGGATAGGAGGTCGTAAAGAATACCGTCAACCCTATAGCGCACTTTGAAACTGTCCTGATAAGGTTCCATATGGATATCGCTTGCGCGTGCTTTTACGGATTGGGAAATAATATGGTTCGCAAGTTTTATGATCGGTGCGTCACTAATGTCATCCAGAAGATCCGCCTTTTCCTCAATTTCACTGATAATAGCACTGCTGTCTTCTTCCATATCCTGGACAAGCTGTTCAGCGGAATCTCTGCTCAGGTCATATGATATATTTATAGCAAAAAGAATGGCATCCTTTGTTGATAGGACCAGTTTAAAATCATACGGTTCGAGAATCCGGATCAAGTCATCAAGTGGCTGGATGCAGGCAGGATCATTTAGGGCGATGACCGCAACTGAATCGGGAAGGGTTTTTGTTGCATTCTCCGGCTCGAGTTGAGGTAGGCTATTGTAAACATCCGATTCTTTCGTGTCACTTATCAAAGGAACCATGACGTATTTTTTTAGAAATTGAATCGGAACCTGACTTATAAAATCTGTTTTGAAACTGTCAAGGGGGAGATCCGGCCAAAAAGGAATATCGTATTGAATGCTTAATGCTTCGAGGCGTTGTTTTTCGGTAATGGTTTTTTTTGCAACCAGTATTTCCCCCAAAGTGTCCCCTTTTTCACTTTTTATCTTTTGAGCTTCTTTTAGATCTTCCTCCGAAACGCCAAAGGTCTCTTTGAGTATCTGTGTAAGAGGTTCTTGCATGCTGTTTCACGGTTTGCTTGATTTATAAAATCTTTTAAGGCGA
>JASFLX010000087.1:0-10742 GCA_050117895.1 Desulfobacterales bacterium | reverse complement strand
TGCTGAGTTAAAGGTACTTAAACATTTTTGCAGAGGAAATGAAGTGTACAACTTATGTCCTTGGCTTCGATTAGAATAATGGAATAAGGGTGATAAAAATGAAAGAGGTAATTTTGGTTTTACTTGCAGCACTGCTTGTATCCATTTTTCTCATAATTTTTTTATTCAAGAAAAGAAAAGCCCGAGATGATGTCACTCATTATGTTTGTGATATCTGTGGTGAACTTGACTGCATTTGTCACAGAGTGAACGACAAATCGAATAAATGAATATTTAATTTCTGGTGATACAAAATGAAAAAGCATGATATTTTTGTTTTCAGACCGTATTCGTTCACCGTCGGTCAAAAATTGCACATTGACGGCGGACCGAGAAATGGTGACTGGGAAATCATCGGTGTAAGTGATCGCAAGGTTAAATTCCGCTGTCCGGTTTCATTACGTGAATTTGAATGGAACCGTTTTTGCTACTTTGTTGAAGAGCGTTCAGGGGTTTTTTGGCCTCGAGGGAAAGAATAGGTTAACGCACATATTTGTATCGCAGGCGTTGTGAAAGTTCTGTGACAACTTTAAAAGCCTTTTCAACGGTTTTTTCTCCGTCGGGATTTACAAGACAGCACGTAGCCGGAGAAATCAAGCTTCTCGATATTAAAAATTCCCTGTCTATGCCTTTATCAACCAGAAAATTCCATACTTCTACCAGTCTTGCTTCCAAGGTATTCAAATTTTCAGCTTCAAAAGGTTCAAAATTTGTCGGCACGATTCCCCATGCAATGACACCGCCGCGATCAAGGAATTTTTTTATTGATTTCGAATATGATGAAAATATTTCTCCATTCTGAAAAATATCAAGGGAAAGAATATCAAGATCGAGACCCAGAAGAAAATCCCAATCCGGATTTCCGCACAAATGGACACCTCTCGGCCTTTGTATCATGGAAAAAAACTGTTCCATTTCGTTTTTTGCTTTTGTGCTGTCGTAGCCTGAAAGAGCACTAAACAGAAATTGCAGGCCGGGTTCATCAACAAACATAAACGCATGAGGATTCATCTGTTTAAGCCGGTCGAGCTGAACATTTATGCGCCGTGACATAAATTCGAACATAAAAGGTCGTACCGTATCATCAAAAAGAATCGGCCTCTTATCCTGGTCAAGGACATTTAAGCCAAAACTTATAGGGCCTTCCAGCTGGCCTCTTATGGCGGGCCTGTCGGAGAGGTCCATTTCAAGGAAACGATGATAGACCACCGAATAGTCTTTGCTGATATCAAAATATTCCGGTTCATTAAAATGAGCCATGGTTTCTTCAAATTCAATGATGAATTTTTCCATTGAAAAACCAAGGGTTCGATTTTCCATGTCCAGTAAAATGCCGGGAAAGTGCTCGGCCGCCTGAACATACATGTCTTCAGTGTAGCTGACATGAGGGAGCTGTGGCCAGAATGGAATGTCCATGGTAAGAGCCAGATCCAGCGCCCTGTATATATCTTTATGGGGCATTACCGCCATTGCCGTAGTATGAAGATTTCCGGGAACTGTCATTGCACGATTACCTCATCGCTTAACCCTAATATTTCATTTAAATTTTTAAGAGGATTTTTGTTGGTACAATTAAAGTTTGTACAATAAACGTGCCAAGCTATAGAATAAATTCCTAATCAGCGATGATTTAGGATAAAATTTTTTTCATCGTTGGCATAAACTTTGCGATAGAGTTACAATAATCAATTGTTAAAAATTTTTTAAACAAGTGAATGACAACACAAGGTGTCCGATTTCATTTTGAATGGCATATTTAAAACAGCTGAATAGCTTGAAAGTAGCGGTTCAGGTTTTACAAAACACCGGCTAATGATGTTTCCCGTTCTTTAGCCAAAAATATTTTCTATTCCTGTCTCATGATACAATTATGTATCATAAACAATTACAGGACGATTTTTAACTTTATCTTACGTGAAATGAACATACTCTTTAGAAAGAGATGTTGATAATCGTTATTTTTGTATGGTTGATTGAACCTCAGATCAATCGATTTTAAATTTTGCATCAATCTATTGGCGCATCAGGTGGCCGCGAAAATCCTGGCGATATTCATCCCGTTATATTTTCGGGGCGGTTTTTGCGACCCTTGTGTATCAAGATCACTAAATCATTTCTTCGCATAAAAATGTAAAAAACTTATTTTTCAAAGTATTTTGTAAGTATCATATCACATTCATTCTTGGCACGAATTTTGATATTTTTGATAGCGAGTTAAAAATATAATTTTAAATAATTTATAAATGGAGAAAAATTTCGTGCGACCCTGCGATAGAAATATCAAAAAAACCCTTCAATTGGCAAACAAAATGATCGAACTTGCAGAAATTGGAGACGCCGAAAGAGAAGATACCGGTTGCGGTATTCTTTACGGTGTTTTGCTTGACTCTGCCTATAAACTGAAAAGACTTGCGGAAAAAGAAAAGGAAAAACACATTAAGAAAGGTTGGTGGAAAAATAACTTTGAATAGACAATGAGTTGTGATTCCTGCCGATAAAAAATTTTAATTAATAAAAAAAAGGAGAAAAAACATGGGTAGTTTAAAAGGAACTCAAACAGAAAAAAATCTTCTAACTGCGTTTTCAGGGGAATCTCAGGCAAGAAATCGCTATACCTATTTTGCGAGTAAGGCCAAAAAGGAAGGATATGTCCAGATCTCGGATATTTTTACCGAAACTGCCAACCAGGAAAAAGAACATGCCAAAAGGTTGTTCAAATTTCTAGAAGGGGGGGAAGTTGAAATCACGGGAGCGTTTCCCGCAGGTGTCATCGGTACGACTCTAGAAAACCTGAAGGAATCGGCTGCAGGAGAAAATTATGAGCAGACGGTGATGTACCCGGAGTTTGCAAAAACAGCTCGTGAGGAAGGGTTTGATAACTTAGCAGAGGTTTTTGAGGCGATTGCAGTTGCGGAAAAACAGCATGAAAAAAGGTATGTGGAACTTGCTGCCAACATAGAAGCCGGAAAGGTATTTAAAAGGGATGAAACGGTTACCTGGCGCTGTCGCAACTGTGGTTATCTGCATGAAGGAAACGAAGCCCCGGAAACATGTCCGGCCTGTGACCATCCCCAAGCCCATTTTGAACTGCTTGGGGAAAACTGGTAAACTTTATTTAGGACACAGATAAACACAGATTATCAGGATTTTAATAGAGAAGTACCGGAGAAAATTTTCAATGTAGAAGCTGAGCAGATCATGGCACGTGAGTATTGTAATATTCATGGTTTTTGGAAAGCATAAAGGATGTGCTAATGGATGTTTTACTTCTTTCGCGGCTGCAATTTGCAGCCGCTACAATGTTTCACTTTTTATTTGTTCCTTTTACCCTCGGTTTATCGTTTTTGGTTGCCTATATGGAAACCAGATACGTTAAAACCGGGGACGAAACATATCTTCGCATGACAAAATTCTGGGGCAAGCTGTTCCTGATTAATTTTGCGTTGGGTGTTGTTACAGGAATAACCCTTGAATTTCAGTTCGGAACCAACTGGTCTCGCTATTCGGAGTACGTCGGTGATATTTTCGGGTCTCTCCTGGCCATCGAGGCCACTGCGGCATTTTTTCTGGAGTCGGTACTTATTGGTGTCTGGATTTTCGGCTGGAAAAAAATTTCCAAAAAGGCCCATGCAACGGTCATGTGGCTGGTAGCTTTTGGTTCAACCCTTTCAGCGGTCTGGATCCTCATCGCCAATGCCTGGATGCAAAGCCCTGTTGGTTTTACCATAAGAGACGGAAGGGCGGAACTGGTGGACTTCGCCGCTGTTTTATTTCAAAAACACGCTATTTTTAAATTTTTACATACGGTAAGTGCTGCTTATGTACTGAGCGCCTTTTTCGTTATGGGTGTCAGCGCCTATCATCTATTGAAAAAGCAAAACGTCGATTTTTTCGTTCGCTCATTCAAGATCGCTCTGGGATTCGGCACAATTTTTTCTTTCATTGTGGTGATCATGGGTGATGTAAACGGTGTCATCGTTGCTGAAAAACAGCCCACCAAGCTGGCGGCCATGGAATCTCTCTGGGACACCACCACCCGGGCGCCGGTCTATCTTTTTGCCTTGCCGGATGAAGATAACGAAAAAAATAAAATCGAAATCGGCGCATTACCCGGTATGCTCAGCTTCCTGATCCATCACGATATAAACGCGGAAGTAAGGGGGTTGAAAGAATTCCCCAAGGATGAACGGCCACCGGTGTTGATAACGTCTTTTGCATTTAAAGGCATGGTCGGTCTGGGATTTTACTTTGTTTTCGCTACAGTTCTTGGCTGGTGGAAACGCAACCGGCTGGTAGACAGTCCAAAATATCTAAAGCTTATGCTGTTGTCAATTCCCCTGCCTTATGTGGCCTGTGAACTGGGTTGGATTGTTGCCGAAGTGGGACGTCAGCCCTGGATTGTGTATGGTCTGATGAAAACATCCGACGCCGTTTCTCCCATTGCCGTATCTCAGGTGCTG
Organism: Desulfobacterales bacterium; assembly: GCA_050117895.1. Lineage (GTDB taxonomy): Bacteria > Desulfobacterota > Desulfobacteria > Desulfobacterales > UBA11574 > S5133MH16. The sequence goes on along the minus strand of JASFLX010000087.1, from coordinate 6,243 downwards.
ACCACCTTGATTGCATTTATCGTGGTGTATAGTTTATTGGGAGTCACCGGATTCTATTTGATTGCCAAAAACGCTTTAAATGGGCCCGAACTTGCGACCGAAAATTAATACCTTGTATCTTGTATGAAAATTAATGAAAATCTTTAGGTTACGTATTTGAACCGAATTTATAGAACATCATATAATTAGACGCTTACATAAATGGTATAAAGGATGATGATATTTTTTATTCATTAATTTTCACCCGAAGGGCAAGCCGGAGGCTTTCATCTGCTTCGTTATTAAGGGCTCGTAATAGTTCACTATGACTTCACCCTTAAGTGCCTTGCATATGAAAGCCTCCGACTCGTGCAAAATACAAGGTAGTCGTTTGGAAAACTCGGCAACATAAAATATTGGAGAAAAAAATGGTCTTACAGACAACATGGTTTTTCTTATGGGGCCTTTTATGGGCAATATTTTTCATGACAGACGGGTTCGACTTTGGAGTAGGGACACTTTATCCGTTCCTGGGAAAGAGTGATGAGGACAAACGTATTATGATCAATTCTTTGGGACCACTCTGGGATGGTAATGAGGTCTGGCTTATTACAGCAGGCGGTGTTACCTTTGCCGCTTTTCCTAAAGTATATGCCGTAATGTTTTCCTCCCTGTATTCGGCATTGATGCTGATTCTCTTTGCTCTGATTCTGCGAGGTGTTTCCTTTGAATTCCGTGGTAAGGTTGATGATCCGCGCTGGCGAAAAATCTGGGATACATGTATTTTTATCGGCAGTTTTTTACCGGCGCTTCTTTTTGGAGTGGCCTTTGCAAATATTTTTAAAGGAATTCCCATAGATCATAACGGCATTTATCATGGAACGTTATTTACGCTTTTAAACCCTTACGGGCTCCTTGGCGGCGTGCTTTTTGTAATGCTTTTTATTGTTCACGGCGCCTTATGGCTGGCCATCAAGACAGAAGGTGATCTGCATAACAGGGCGGCTTCCGTTGCCAATAAGCTCTGGCCGGTGCTTTTTGGGGTAGCGGTAATTTTTCTGATCGCAAGCAAGTTTTATACTCGGCTCTATGATAACTACCTGGCCCATCCGGTCTTTTTTATAGTTATACTGATCACTGTTATTGCTCTTTTTGGTATAAAATATTTTATGGTAAAAAGAACGTTTTTCAAAGCCTGGTTCGCCTCTGCGCTCACCATTGTCGGGGCTACGTTTTACGGTGTTATCGGGTTGTATCCCAATATGTTCCCCTCTATCATTAATCCACAATTCAGCCTTACAGCTCATAATGCATCTTCAAGCCCTCTTACCTTAAAAATTATGCTGATTGTGGTGATGTTTTTTATTCCTATTGTCATTGGGTATCAGATATGGGCATACAACCTGTTTAAGGGTAAGGTGACGAAAGAGGATCTGGCTTACGAAGAAGCGTATTAAAAATATTCCAATGAATTCGAACCAAAGTCCGGGGTAATCTTGGGGAATTTATTATTTTCCGAGGCCCTAAACGAAATAATGGATAAAAAATACAAGGAGAAAAAATAATGAAACCTGAAGAGATGTGTCAGTGTCAGACGGTAAATTGCGGATGTATATACAACCCGGACAAGGGTGACAGGAGAGGAAAGATTCCTAAGGGCACCCAATTTAAAAACTTGCCGGAGGACTGGAAATGTCCGGCTTGCGGTGCAGGAAAGAAAATGTTCAAGCCTCTGGCCGGACCCGGTTCAGTTGTTGACGGTGGTTAGATATAAATAAGTGGACACTAAATAGCAATAATTGAACTGGGATTTATACAGACATTTTTTTTAACAACAAGATAAATCGAATTGAGAAAAAAGGGGTACAAACATGGAAAAGTACGTATGCTCTATGTGTGGATATATTTATGATCCGCAGCAAGGAGATCCGGAAAGCGGTATAGCTCCCGGAACCAGATTCGAAGAGCTTCCCGATGATTGGAAATGCCCGGGTTGCGGTGCACCAAAAGAACAATTTAAAAAAATGCGGACTCAGTAAGAATGGTGATAATGAAGGTTAATCATAAGAAATTAGAATTAAGGTAAAAAAAATGAATCCGAATGAAATAGCAAAAGATATTTATGATGTTGGAGTAATCGATTGGAATATCCGGGATTTTCACGGATATTCCACCTATCAGGGCACCAGTTACAATGCATTTTTGATTGTGGATGAAAAAATTGCCCTTATCGATACGGTTAAAAAGGAGTTTTCAGATCAATTACTGGAGAACATAGCTAAAATTGTCAATCCCAAAAAGATTGATTATGTTATCAGCAACCACACGGAAATGGATCATTCCGGCAGTTTGCCACGGGTCATGCATAAAATTGGGGAAGACAAACCCTTGTATTGTTCAAAAATGGGGTTAAAAAATCTTTCCCGACACTTCTCACAGAAATGGAATTATCATAGCGTCGCGAACAGTGAGACGCTGAATCTGGGCAAAAGAACTCTGACGTTTCTGGAAACCCGGATGCTCCATTGGCCGGACAGCATGTTTACCTATGTGAAAGAGGACAAGATTCTCTTTTCCAGTGATGCCTTTGGCCAGCATTACGCCGGTCATGAAAAGTTTGATGATCAAATCGGCGATTCGATCATGCCCCATGCCAAGAAGTATTTTGCAAACATTCTCCTGCTGTATTCACCTTTGATACTAAAACTTTTGGAAAAGGTGACGGAACTTGGTTTGGAGATTGACATGATATGCCCGGACCACGGGATTATCTGGCGAAAGGACCCGGGAAAAATTATCAATGCTTATGCCAAATGGTCAAGTCAAAAACCTGAACAAAAAGCGGTTGTCGTGTATGACACCATGTGGCACAGCACCGAAACAATGGCCCAGGAAATCGTTCAAGGTATTGTTGAAGAAGGCGTTATTGCCAGACCCATACACATCCGAAGTTCCCACCGTAGTGAAATTATGACCGAAGTTCTGGATGCTGCTGCCGTTATTGTTGGATCGCCGACCATTAACAACCAATTGTTTCCTACGGTCAGCGATTTCTTGACTTATATGAAAGGACTTAAACCGAAGAACAAGATCGGTGCAGCTTTCGGCTCTTACGGCTGGAGCGGTGAGTCGGTCAAGCTAATTAACCAAGAGCTTGAAGCAATGAAATTTGATATCATAGACTCGGGCGTTAAGATCCAGTATGTCCCGAATCAAGATGGCAAAGATATCTGTTTGGAACTGGGCAGAAAAATCGGAAAAGCCATAAAAGAAATTGTTGATTGACGATTGAGAATCTATGAAAGTACCGGTAATTGATCTGAGTCGATGTAGTCTGTGCGAAGGATGCGTTGAAGTCTGCCCTTCTGTTTTTAGATTAAATGATGCGGGATATATTGAAGTGGTTGAGCTTTCCTTTTATCCGGAGATGGAAGTCAACGAGGCAATAAAATACTGCCCGGAAGACTGCATATACTGGGAAGAGGTATAAAAAACCCGCAAAGAGGTGATTATGAAAAAAATGGCGTTATTTGTGTTCAACGGAGATCCCATGTGCTTTATTCATGTGCTTTTAAACGCTCTGGATATGAAGGACAAGGGATATGAAGTAAAGGTGATCATTGAAGGAGCGGCCACAAAACTTGTGCCGGAACTTTCCAAAGCGGACAACCCCTTGCACAAGTTATGGGAAAATGCTAAATCTGCGGGGCTGGTTGACGGGGTCTGCAAAGCCTGCTCGAACAAAATGGGCACCCTGGAGGCCGCAAAAGACCAGGGTTTGGCGCTTCTGGATGAAATGACGGGCCATCCCGGCATGGCCCGCTATTGTGAACACGGTTTTGAAATCATCTCATTTTAATACCTCTATTTTTTATGAGTCGTTAAATGAAATGACTTATAATCTGAATCTTGTATGAAAGATGCAAGTATAGAAAAGTGGGCCATAGACAGCTTAAAAAGAAAATTTTGGGTCTTTTAGGTAGCAATGATCTCGAAAGAAGTCTTGATGAGATCTGTCAATTACCTGCACGCAAAGCGGTTAATCCGCTTTTTTCTTTTTTTTACCATTCAAATGAATTGATCAAATGGCGGGCCATTACAGCAATGGGTGCTGTGGTTTCCGGCCTTGCCGAACAGGATATGGAATCGGCCCGGGTCGTGATGCGACGATTGATATGGAATCTGAACGATGAATCCGGAGGAATCGGCTGGGGGTCGCCCGAGGCCATGGGTGAAATCATGGCACGCCACTCCAGAATTGCCGAAGAGTATGATTTCCTTCTGGTATCTTATGTCAACGAGCAAGGCAATTACCTCGAACACCCGATGCTTCAAAGAGGGGTTCTTTGGGGACTGGGAAGGCTTGCCCATTCCCGCCCCCGGCTGGTTAACCATGCTGCCCCTTTTCTACTTCCATATATGCGGTCTGAAGACGCGTATCATCGCGGACTTTCAGCCTGGACTGCCGGAGCTCTGGACAGCGAGATGACAAGCCCTTTACTCAAACATCTTTCCGATGATAAGGCTGTAATAAACACCTTTATTGATATGAATCTTATAGAGGTTACCGTCGGCCAACTTGCCAGGGAAGCTCTTTCTAAACGATAGAACTTAAAATCTGCATTAACTTTTTTAGGAACATATAAATTCGTTATCAATATAATGATCGTGAATCCCGCACGGGGTATAAAAAAATAACGGAGGGGAGGGGCGATATGAAACCAATTGTTCAAAAAATATCTCTGTGGATTTTGGCAGCCATATCTTTTACTTTTTTTATATCTGCCAAAGCATCTATCGCACTAGGCATATCTCTACCGGAGTCCTTGACCCTGTCTGAAGCAATTAAGAGAGCCGTTGATCAGAATCCTGAAATTAAGGCGGCACGCTTTCAGGTGGAGATGATAAAATCAGAGGTGACTCAAGCCCGGTCCGGCTTTTTCCCCCAGATCTATTTTACCGAGACCTTTAACCGAACCACCAATCCTATGTGGGCTACCGGTGCCAAGATGCTTCAGGGAAATTTAAGTCAGGCAGACTTTGATCTTGACGAACTCAACGACCCGGAAGCCATCAATAACTTCACTTCTGCCGTGTCTATGTCCTGGTCGATTTATAAAGGCGGCCAGACATGGATTGGATTGAAACAGGCTCAACAGAATCATTTGGCCGCTTCTCTCATGCTTAAGCGTGCCGGGCAAGAAATAATTAGTAAAACAGCAAAAGCTTATGTGGGCCTTCTTCTCGCTCAAGAGAATCTTGTTGTTATCGTTCACGCCCTTGAAACAGCGAAAGCCAATCTAAAAATGGTTCGGTCCCGCTTTGAGAGTGGTTTTGTTGTGAAAAGTGACTTTTTGAGGGCCAATGTTCGTATTGCAGAATTAGAGCAGCAGCGGCTTGAAGCGGAAAGTCAGGTCAAGGTGGCCCAGGCCATGCTGAACGCTGCTATGGGGATGACGGGGAACAAGCCATTATACCTTGTAACCCCTTTTAAAAAATGTGAAGAAACCAAAGGACCTGTTGAGCGATGGATAAACATCGCTCTCTCAAACCGTGCGGATCTGGAAAAAATGCGATATCAGGAAGATATAGCAAAAAAAGAAATCGATAAATTACGGGCCGGCCACCTCCCAGACTTGGAGCTCGTGGGAAACTACGAAATTAATTCTGAAGATTATAGCGACACGGAAAACAATTATGCCATTGGTGCTGTCATGCATTTAAATCTTTTCAGCGGACACCGTATTTCTGCAAAAACAAAAGCGGCCAAATCTTCTTTTTTGCGGATACAGGAATTTCGGAAAGGCATGGAACTCAACGTCGGCGTTCAGGCCCGTGAATCCTTTCTTAAGGCCCAGAGCGCCTGGAAACGGATTCAGGTGGCCAAAACCGCCGTGGACCAGGCCGAAGAAGGGCTGCGGATCGTAAGGAATCGATATAATAATGGTCTGTTAACTATTGTAGGCCTTTTGGATGGCGAAGTGGCCTATCAACAGGCCCGAACTAATCATTTTAAGGCCCTTCACGATTACAAGGTGGCCAGAATCCAGTTGGCATTGGCTGCCGGTACCATTGATCCCGATTTTCAATAAAATTGCTTTAAGGATTATGGAGCTTATTATGTTGAAAAAAAATCTTTTTTATTTTTTAACACTTTGCTTTCTTTTTTTATTCATCGGTTGTAGCGAAAAAATAGAGCCGGGCAATGTTGAACCTTCAAAAAAAGGGCGTGTAAAAGCAACGATTGTTTCGGCTAAAATTATC
>JASFLX010000086.1:0-10780 GCA_050117895.1 Desulfobacterales bacterium | reverse complement strand
GCTATGAAGTGGCATAAAATAAATAAAAACTGCCCTTGTCGTAAAGGTGAATACTGCGTCAACGGCCTTAAATGCAGCAAGAAAAACTGTTTTCTGCTTAAAAGCCGGGAGGCAGAAAAAGAGGATGTCTATTTTACAGACAGTTATATCTTCCGATAAGACGCTATTTAGTATCCATCCATAAATATCGACAACCTTCCCAAGACCTTATCAAATCCATCTTGCCATAACCCATGGTCTGATCGGAACTACCTATTATAATCCTCTCAATAATAAATATCGCTTTTAACCTCAATATATTGTGTTATTTTTTACTTGACACACAATATATTTTATAATATCAGATAGTAGATTAGGATCTTTTTCATGTGTTTAAATTTTTAACGGTAATATATCATGGTGAAATCGGTTCTTAAATTTCCATATTAAGCCTCCTGAGGATTCAATATCTTTATGGAGGCTTTTTTGATTCATTGGCAACGCCAAAACTGTCATGAGGGAACAAACCATCACGGTGACAGCGCGATCAGAATAGTTATGCGAATTCGTAAATAGGTGGGTGGCTAACCGATTCATTTCCGTTTTTTTCCTATGTTGGTCAGTTGACGCACCTCCAGAAACTCAGTTGAAGTATCTCCTTCGGAACCACATCTCAGGTTTTCCTTCAAGATCGTCCAACCTATAAAAATTTAATGGTGATGTCGGTGTCTTGATGTAAATCATTTTTTGATCGCTTAAATGATATGGTGGGGAATAGGAGGGAATGATGAGGATTATTTCGATTGCCAACCAAAAAGGCGGATGTGGTAAGACCACATCCGCAATTAACCTATCTGCATGCCTGGCCCATACAGGTCGAAAGGTACTTCTCATCGATATGGACCCTCAGGGACATTCTGCGATAGGTTTAAATATCAATACCAACGAGTTGGAAAAAACAGTTTGCGACACACTTTGCTATTCGAATGGAGCTAAAGTCGTTTTTAATGACGTGACCATTGAGGTTAACAGTAACTTTTATATCGCTCCGTCGAACATTTCCTTAAGCACGCTTGAGCAACATCTTTCCATGGTTCAAGGCAGGGAGAGCAAACTTAAAGAAGCAATAGACGGTTTAGATCAAATTTATGATTACATAATCATTGACTGTCCGCCAAGCCTCGGACTTCTGACGTTTAATTCCCTTATTGCTTCCACAGAGGTGATCGTTCCTATTGAGATGAGCCTCTTTTCACTGCATGGGATCAGCAAGCTGCTGAAGATAATAGACTTGGTTCGGGAAAAAACAGGGCATGAAATTCGGGTAAAAGTTATTGCGACGATGTACGATAAGCGGACAAGAATTTCAAAAGAAGTGTTACAGGATATCAAAAACCATTTTAAGGATTCTATGTTTATAACCATTATAAATACGAATGTTAAGCTGAAGGAAGCCGTTAGCTTTGGGAAATCCATAATCGATTACGATCAAAAAGCCAGGGGGTTCAGAGACTATATGGCGCTTACCAAAGAAGTGATAGCAGAGGAAAAAACTCTTGGATTACGTCTCGTTAAACAAAAAAAGTCCTCTCCTTCAGCACGAATGGTAAAAAAACAATTTTTCTGCGATGATCCCAATGCAAGTTGTGTCAAAATTGTCGGCTCCTTCAATAATTGGAACACATCCGAAGAATCTCTCATGGAACGCAAAAAAGATGGTACATGGTCAAAGAGTATCATTCTTGCACCGGGGACATACCAATACAGGTTTCTTATAGATGATGATTGGGTTGAAGATCAAAACAATCCCAACCAGGTCGATAATTCATTTGGAGGAAAAAATTCTGTAATCCGGATCTAAGGGGAAAATTGGAAAAAAAGAGCCTGGGTCGGGGACTCGATGATATTTCGAATATGTGTTTATCTCCCCGGAAGGATAAAAAAATTTTTGAAGGAAACGCAGACCACGGATTTGCGGTGAATAGAACCTCCTCGGATAACACCGAACCCCCGTGTGAAATTGAAGAAAATGTTATTGTCCGGAGAAATATCGCATATCCAAATACGTCAAATTCTCAACAACATATTTTAAAATCCTTTTCCAAGCATCTTGAAGAGAACTACAGCATAAAACGCATCGAACTGGGGAAGACGGATCGGATGTCACGGCCGGGAATGAAGAAATGCATAGAAGAGAAAATAACCATTTTTATTCATGGAGGAGCAGATGATGGAACCCATAATTGAAATTGATAAAAAATACCATGAAAAATTGCCTCTGGAAAAAAAGACCGAATTCTTATTTGAGTATAAAAGTAAATTATATGACAATACCCTGGATGACAACTTCCATACACTCAAACGAAATATAGGGGTCGCATGGTTTGATAGAATGTTGGGAGATTGTCAGCAAGGAAACTGCCCAAGATATTTTTCTGATGATATTTTTTATGCGTTAACCGATTTATCCCTCGAAGGGTACGCTCTGCAAAAGGCCTATCCTTTTATAGGTGACGAGGTTGGAATTAATGATAAAGAAAAATATTCTAAAGCTCTGGGTAAAATTAATACTGTTTTTGACTGCCAAAAGGAAACTAAAATTAACATTAATTTATTCAACCAAGATTCGAGGCAGGTTTACTATAAAACAGAAAAAAAATCGACATTCTATCAGTCTGCCAGACTTCGGAAAGCCTATTGGAATTATTTAAAGGAACATCCAAACAATGATGAAATAGAGGACTATTTTTTTACATGTGAATTTATAAACAAGATCCATCGAATTTATAACAAAAAAAGATGTACCTCAGAAGATTTTGAAACGTATAAAGAAATATTGTCTGAAAATCTTCATATTGCAAACCCTTTGGATTTATACCGGCTGTGTATTATTAGGAAAAAAGTTCGCATAAAAAAATAACTATTCCAACATCTTATGTTTTTGGAACCATTTTCAGAAAGGAAGGTCTCCTAATAGAGCCCGGGGCGGAGGCTTATACCTACCGTCGGTTTTATAGGCGGTGGAAACCAGGGGGTGGGCGAAAAAATCACTTATCTTTTAATTTTCGATAGTTTTCGTAAATTCTCTTGGCCCCTCCCCAGATAAGAAGAATGCCCAAAAGATAGAAACAGAACCGGATGTAATACATAAACGAAGAGAAATACTCGATCTTTTCTATTTTAGGCATGACCTGGGGTATCCTGAAAAAAACCCCGATTCCCGCAAGCGTAAGTATAACCCCCCAAACGATTTTAGTGACGATCTTGTTTTTATCCATAGCTCAATCACTCTGTAAAAGTTTGGCCACGAAGGCACTAAGACTTTAATATTTCTTTTTATGACATTTTAAATAAAAGGCACATTAACATTGACAAAAAAACCAAGGCGTTTCCCGGTTCGGGCCAGGACTTATAATTCATGTTTTTTTGTGCCTTTGTGACTTAGTGGCTGAACGATTACTCTGAACTTCTGATCTTCTGAACCTCTCATCTTCTGACCTTCTGAACCTCTGACACCTGACACCTGACACCTGAACCCCTATCCTTTATTATCCCCCCAAATAATGCTCCTTTACCTTGGGATTGTCCAAAAGCTCGGCCGCCAAGCCCTCCAGAACGATTTCTCCTCTCTCGAGCACGTAGGAGTGGTGAGCCACTTTGAGGGCGGCCCTGGCATTCTGTTCCACCAGCAGAACCGTTGTGCCGGATTGGTTGAGCTGTTGAATAACCCTAAAGATTTCCCGAACGATTAACGGGGCAATGCCCATGGACGGTTCGTCCAAAAGCAACAGCTCGGGACGTCCCATCAGGGCACGGCCGATGGCCAGCATCTGCTGCTCACCGCCGGAAAGGGTGCCGGCGATTTGTTTGGAGCGTTTTTCCAGGATCGGAAACATCTGATAAACACGCGTCATTCTCTCCTTGATCTCAAGCCGGTTGCTCCGCTTGAAATAATGATAGGCCCCGAGGTTGATATTGTCCCGGACGGTCAGATGGGCAAAAATCTGTCTGCCTTCGGGCACCTGTGAAATGCCCAGGCCCACGATCCGGTTGGCCGGCATGCCGGCAATATTGCGATCCTTATAGAGAATACGGCCCGTGCTGTTTTTCATCAGCCCGGAGATAGCCTTTAAAAGGGTGGACTTACCCGCCCCGTTGGCACCAATGATGGAAACCACCTTACCCGCAGGAACCTTTAGGGAAACCTTTTTGAGCACACGAATACTTCCATAAGAGGCGTTGAGTCCGTCGATCTTTAGCACATGGGTTCCTTAATTGTGAATTTTGTTCATTTTGTGGTCACCACGAAGTACACGAAGGGCACGAAGGTTATATATTTTATTCTTCTTTTTCTTCGTGATCTTCGTGGTAAAAAAAGCCGATCTTTTTTGGTACCGATTTATCGGGGTTAAACTTCTCCTGCTCCTAAATATGCTTCAATAACCCTGGGGCTGTTCCGGATGTCTTGGGGCGGCCCCTCGGCAATCTTCTGGCCATAGTTGAGCACCAAAATCTCATCCGAGATATTCATCACAACCTTCATATCATGTTCCACCAGTAAAACGGTAATCCCTTTTGCATTGATGGCCCTGATCAAAGAAGATGCCACATGGGTCTCTGTCTCGTTCAGACCGGCCGCGGGTTCGTCCAAGCAGATCAGTTCCGGCTCACTGGCCAGTGCCCGCCCGATCTCCAGTAATTTCTGTTCGCCCAGAGGCAGGCTGTCCGCCGAATCTTTGAATTTATGGGCAAGCCCGATAAATTTCAAAATCTTCAATGCACTTTCCTTGATCCGTTTTTCTTTGCGTCTGGACCGAGGCAGAACAAAACCCGAAGCCATAAAGGAAGTTCGAATCCGGGTATAACAGCCCAGCATGACATTTTCCAGCACCGTCATATTTCCGAAGAGCTCAACGGTCTGGAAAGTCCGTGAAATACCCCGGTCCGCAATCTTATGTGCCTTGAGATGTTGGATGGGCTGACCTTTAAATTTTACCGTTCCCTTTGTTGGCGGAAAAGATCCGGTAATCACATTAAACAGGGTGGTCTTGCCGGCGCCGTTGGGGCCGATAATCGCCTTAATCATTCCCCGTCGAACGTTAAAATTAAGGTTGCTGAGCGCCATTAGCCCGCCAAAGGTCATGACCACCCCTTGCAGCTCAAGAACGTTTTCCTCCATACCAGCGCTCATCAGACATCTATCTCCTGAACCAGCCTTTGACTATTCCCGGCACCCCTGCCAGACCCTCCGGCAATAAGACGGTGACAAAGAGGAGTATGGCGCCATATACGATGACCTCAAATTCCTCAAAATAATGCAGCCATTCATTACTCAAAAAAGTGATTAGACCGGTTCCCACGATCGCACCCCAGATATTATGCATCCCGCCTAAGGCGATCATGATCAGAAGTTTTATGGAAAAGAAAAGGTCAAAAGTGGCTGGATTGACAAAATTAAGATAATGAGCATAAAGGCTTCCGGCCAAAGATGCCAAAACAGCCGAGTACACAAAAACCAGTATCTTGAACCGTGAAACATCCACACCCATGGCACGGGCTGCCGGTTCACTGGCATGGATAGCCCTTAAGGCCCGGCCGTTGCCGGATTGAATGACATTAACGGTAAAAATAAACGCCGCTATCACAAACCCCCAGACCAGGTAGTAATAGCGTTCAACGGAATTAAACTCAAATCCAAACAGGGTCAGGCCCGGAATGCCGGACATGCCGTCCGGACCGCCGGTCCATTCGATCTCTTCATTGAAGATGATAAAAATGATGATTCCAAAGGCAAGGGTTGCCATGGCCAGATAATGGCCTCTCAGTTTGAGGGAAGGCGCTCCCACCAAAACCGCCACCACGGCGGTAACGGCCATACCGATCACCATGCAGGCCCAAGGGTTCATTCCGTAATTGGTGGTCAGGATGGCCGATATATAGGCGCCGATACCAAAAAACGCGGCATGCCCGATGGATATCTGTCCGGCATATCCCATAAGAAGGCTGAGACCCATGGTAATCAGACAATATATACCTGCAAATACCATAATGTCGGGATAGTGTTCTATGGCGGGAATCCGGTGGGCAGTCCATGGAAAAACCATGATAGCAAGAGCAAACACGGCAATGGGGAGTTTGGCGATTCGTAACATGCCTAAAACCTTTTGATCCTGCTGATCTCTATGCTGCCCAGAAGTCCGCTGGGTTTAAAGAATAAGATAACCAAAAGCACAATCAAAGCAAAAGCATCTTTGTATCCCGAGCTAATAAGACCCGCTCCAAAGGATTCGATGCTTCCCATGATCAGCCCCCCCAGGATAGCGCCCGGAAAGCTTCCCAGCCCCCCTAAAATCGCCGCCCCGAATCCCTTTACCGCCAGCATGGCCCCCCGGTCATATTCCATAAGAGATATCGGAGTTACTGTAATCCCCGCCACCGCTCCGATAGCGGCGGATAGGGCAAAGGACAACAGAATCATCTGCTTGACATTGATGCCGACCAGGCTGGCCGCATCCGGATTGTCGGCGCAGGCGCTCATGGCCTTGCCGATGATGGTCCGATCAAAGAATATGGACAGCGCAACGGCGGTGACGATCAAAAAGCCCATTACCCAGAAATACTGGGGTTGAACCACGGCTCCCAGAAAAGTGATGGGATTGCGGCCGGAAAACGCTGGAAGATCAAAAGGGTCCTTACCCCAAATAAACGACGCCGTTCCCTTGATCAGGATGGACACGGCAATGGTAGCGATAATCAGGGTAAGTACCGACGGTCGGCGGATGGGTCGAATGGCCAACCGGTCCATAAGAATTCCCACCAGGGTGACTAGGATAATTGTCGCCGGAAAGGCCAGAATAAGGGGCAGCCCCATGGCAACGTTCATAAAAACCATGATCAATCCGCCCAGCATGACGAATTCACCCTGAGCAAAATTGATGATCTCGGTCACATTATAGATAATATTAAACCCCACGGCCACCATGGCATAAACACTGCCCACGGTCAGCCCGGTAATGAGATATTGTAAAAGCTGGCTTGCCAGCGTAATTTTTTCCATATGTCTTTATCGAATAAAAAAGTGAGGATGATGAGCCCATCATCCTCACAAATTTTACCACTGGAAATCCATGGATCAGTCCACCAGTGCCCAGTCATTGTCTTTCACGATCACCATGCTAAAAGCCGCTTTGCTCAGGCCGTTGTGGTCGTCCGGCGAAAAATTGAAGATACCATGCTGGCCCACAAATCCCTTTTTCTTCTCCAGGTAGTCCCGTATTGCGGCTTTGTCATCACCTGCGGCAGATAGGGCGTCCACAACCAACTGCAGAGCATCCCATCCATGTCCGCCGAATGAACTCAAAGGCTCATTGTATTTGGCCGTATAGCTCTTCAGATAATCCATTGTTACACTTTTTTGAGGATGGTCTGCCGGTAAAAGCTCGGCAATATTACAGGCGCCTAAGGGGCATAAAACACCCTCGGCAGCTCCTGCAGCCAGCTCGATATTTTTACGGCTGCCAAAGCCATGGCTCTGATATAACGGAATGGCCGTCATTCCCAGATCTTTCCAGTTGCGAATCATGGTCACCTGTGTGGGACCGATGGACCAGTTCACGATGGCGGCCGGAGCCATTCCCTTAATTTTGGTCAACTGCGCCGTCATGTCCGTATCCTTGGGTCCATATTTTTCATCGGCGATAATATTCATATTGAATTCAGGTGCAAGACGGATGAGCTCTGAACGTCCACTGGCTCCGTATCCGGTGGTTACGCTCATGATGGCGATTTTAGTAATTCCTCTGTTTTTAAGATGGGTATAAATGGCCTCCACGGCCATACTGTCCGACTGGGGGGTCTTAAAAACCCAGTGATACGGCTTCCCCGTCTTTTCATTGTGAACAATCTTGTAACTGGCTGCACAGGAAACCAGAGGGGTTTTATTTTGTTCGGCAACAGGTATCACCGCAAGGGAGAGTCCGCTCAAGGAAGGACCGATCACCGCACAGACCTTATCCCGGGTAATGAGCTTTTTTACCGCCAGGTTGCACTTGGTGGCATCCCCTTCGTCGTCATAAATAACAAGTTCCAGTTTTTTTCCATTAATGCCGCCGGCCGCATTGATCTTTTCGGCCATCATCTCAACGGTTTTCTTTTCCGGATCACCCAAAAAAGAAGCGCGGCCGGTCACGGAAAAAACGGCCCCTACTTTATAGGCTTCATCCAAGGCGTTGGCCTGGCTGATAAGCAACCCCATGCCGAAAAAACAAATTGTTGCAATAATAAAAATTCTCCTCAGTGTCATTTTCTCCTCCCTTCGTTTCTGGTTTCAACCCTATCGTTGCATAAACAATACATCAGATTATATGTTAAACTTCTAAGATAAAGGCTTTGCGTTGATTGGAGTAAATATTATAGGATCCAACCGTTGGCGGCATTTAATGTAAACAGCTTTTTTGCTGTGTTGTTTCCCTTTCAGGAAAGCCGATAATACCGCATCTCCTTCGTTATCAAGACCTTGCGGTAGACGACGGAGGTTTATCCCGCTTTGTGTAGCGGGACTGCGGCCTTGATGCCTTGGACCTTCGGCATTCTCGACTTTTGAAACGTTAGGGTTAAGATTAATCATTTTTCTCTATTTGCCGGTTTAAAAGGTTTAAAAATCGGTTATTACCTGAATTTTACACGAGGATCTTGTTTAAACCCGCTTCAACTAATTCTTTAAAAACCCTCATTAATTTTCATGCAAGATTCAAGGTATTACATAGTATACACTTTGCTCCCGTCAATCACGGTTACGTCGTTTTCCTGAAGTAATTTTACGGCCTCATCAATGGGATCGATTCTAAAGATCATTACCGCATTTTCCCCGCTATGTTGCACAAACGCATACATATATTCCACATTAATTCCGGCCTGGTGCAAAATATCGAGGATTCGATTCAGGCCTCCGGGCCTGTCTTCCACTTCCACGGCCACCACATCGGTTTTGCTCACGGTAAACCCGCGTTTTTTTAGGGCTTCGATGGCCTTTTGATTGTCATTTACGATCAGACGCAGCACGCCGAAATCGGATGTATCGGCCACGGCCAGCGCCCTGATATTGACATCCGCTTCTGCAAGAATCGCTGAAACTTCAGCCAAACGTCCGGCCTTGTTTTCCAAAAATACTGAAATTTGTTCCGCCCGCATATATATCTTGCCTCCCTTCTCCCTATCATTTGTCATTGATCATTTATCATTGATTATTAACCATTATTTCCTGACACCTGAACCCTGACACCTGACACCTGAACCCTTCCCTTATATCTTTCGATTATCAATCACCCGCACCGCTTTTCCCTGGCTGCGGGCAATCACCTTGGGTTCCACCAGCTTTACTTTTGCGGAGACGCCAAGATAATCTTTGATATTCTTTGCGATCTTTCTTTCCCGGTCCTGCAGGTGTCTGACTTCATCGGAAAACAGACGTTCTCCCACCTCAACCAGAACCGTAAGCGTATCCAGATTATCCTTCCGATCAACCACAAGCTGATAGTAAGGCTCTACTTCATCCATTTCCATGAGAACACTCTCAATCTGTGACGGAAACACATTGACGCCGCGAATAATCAGCATATCATCCGTACGACCGCTGACCCGGTTCATGCGGATATGGGTCCGTCCGCAGATACACGGCTCCGGATTCAGCGAGGTGATGTCACGAGTTCTATACCGTATCACCGGGAAAGCTTCCTTGGTTATGGTTGTAAAAACAAGTTCCCCGGTCTCGCCGTAAGGAAGAACTTCTCCGGTTCCGGGATCGATAATTTCGGGAATAAAGTGATCCTCGAATACGTGTAGACCATTTTTGGCTTCATGACATTCAATGGCAACACCCGGCCCGATGACCTCGCTTAACCCATAAATATCTACCGCCGTTAAATTCAGCTTCCGCTCTATTTCTTCCCGCATCTTCTCAGACCAGGGTTCTGCCCCGAATATTCCGAATTTAAATTTTAAATTTTCGAAAGAAACCCCTACTTCCTCGGCAACTTCCGACAAGTGAAGTGCATAGGAAGGCGTTGCCGTCAATATAGTGGGCCCAAAATCCGTCATGATCACTACCTGTCTCTTGGTATTTCCTCCGGATACCGGAATAACGGAAGCACCGAGTTTTTCCGCACCGTAGTGGATGCCCAGACCTCCTGTAAAAAGCCCGTAACCGTATGCATTGTGAATGATGTCACCCCGAGTGGCCCCGCCGGCGGCAAGGGAACGGGCCATGAGTTCGGCCCAGGTATTAATATCCCGGGCCGTATACCCCACAACCGTGGGCTTGCCGGTGGTCCCGGATGAGGCATGAATACGAACCACATTGTCCATGGGAACCGCGAACATTCCAAAAGGATAATTATCTCGCAAATCTTCTTTAGTCGTAAAAGGAATTCGTTTTAAATCTTCCAAGGACTGGATATCATTGGGCGTGATATGATTTTCTTCAAACTTTTTCCTGTAAAAAGGAACATTTGCATAGACACGATCAAGGGTGGCCTTGAGCCGTCGCAGTACGATTGCCTCCAGATCTTCCCTGGGCATGGTTTCAAATCCGATGTCGAGAATCATTCCAACACTCCTTTCAAACAATAAAAAAGGCTGCGAGTGAAACTCACAGCCTTTTAAAAAACCATGAGTTTCAATTTGTTGTGTCTACCCATGGTTTTGTGTTTATGTCAGGTTCGGCATTTTTTACCTTGCCCGTCCATGGATAGACTTCCTAAAAAAGAAGCCCTCCAGGAAGCTAAAAAAACCAAAGTAAAAAAAC
>JASFLX010000085.1:0-10833 GCA_050117895.1 Desulfobacterales bacterium | reverse complement strand
ATATCCAAACTATATTTTGGGTACGAAGACATTGCGAAAGCGCTGGGTATTAGCGCCGGCTCTGCCAAAGTCACCGCCAGTCGTTATGCAAAGAGAGGTATACTGGTGCGCGTGAAGAGAAACATGTATGTATTGAGGGACGTTTGGAAAGCGACGGGCAGGGAGGAAAAATTCGTACTTGTAAATCTGGGTCAGGTTCCTTCTTATATATCACTCATGACCGCTCTGGATTACTACGAAATTACGGCTCAAGTTCAGAGGGATTTTTATGAGGCAGTGGCGATTAAAAGAACCAAAGAAATTTATTTAGACGGCAGCATTTTTAGGTATGTTAAAGTCAACAGCGCTTTGTATTTCGGGTTTAAAAAAGAGAAAGATTTTTTTATAGCAACTCCTGAGAAAGCACTCCTGGATGCTTTTTATTTGATGTCTTACGGCCGCTATGCCCTTGACATTGCCGCTTTGTCTGCGGAAAAACTTGATAGGGAAGAGATCCGTCGTATTAGCCAAGATTTTCCTTTAAAAACGCAGAAAATGTTGAAAAAATATGGATATCTTAAGACAGCATGAAATATTTGAAATCGAAGTACTGGAAAAAATGAACAGCATGAAAGTATTGGAGCCGCTTGTTTTTGGCGGCGGATCAATGCTGAGGCTGTGTCATGAGTTAAACCGTTATTCAGCGGTCCTTGATTTCTGGATTATCAAAAAGATATCTCAAAAAGATTATTTCCAAAGAATACACAAAGCTTTTGATAAGGGATACGAGATCACTGATTCACAGATAAAGCATTATACCATCTTATTTGAATTAAGATCGGCTTTGTATCCGAAGCGGTTAAAAATCGAAATACGAAGAGAGATAAGAGGCTGCGATTTTCAAGAAAAGATTGCCTTTTCAAAATTCAGTACAAAACAGGTTGTCTTAAAAGCCCATACTTTGGAACAGACAATGAAAAATAAGATAGCAGCATTCTTAGAACGAGGAGAAATCAGGGACAGTTTTGACATTGAGTTTTTAATACGGCGAGGAGTGGAATTGCATGATTTTAACAAAAAACAATTAAACCAATTTCAGAAAAAACTTAAAGGTCTTAAGGGGATCGATTTTAAAGTAAAACTGGGTTCTATTTTAGAAAGCGGTATTCGCGAATATTATTTAACAAATCGGTTCAGTTACCTTGAAGAAAAACTTGCCGCTAATATTTTGACTTAGCGTCTCAAATAATGGCATTTTTTTACTCGTATGATGAATGAGGGACACCCCCCGCACCCTCCGTTTTAAATTTTATTCAATTTTCAATATACAAGGGTCTATTCCCATGAAATCATTCCAGATTTTCTTGACGTTTTCCCGTAAGCCGCGATACTTACTTTCAGGGACTTTGGCGGGCTTTTTCTGGAGGCTGAGTTGGTGAACCGAAGACCGATAGGTCAGGTAGGCAACTTTTAGAAGGTGGGCGATATTGGCTTCAATGATACCGGTTTGATTCAAGGTTTCGAGAAGACGAACCGTATCGGTCCAACGGGTCAGCTCGTTATATTCACTGGATTTTAAAAGCACCAGATACTGAACCAGAAATTCAATATCAACTATTCCGCCGACATCCTGTTTGAGATCGAAAAGTTCCGGTTCATGGCTTGAGAGTTCTCTTCGCATCCGGTCGCGCATATCCACAACCTCTTTTTGAAGCTTGCTCATGATTCTGGGCCGGGTAATCACCAGGTTGCGTATCTGCTCAAAGCGTTTTGCCATCAGAATGTCACCGCTGATGGGTCTTGCCTTGATAATGGCCTGATGTTCCCATGTCCAGGCTTTGTTCATTTGATACTCTTTAAATCCCTGGATGTGGCTAACCAGAATACCGGAACTGCCACTGGGACGCAAGCGCATATCCGGCTGGTACAACATACCGGCAGCCGTATGCGCGGTTAAGATATGGACCACTCTTTGTCCCAGCCGGGCAAAAAACTGGGCATTATCTATGGGATACTTGCCGCCACGGGTCTTCCCTTGGGTTCCGGAATGAAGAAAAACCAGGTCAAGATCGGAGTCATACCCTAATTCAAGCCCACCCAGCTTCCCATAGGCAATGACCGCAAATCCCCTTTCAATTCTTTCATGGTCCAGTTGACATTCGGGGGTCCCGTGTCTTTGAGCGAGATGCTCCCATGACAGGTCAACCACTTCATTTAAAACCGTTTCTGCAATTTCGGAAAGATGATCACTGGTCCTCATGAGCGGAATAGCTTTTGTGACATCTGCTGCGGCCACACGTAATGTGTTCGCTTGTCTAAAAATACACAGTTCTTGAATCTTAACCTCAAGGTCCTTTTCGGATATCAGAACCAACTTCTTGCGTATCTCTTCTTTAAGATCCGATTGTTCCGGAGGCAGATAAAGGGTGCGGGGATCTAAAAGTTCATCCAGGAGCACGGGATGGCGCGCCAGAAATGAGACCACCCATGGGCTGGCAGCGGCCAGCTGAATCAAATGCACAATAGCGATTCTATTTTCCAACAGAAGGGCCAGGTAGTTGGTTCGCCGTTCGATGGTCTTGATCAGGTCTACGATTCGACTGACAACCACTGAAGGTTGTTCAGACCGGCCCATGAGTTTCAGCATAACCGGCATAAGTTTGTCCAGGCGATTCCGACCGTGGCTGCTCAGCAACCGGGTTTCCGGATCGTTCCGAAGATCATCTAAAAGTCGCATCACATGATCCGGATTTTCAAAACCCGCTTCAGCAAGCACCTTCCGGCCCTGTTCATCTTCTATTATATCCTGCCATACCGATAGCAGTTCGCTTTCAATTTTTTCACCGGGGTCATCAATATACTTTGAATCTCCGGCGCCCAACAATTGGCTAAAATGATCGTGTACAATTTTAGTGTGACGCTTAAAATCACGGGTGAACGACTCCGGGTCGTCAAATCCCATGGATGCGGCCAGACGAATTCTTGCAACCGGATTTTCGGGGATCTCATGGGTCTGCTGATCTGAAAATTCCTGTAAGCGATGCTCCGTGTTGCGCAAAAATTCATACGCGCAGGTAAGCTCGTCGCAGGCTTGCTGAGGAATATAGTTTTCACGGGCAAGTATTTTCAATACCTTCCGAAGACTCTGTTCTTGAAGCGCAGGGGCGACGCCTCCCCGTATGAGCTGAAATATTTGGCCGAAGAATTCAATCTCACGAATTCCCCCGAGACCGAGCTTGATGTTGTTTGCCATGTGTTTGCGTTTTACTTCAAGAGAAATCTTTTGCTTCATGTTTCTCAAAGACTCAAAGGCGCCAAAGTCCAGGTATCTGCGATATATAAAGGGGTTGAGTCTTTCCATAAGTCGGGCGCCGGCTCTTTTGTCACCCGCAACCACTCTGGCTTTGATCCATGCGTATCGTTCCCATTCCCGCCCCTGTTCCTGGTAATACGCCTCCATGGCATCGAAACTCATCACCAAAGGACCGCTTTCACCATAGGGTCGAAGATTCATGTCCACCCGGAACACCAAGCCCTCTGACGTACGGGAACCGATGGTTTTTATCAAACTTCGACAAAGCCGCATAAAAAATTCTTCATTACTGATGGGTTCCGATGCGCCATGGGTTTGTCCCGCTTCAGGATAGGCAAAAATAAGATCCACGTCAGAGGAAAAGTTTAACTCCTCGCCGCCGAGTTTCCCCATCCCCAAAACAACAAGGAGCTGCGGCAAACCGTCATATCCTGAAGGAATGCCATATTTCTGACACGCCCATTCATAAAGAATCAAAAGGGCCTGATGGATACAAGAATCGGCCAGGGCAGAAAGATCTGCCATGGTTTGGGAAAGGTCTGCCCAGCCGGCAAGGTCACGCCAGGCAATCCGAATCATTTCACGCAATCGAAACTTGCGAAGAATAGAGGATAGTTTGTCCTCTTGTTGCAATTCATGCAGCCCCGACAAAGACTTGTTAAGCTGATGATGGTAATGATCGGGCGGGTATTGTCCATGAAGATCGCCGCTTTGAACCAGATCGGCCAGTATGGCCGGGTTGTGGGTGCAATTTCTGGCAACAAAATTGCTAAAAGCAAAGACCCGTTTTAGGGCTTCTATAAACCCGGAATCATCCCACAAAGAAACATCGGTGTCCTTTGCAGCACTCCGGAATGCATCCCATCTGCTTTGGGAATCTTCGATTATCTCTTGTGGAAGGTCGGTAATCGGTTTCATTTGTTTTAATATTTCACTCATACTGTTTCACATCAATATACGTATCGTAACACACAACCCGGACAAACCCGAAAAAAATGCCACAAAGACACAAAAAGTAAAAGTTGAAAGTGTCTAAAGTGATCTAAAGTGCCTAAAGTTTATCCTGTGGAATGCGGAGCCTATTCCTCTGGGATTATGGTGTCGCTGCACTCCGCTGATTTTATATAATTGATAGAATTCCTTAACTTTAGTTCATTTCAAACTCTTGCCCCAAAGGACCAAGTTTTTCATGGTAAAATAAATTTTCACTGCCATATTTTCAATAAGATAATAAAAACCATTTCATATCTCAATCTTTTTTCTTTTGAAAGATCCGTGCAGTTGCTCTTGAGGGAAAAACCAATATGATGTAAAATCAAGTTAAATAGGACTCAGATTTTCGCAGATATACACAGATAATATTATTTTTTCACTTTAAAAATCTTGACAATCTGTGTCCATCTGTGTCCAAAAAAGAAAATTCCTATACTATTAAATCATGCTCAATATTACACCCACAATAGCAATTGGTGAAAATGAAATCAAACTGGACTTTATACGCTCATCAGGCCCCGGCGGACAGAATGTGAATAAAGTGGCCACAACGGTCCAGCTTCGCTTTGACGTGAAAAACTCTCCTTCTCTTTCCCATGATGTTCGCTCCCGTTTGGTTCGTCTGGCAGGAAGAAAGATCACAGAACACGGAATTCTTATTATCCGGGCGGGCCGGTTTCGAAAACAGGAACGTAACCGACAGGATGCCATGGATCGCCTGAGAAAATTAATCCGGAAAGCATCTGAACAACCTAAAGCTCGCATTAAGACCCAACCGAACAGATCGGTCAAAGAACGCATGCTGTCGGCAAAACGGCATCGAAGTAAAATAAAGCGGATGAGACGAGGGGTTTCAATTTCCGAGGATTAACTCCGGAAGTTTAAAACATTTTTGTTATTTTTTCGGCAAATTTATGACAAATATGTAATTTGTTATAAGGGCGCGACCCTTCAGATAGGCATGTTGTTATGATATTTTAGATAGTTATGGCTATTGATACTCTTGGCATTTATATTGCAGTAAAGATGTTTCAATGTGGGTAATAAAATCTGTTTCATTATCTCTTGACAAATAAATTATAGAATATACTTTTTTGAAAAAATCTTTATACAAAGTTGTATAAAGTAATCCATCACAAGACAAAGACGTCTTTATCTGGTATAACTAGATTCAGACGTTTTTTTTTGGATCAATATAAACGTTTAAGAATGTTGACGCCAGCTATGGATAAAAAATTTATACCTAAAATAACCGTGTTTCACTGCATTAATGCTTTTACTGAAAATGCTCCTTTGCCGTTTGTCGGCGGAAACGATGTTGAGATTAAATTTATAAATCTTCCCTGTTCCAGTATGGTTAAGGATGTTTTTCTGCTTCGGGCGTTTGAAGCCGGAGCAGATGCGGTGGTCGTGCTGGTCTGCCCCGAAGGGCAGTGCCGTTATGTCGAGGGCAATATAAGAGCAAAAAAACGGGTTGCGTGGGTCCAAAATTTGCTGGATGAAATCGGCATAGACGGCCGGCGGTTGTCTTTAAGCAATATTGCTACCGGAGATACCGACCTAGCAACTCAAATAATTAATGATGCACTGAAAAATCTGGCCGAGTTGGGTCAAAACCCGGCCGCATGAATGAGCCATGAATGGAGTTAATCTATGATCGTTGCAGAACAGAAACCATTATCGGAAATCAAGGAAATCATAGCACCCTATAAGAAAATTCTTATTCTGGGCTGCGGCACCTGCGTGAAAACCTGTTTTGCCGGAGGAGAGGACGAAGTTGCCGTGCTTGCATCCGCTCTGAGACTGGCCTGTAAAAAGGACGGTAAGAAAATCGAGATCGAAGAATTTACTGTAGAACGCCAATGTGAAGACGAATTTATCCGGGAAAGCGCACCGGCTGTCTCCCGTAACCAGGGGGTGCTATCTTTGGCCTGCGGCGCTGGCGTTCAGGCACTTGCCAGGCGGTATGCCAAAACCCCGGTGCTGCCCGGCGTGAATACGACCTTCATCGGCGTCCTGGAAACGCAGGGCATCTTTACCGAGGAATGTTCCGGCTGCGGGAATTGCAGACTGGACATATTCGGGGGAATTTGTCCGGTAACTCGCTGCGCTAAAAAACTTTTGAACGGTCCCTGCGGCGGATCACAAAACGGCAAATGCGAAATAAATCCTGAAACGGATTGTGCCTGGCAACTTATCATTGAACGGCTTAAGACATTGGGACAGATGGATAACTTACGGAAATATATTCCCCCGAAAAATTGGTGCACCAGCCTTTCAGGAGGGCCCAGAAAACTGGTGAGAGAGGATCACATCATATGAGTACGACCGCACAGAGCAGATTGCAGGAAATATTATCAAAAGGAGAGTTTGCCGTTACCGCCGAATGCGGTCCGCCCAGGGGGGCAACTCCCGAGGCTGTCCGTAAAAAAGGGGAATTATTAAAAGGGTTCGTGGATGCGGTGAACGTCACCGACAATCAAACCGCTATTGTGAGAATGTCGAGCATAGCGGCATGCTCTCATCTATTACAAATGGGTCTGGAGCCTGTCATGCAAATGGTCACCCGGGATCGGAACCGGATTGCCCTGCAATCGGATATCATGGGTGCCTACTCTTTGGGCATCAAAAATATTCTTTGTCTTTCGGGAGATCATCAGAGCTTCGGCAGCCAGCCGGATGCCTTAAACGTTTTTGATATCGATTCCATGAATCTTATCCGGACCGTACAGATCATGCGGGATCAAGGAAAAGACATGAGTGGATTCGAACTGAACGGCCCGCCCCGAATGTTTATCGGAGCCGCCGCCAATCCGTTTGCCGATCCTTTTGAATATCGAGTCATCCGTCTGGCAAAAAAAATTGATGCCGGTGCGGATTTCATCCAGACCCAGTGCATCTATAACATGGATCGATTCAAGGAATGGATGAAAATGGCCCGAGAAGAGGGGCTCACCGAAAAGGTTCACATTCTCGGCGGAGTGACCCCCCTGAAATCTGCGGGAATGGCAAAATTTATGAATAACAAGGTGGCCGGCATGGATGTGCCCGAGCCTCTGATCAATCGAATGGCGGGGGTTCCCAAGGAAAAGGCTGTTGAAGAAGGGATCAACATATGCCTGGAAACTATTGCCGAACTGCGCGATATTAAAGGGGTTCACGGTGTTCATATTATGGCGATTGAGTGGGAGGAAATCGTCGGCCAAATCGCTGAATCGGCCGGTCTTACCCCAAGACCCCAATGATTGATGATTGACGATTGATGATTGAAAACGGAGAGTTTATGCCCAAGAAGTATCATATTCCCATAAAAACTGCAGAGCCAAGGTACCACCCCATCGGCAAATACGCCACGGTTGAGTTCCGGGAAGACTGTGCCGGCAGTTGCAAAGAGTGTGTCAAAAAAAAATGTGTCTATGGAATTTTCGGGGACAATTATACCCATGCTAGCACCATGAGCGAACCGGAATACCTGTATACGTGTCAGAGCTGTTTTCGTTGTGTTCAAGAATGTACAAAAGGCATTTTCTCCCGGGTGATCAATCCGGAATACCGTACACTGGGAGACGATTACTGGAAACCTGATATTATCCACAGGCTCTGGTTTCAAGCCCACACCGGTAAAATTCCGGTTTCCGGAGCCGGCTATCGCGGTCCTTTTGTTGCCGCCGGTTTTGATTCCATGTGGACCGATATGTCTGAAATTGTTCGTCCCACCAGAGACGGTATCCACGGCCGCGAGTATATCAGTACCTGTTTCGAAATCTCCCGCAGAGCCACGCCCTTGAAGTTTAATGCCGATATGTCTTTGGCCTCGGATGTGCCTCCCATTTTGGAACTTCCGATCCCGTTACTGTTTCAGTTACCGGAAACGCTTATTTTAAATGAACAAATTCTTTTGTCAGCGGCTAGGGCGGCACAGATTCTGGGAACCTTAATGCTGATCCGGCCCCAGGAACATGAGCTTCTGAGTCCATACACCAACAATCTTATTCCTTGTTTAACTTTTGAAAATTACATGGATTACACAGAGGTTATCCTCAAAAGCCGGGCGGTGGAACTGTCGGACGCTCCTAATATAGAAAAAACGATTACTGAAATACGTGAAATAAAACCGGATATTTTTATTATCATCGGCATTCCGCTGGATGCAACCGCCGCTTCCCGCGCTCTGAAACTTTCCTATGCCGATGTGGACACCCTTCATTTTTATGCGGATGAACACGGCAAAGAACTGAATACCGAAGATCCTGCATTCTTAAAGGAAATGATCCGGGAGATTCACCTAAAGCTTGTGGATAATTTCGTCAGACAAAAAATCAATCTGGTATTTTCCGGAGGGATCGCCATGGCCGAGCATATGGCCAAATCGATTATTTGCGGCGCCGACGGTGTGATCGTTGATATCCCCCTGTTAATCGCCCTGGAATGCCGGCTATGCTACAACTGTCGAAACGGTCTGCCCTGTCCGGCAAAAATAGACCACCCCATAGATCCGGAATGGGGCAGCCAAAGAATCGTCAATCTCATTGGCGCCTGGCACAACCAGCTCATTGAGGTGATGGGCGCTATGGGAATGCGGGAAGTTAGAAGACTCAGGGGTGAAGTCGGACGCTCCATGTGGTTTGAGGATTTGGAAATGGAAAGTTTCGGCCCCATATTCGGTAAAAGAAAAATATCAGGAATTAACTAACCTATGAGCAATAAAAAAAATAATTTTAAATTCCCAGAAATTGTCCGAACACCGGATCGGTTTCGCAATGCCATCGGCAAATACACCATCCGGAGAAATGCCCGGTGTATCTCCTGCGGGTTGTGTGCAGAGCTTTGCCCTTATGGCGTGCATCCTCGATATGACATCTTTTCTAAACCATTACGCCCCCTGGATCACAAATGTATCGGGTTTAAATGTAAAGAAAATGATTTTTTCTGCATAGATCGTTGCCCGGAACAGGCCCTGACACTTCGGCGCAATCCCATTCTGGAAACTCTGGGCGATTACCGCTGGACCCCGGAGATGCTTATCGGTCACTGGGAGATGGCGGAAACCGGAAATTTGCCCGTGGTTGACCTTGAATACAGCCTGGGCAACTCCGGCGGCGGTTTTGATAAAATCCGTTTTAGAACACCGGAACCCGGTGATTACCTGGACGTAAACGATGAGGATATGGATACCTCTATTCATCTGAACAAACGGCTTGATGGTCGCCCTGAAAAGACAATCTCCATTCCGTGTTATGGCGGCGGCATGTCATACGGCTCCACAGCTCTGTCGGTCATGATCGCCAGGGCGGATGCCGCGACACTGCTCAACACGCTGACCTGCACCGGAGAAGGAGGTTATCCTCAAGAATTACTTCCCTATGCCGAACATGTCATTACCCAAATCGCAACCGGTCTGTTTGGAGTCAGAGAAGAAACCATCTTGTATTCACCCATGGTGGAATTCAAGTACGCCCAGGGTGCAAAGCCCGGTCTGGGAGGTCATCTTCTGGGGGATAAGGTAACTCCGGAGGTCGCGGCCATAAGGGAAACCGTAGTGGGGAATGCCCTGTTTTCCCCGTTTCCGTTCCATAGCGTTTACTCGGTGGAAGATCATAAAAAACATGTGGACTGGGTCAAAGAGATTAATCCAGAGGTACTGGTTTCCGTTAAAGTCTCCACGCCCACGGATGTGGACATGGTGGCCGTAGGCAGCTATTATGCAGGGGCACATGTTGTCCATCTGGACGGCAGTTACGGCGGAACCGGCGCCGCTCCGGATATTGCCAAAAAAAATATTGCCATGCCCATCGAGTATGCCATTCCCAAGGTACATAAATTCTTGGAGGATGAAGGCGTCAGAGAAAAAGTTTGTTTAATTGCCAGCGGCGGCATTCGCAACGCAATGGATGTGGCCAAAGCCATCGCACTGGGAGCGGACGGCGCAGTCATCGGAACTGCGGAACTGGTTGCCCTGGAGTGCATTCGGTGCGGGCACTGCGAAAGCGGTCGAGGGTGTGCCCGCGGCATTGCCACTACCGACCACGAACTGGGGTACATGATTACCCAGGATTGGGCCACTCAACGAATCGTCAATATGTATATGGCCTGGCGTAAACAGTGGTGTGAAATTTTGAGGCAATATGGTTTAAAAAGCATCAAAGAACTGGTGGGCCGATCCGACCTGCTGGTACACCTCGATTATTTGGATGAAGAAGAAAGATCAACATATCAACCGGCTCCTCGGGCGGAGCTCATCATTTAGTGCCTGAACGAAAAATCCAAGTTTTCGTTCGGGCACTATTTAAGCACTTGTCCAATTTTCAATGCCCCAGTGAAAACGATACCATAACCGAATATTGAAAATTCGACTCAGCCCATTAACTGATAAAGGGTGAAACCATGTTTTACGGAATTGACTCGACAATTAAAAATATACTGGAATCTCGGGGCCGCCTGCCTCACGGAAATACACCCCTTAAAAAGTCCGCCGAAGAGGGCGGATGCGGTGTAACCGGTTTTATTTCATCGGTTCCGGTACGTGGCCGCCATATTTATGAACCTTC
>JASFLX010000084.1:0-10888 GCA_050117895.1 Desulfobacterales bacterium | reverse complement strand
GTTATAATTATATTGGAGGACTTTTCCTGAATAATTATCACTAATTGGCATATTTAATGCATAAAAGGCGAAAAGATAGGTCTCAGATCCCGTTGGAGGGATACAAGTGACCCATATCAAAGATCTAAAAACAGTAGTCAGAGGTCAAGGCTTAAATGACCCTTACGGAATTTCACTCCGGTACCGTCTTCCGGGCTTACCCCGGTAAGATGTGATGGATTTACCCGTCACACTTTGCCGGATTGACTTGACGGGTATTTTTCAGCAGGAAAAATAGAAATAACATCCATAAAAAATTCCTGCTTCCGGAAGGAATTTCATCAGGCAATCCAATGATTAATTACTAATAACTGAAAGGATGCAATCAATCATGACAGAATTGGCCGAAACAACAGATCAGGCGGCCTGCCCGGTTGAATACACCCCTGCAGGGGATTCAGCCGGGGTCAAGGTAATTGAACAAAGGGAAGGCAAATACCTGACCTTTACTCTGGCAGACGAAGAATACGGCATCGGCATTTTGAAGGTCAAAGAGATCATTGGAATGATGGCGATTACCACGGTTCCCCAAACGCCGGATTTCGTGAAAGGCGTGATTAACCTTAGGGGCAAGGTGATACCGGTAATCGATTTGAGGCTCAGATTTGGGATGGAAGCTATCGATTACACGGAGCGTACCTGTATCATCGTAGTTGAAATTGAAGGGGCTGCCGGGACCGTTCAGATCGGCATCGTGGTCGATGCGGTATCAGAGGTATTAAATGTAAATGGCGAAGACATCGAGGACACACCCACATTTGGCACAAAGCTGAATACCAACTACATCCTCGGCATGGCCAAGATGAAAGGGGGTGTTAAAATTCTGCTAGATATTGACCGGGTTCTAAGTGCTGAAGAAAAATACACTTTAGAATAAACGGTATAAAAAACTTAAAATGACATAGTTTGATATTCTTTTTCTAACCAAAACATTTTTGAACACCGAAAGGAGAAAGATCATGAACAAATCTATTTTATTAAAATTGAGTCAAATCTTTTTGACTTTGGTGGTTGCCGGAACGTTTGTGTTCGGCCTTTTGCCCGTTCCTTTTGCCAAAGCGGACGTGGTGAAAATTGGTTTGAACTATCCCAAAACCGGGCCATATTCGGTTCAGGGTCTGGATCAATGGCGTGCCACAGAGCTTGCCGTCGCTGAAATCAATGCGGCCGGAGGTATTCTGGGTAAGAAGGTAGAGATTGCATGGCGCGACTCCCAGTCCAAAGCCGATTTGAGCACCGCCAATGTTACCGAGCTCATCGACAATGAAGGGGTTCAGATGGTCCTTGGCGGGTCTGCCAGCAGCGTGGCAATAGCGGCGGGCAAAGTGTGCCAGGCCAAAGGGGTCCCCTTTTTCGGAACCCTCACGTATTCCACAGCCACGACCGGCAAGGAAGGACGTAGGCATACTTTTCGAGAGTGCTACAATGCCTGGATGGGCGCCAAAGCCATCGCATCTTATATGAAGGAAAATTTTGCGGGCAAGAAATTCTTTTACATTACCGCCGATTATACTTGGGGCTGGACCACGGAGGCTTCTGTGAGAAAGTTCAGCAATACCGAAGACAAATCAAAACACAAAGGTATGACGACCCCCTTTCCGGGAGCCACTGAAAAAGATTTTAAAAAAGCCTTAAGTTTCGCAAAAATGATAAAGCCTGATGTTCTGGTATTAGTGCTGTTTGGCAAAGACATGTCAACGGCGGTTCGGCTTGCCACGGCAATGGGATTGAAGAATAAGATGCAAATCATTGTGCCGAACATTACCCTCGGCATGGCAGAAGGGGGCGGTCCCAAGGTCATGGAAGGCGTTATCGGAGCCCTGCCGTGGTGTTGGAAAGTACCCTACAAATATGATTATGCTCGTGGAAAAGAATTTGTCGAGAAATTTGCCGCCAAGTATGGTCGTTATCCCAGCACTTCGGGTGCTTCGGCTTACACGATCCTTTACGAATACAAAAGTGCCGTTGAAAGGGCCGGTTCCTTTGATTCACCTGGGGTGATCAAGGCTCTAGAAAATCACGAATATACGCTTTTGAAGGACAAACAGGTATGGCGTGACTTTGACCATCAATCGGTGCAGACCGTCTACGCGGTAAAATGTAACCCGCAAGCCGTGGTACTCAAAGACAAGTATAAACTCGACTATTTTGACATACTGAGCAGCATTTCAGGTGAAGATGCGGTGCGCTCCCGAGAGGAATGGAACGCTGTAAGGAAGGCTGCCGGAAAACCCACACATCTTGAGAAATTGCCCGGAGAATAATATTGTTTCAAAGATTCGCAACCCTATTCGAGTAGTCAGGTTGCCGACATGCTTGACTACTCGATGATTCTCTCAAGGTGGCAAACCAGGGAGGTTTTAAAATGAACATATTTAATCGATTTTTAAAAAGTAGCTTGCGTTTCAAGATTTTATTCGGAATTTTGTTACCGCTTATACCGATGCTGGCAATCATGGGAATCTCTTATACCTCTGCCCGTAATAGTACATTGGAAAATAGCGAACGGATAATGAAACTCATAAACCAAAACGGAGCCAAGGAGATCAACAGATTCATAAAAGCTCAGGAATCTCTATTTTCTGACTGGACCAAAGAGGATGTGTTTGGAATGGCCATCGAGTTTCAGACGACTGAGGAGTTGCAAAGTCATTTCAAATCCCTGGTCAAAGGACAGAAGGGATTCAGTCTGATCGTACTGACAGATACTGAGGGAAAGGTTCTCCAGTCGGAAGTGGGTGATCATATAACGGGTGTAGGATCAAGTGTTTTTCAGGGCCAAAGAGTAAAACAGGCATCCGATCTTATGAATAAGACCGTCCGGAGCGCCATGTTTGTGGAAAGCGATTTTATGAAACAGCTTGGACAAAAATCTGCCTCTACCTTCATCTTTAGTTTCAAAACCAAGGATTCTGAAGGCAACCCCAATGGCCTTTTCCTATCTTACATCGATTGGTCCAACCTCCAAAATATGACAGGTTCAGTTTTTAATGAGATGAAAACAAACGGATTTGACAACGCTGAGGCGGCAATCCTGCATACAGGTTCCAACACGGTACTCAGCCATTCAAACCAAGAAATGATCGGCAGTATTCTGGAAACAGAAGATTCATTTAAATCCTGGTTAAATCAATCCAAAGGCGGAGAAGTTCGGAAATTCGATATCAGAGAAAACACTGATTATATAACCTTTGCTCCCGTTCAAAACACTGACGCTCTTTTCGGAGGAAACGCAACAGATCGAACAGTCTCTGATCTGTGTTTTATTGGTTTTGTGCCTGAAAAAGATATTATGTCCGATATCCAGGTAATTCTCTGGACATCTCTGGGTATTGGCAGTGGCGGAGGCATTGTGATTATCCTGATCGGTCTTTTAATCATAGGGCTGATTTCCAAACCTTTAAATCGCGCAATAGAAGGTCTTACCAATGGCGCCGAGCAGGTCGCCTCCGGATCGGGTCAAGTGGCCTCTTCCAGCCAGCAGTTGTCAGAAGGTGCCAGCGAACAGGCGGCTTCCATAGA
Source organism: Desulfobacterales bacterium (assembly GCA_050117895.1). Classification (GTDB taxonomy): domain Bacteria; phylum Desulfobacterota; class Desulfobacteria; order Desulfobacterales; family UBA11574; genus S5133MH16. Next base: position 7,327 of record JASFLX010000084.1, on the reverse strand, counting down.
GGAAACATCCTCGTCATTGGAAGAAATGTCCTCCATGACCAAACAGAATGCCGATAATGCCAACCAGGCGGATAATCTGATGAAAGAAGCCAACCAAATCGTTTCAAAGGCCAATGATTCCATGTCTGATTTAACCGTTTCCATGGAGGAAATCTCCAAGGCAAGCCAAGAGACCTCCAAGATCATTAAAACCATTGATGAGATTGCTTTCCAGACCAACCTCCTGGCATTGAATGCGGCGGTCGAGGCTGCCCGGGCCGGCGAGGCCGGAGCCGGATTTGCGGTTGTGGCCGATGAGGTGAGAAATCTTGCCATGCGTGCGGCTGATGCAGCAAAAAACACGGCTGAGCTCATCGAAGGAACGGTAAAAAAGGTTAAAGACGGTGGAGACTTAGTGGCCACGACCAATGAGGCTTTCACTCAAGTGGCTGAAAGCTCTGCCAAGGTGGGTGAGCTTGTCGGAGAAATCGCAGCCGCCTCCAATGAGCAGGCACAGGGAATCGGTCAGGTGAACTCAGCGGTAACAGAAATGGATAAGATTGTCCAACAGAATGCGGCCAATGCCGAAGAATCTGCTTCTGCCTCTGAGGAGATGAACGCCCAGGCCGAACAGATGAGGGGCTTTGTTCAAGATCTTATCGCGCTGGTCGGCGGAAGTAAAAAGGGTGAAACCCGGCTCGCTCGTACCCAGGTTAACACGCCTAAAACCATAACAAATAAAGCCCATGCTGCTCCGGTTAGAAAAGAGGTCGTGGTTGACGATTCAAAGGAGATTAAGCCTGAACAGGTTATCCCAATGGATGATGACTTTGCAGATATTTAGTTATAAATTTTAAGTTTGTAGAAAGGAAGGAATCTATGGAAGCGTCAACAGATATAATGGACCAAGCCATAAAGGTAATGGAAGAAAGGGAGGGAAAATATCTGACCTTTACCCTGGCGGACGAGGAATACGGCATCGGTATTTTGAAGATCAAAGAGATCATCGGGATGATGCCGATTACAACGGTTCCTCAAACGCCGGAGTTTGTAAAAGGGGTCATTAACCTACGGGGAAAGGTGATACCGGTCATCGATTTGAGGCTCAGGTTTGGAATGGAGTCCATCGATTACACCGAGCGCACCTGTATTATTGTGGTGGAAATGGACGGAACCGTGGGTACCGTTCAGATCGGAATCGTCGTTGATTCGGTTTCCGAGGTGTTGAACATAAAGGGAGAAGACATCGAAGACACTCCCACATTCGGAACGAAGTTGGATACCAACTATATCCTCGGCATGGCCAAGATGGGAGGGGGAGTTAAGATTCTGCTCGACATCGATCGGGTGCTCAACAGCAAAGAGATATCTGTTCTTGAAAAGGCTGCGTAATTCATTAGTGTCCGAACGAAAACTTGAATTTTGGTTAATATCAAGGGCAAGTTGGCTGCGCATTCAACGAGGACAACATGTTACGGAGTCGTCGAAGATATTGCGAAAAAGACAGTTTTCGTTCAGACACTAACTCGTACCGATTCATAAATATTTATTGGGCACAGGAACAAATTAAGTTTTCCGTTTTGTAAGATCAAGGATAATTCCGTTGAATAGCGGAATTGGACGTCTGAATAGACGCTTGTTAGGATGATGGACATGGACGCCCCGCGCCGAATTCATAAAAATCTTCTCTGACTGGCATATTTAATACGTATAGAGATAAAGGATACCACTTATAACGTAATAAAATTGGGGGACATAGTACAATGTCTGATCGGATTGATAAAGCTAAAGAAAAAATTGAAGCTATCTCCCTGGAAGTCGTGACAATGGAAGAGAAAGACATCCCGGTCATGGGGAAAATTTTAAACCTTCTTTGTGATATGGAAAGGGATGCCGAAAAAATCGGCCGGTCTGATTTTTCAAATGTAATAGCCGGTCTTAAGAGTTATCTTGAAAAAGCAGTCTTAGGAGAAACCGATAATTTTGAGCCGTTTGAACAGGGACTTGATCATTTGAGTGCCATTCATCGTTGTATCTGTAACCATGAAGCGTATACGGATGATTTATCTGACATACTCAATGAACTGGGGTTTAAGCAGAGCGATTCCGAAGAGGGAAAAAAAGAATCGCGAAATGATCATACAGAAATTGAAAGTGATACAGAGACGGAGAGAACCCAGGAAGATAAAGGTGATGCACAACCTGAAGATAAAAAAGAGACCGAGGGGGACATAAACCCTCCTGCTCAAGATTTAAGCGCAGAAGACCGGGAAATACTCTCGGATTTTGTAATGGAGTCCCTGGAAAGCCTGGAGACCGTTGAGGTCAGCTTAATGGATCTTGAACAGGACCCCGGTAATCTTGACAGCATCAATGCAATTTTCAGGTCTTTTCATACCATTAAAGGCGTCTCAGCTTTTCTCAATTTAGACAGGATAAATATGCTGGCCCACCGTGCTGAAAATCTTCTGGATAAGGCCAGAAGCGCCGAGATCAGTATAGAAGCAACGGTTATCGATATTATCCTTGAATCGGTAGATGCACTAAAAAAACTGATTGAAGGGGTTCAGAACGGATTGGAAAACGGTGTTTCTCTGGATATGGGTTTAGACATTACGCCTCTGGTTCATCGGATTGATGAGATTCAGCTGGAAGCAGATCAAATCGGTAATAAACCGGTTGGCGAAATCATGGTTCAAAAAGGCATAATCACTGCTAAAGAACTTGAAAAAGGGCTTGAAAGACAAAAACAAGAGCCGGGAAAAAAGATCGGGCAGATCCTTGTGGAAGAAAAAAGTGTGGAATCCAAAGCCGTGGTCGGCGCTCTCAGGGATCAAAAAAAGACCGGGATGCGGCATATGGACCTTCAGGTTAAGGTGGACACAATAAAGCTGGACAACCTGGTCGATTTGACGGGAGAGCTGGTTATTGCGCAGAGCATGCTCCGGCAGAACCCGGCGATTGTTGCGGCCCGGGATCAAAAACTAATGCACAACCTGGGTCAGTTGAATCAGATCACTTCCGGTCTTCAGACCACAGCCATGTCCATGCGCATGGTTCCCATTAAAAGCACGTTTCAGAAAATGGTTAGACTGGTGAGAGACCTGGCCAAAAATTCCGGTAAACAAGTAAAACTGGAAATGTCCGGGGAAGATACCGAAATCGATCGGAATGTGGTTGATGAATTGTACGAACCCATGGTTCACATGATCCGCAACTCCGTGGATCATGGCATCGGGACACCTGAAGAAAGAAAAAAAGAAGGTAAAAACAAATGCGGTACCATCCATCTTATAGCCTATCACCAGGCAGGAAACATTGTTGTCGAAATTTCAGATGACGGTCAGGGCCTTAATAAGGATAGGATCATAGAAAAAGCCAAAGCAAACCATCTCATAACCGATGAGAGCAAACTCTCCGAATCTGAAATTTACAACCTCATATTTCAACCCGGTTTTTCCACGGCCAAACAAGTCACTGATGTTTCCGGCCGTGGTGTGGGCATGGATGTGGTCAAAAAAGGCATTGAAAAGCTAAGGGGTAAGGTTGAGATCAACTCCAAACCCGGCCAGGGCTCAACCTTTATCATCACTCTCCCGTTAACCCTTGCCATCATCGAAGGAATGGTGGTCAGGGTGGGAAATGAAAGATTCATTATTCCGGCCCTTTCAATTCTGGAATCATTAAGGCCGGCCAAAGAACAGTATTCCACGGTTGAGGGGAAAGGAGAAATGATTTTGTCAAGAGATAAGCTTATTCCCCTTATCCGTCTGGGCCAGATATTTAAATTAAAAAGCGATTCAGTAAACCCGTGGGAAGGTTTAGTTGTTGTAGTGGAATACGAAGGCCGTCAAATGTGCCTGTTTCTGGACGAATTGCTGGGTAAAGAAGAAGTTGTCATTAAAAGCCTGGGGGAAACTCTGAAAGATACAAAAGGAATCGCCGGCGGTGCAATAATGGGAGACGGCAGAGTGGGCCTCATACTCGATATGGCCGGAATATGGGATTTAATGATGGGCGTTGGGAATTAGTGAATAAAATTTGTTGGATTGGTGGAATACTGGAGTGCTGGAAAATGCCAAAAAGTTTTAATAAATACAACACTCCATTACTCCAACACTCCAACAATTTGAGTTCTTGCTGAAATGACCCATGATCGACGATAGAGCGTAATTACTTATAGGATAAATCGATGAACCTGATAGTCGGCGTTTCAGATATGAAAGTCACAAACGATATTGAAGCAACCCTCGTCACCTATTCTCTGGGATCATGTATCGGTGTCGCCATTTATGATTCAGTAGCACGGGTAGGGGGATTGCTACACTATATGCTCCCGGAATCGAGTCTGGATCAGGAGAAAGCCAGAAAGAACCCGTATATGTTTGCCGATACCGGCATTCCTGCCCTTTTCAAGGCCGCCTATGAGCTAGGTGCTAAAAAACAGAGAATGAAAGTTATTGTGGTAGGAGGATCACAGGTCCTGGACCAGAAAGGATTGTTTAATATCGGCAAAAGGAATGATATCGCCGTCCGGAAAATGTTTCATAAAAACAATGTAATCATTGATTACAAGGATGTTGGGGGTACGGTCAATCGAACCATCAAGATAGCGATCAATACCGGTGATATATGGCTGAAAGTGTCGGGCAGGGGGGAAAAAAAGATATGAGCAGCATTAATTCAATCATAAAAAAAATAGAACGCTTAACACCGATTCCCCAGGTAGCAAGCAAGGTCATGTCTATTGCCGAGGATCCTAAAAGTTCCATGTCTGATCTTTCAAAAATCATTGTTTATGACACGGCCGTAACCGCCAATTTATTAAAGGTAGTCAATTCTGCATATTTCGGTCTGCCGGAAAAAGTCGATTCCGTGCATCAGGCCATTGTGTATCTGGGTATGTCCCAGGTGGTCGATCTTGTTCTATTGTCGGCCAGCGGCAAAAACTTACAAACCGCGCAAGAAGGGTACGATTTGAAAGCCGGTGAACTCTGGAAATACTCGGTTTCTTCCGCCCTGATTGCCCGTGAGATTGCCGAGAAAAAAGGGGTAAAGGATACTCACCTGATATTTACGGCCGCACTGTTAAAGGATATCGGCAAAGTGATTTTGAACCAGTATGTAAAGGACTCTTTTGAAAAAATTAACGCCCTGGTAACAAAACAGAACTTTACTTTCAGAGAGGCTGAAAAGGAAGTAATTGGAATCGATCATGCGGAGCTGGGCGGAATGGTTGCCGAGAACTGGAAGTTCAGCCCAAAAATGGTTGAAATTATCAGACACCATCACCGGCCACAGGAAACCTCCATGAGCGAGTTTGAATCTGCAATTGTCTATATGGCAGACACGATCTGTATGATGATGGGGATCGGTGTGGGCTCCGATGGTCTGGCTTACAGATTCCACCGGGAAGTGGTAGAGAGTTTGGAACTTACAGAAACCGAGTTTCAGAAAATGGTTGCCGGTTTTGTGGAAAAAATAGAACAGGTTGAAGCCATGATAAACGTTTAAGGTCGAATGCCTATTTTTATATGCCTAGAATGAATTAAATTTGGAGACAAAAAATGGCTTACAATATTTTAATCGTGGATGATTCCACTCCCATGCGTGCGGTGATTAAAAAAATCGTCAAAGCATCCGGGTTTAATGTGGGGCAGTTTTTTGAGGCCGCCAACGGGCGGGAAGCGCTTGATATTTTAAATGAGGAATGGCTCGATCTGGTTCTGACGGATTACAATATGCCCGATATGAACGGCCTGGAGCTTGTGGAAGAAATGAACAAAGACGATCACCTCAAGTCAATTCCTGCTGTAATGATCACAACGGAAGGAAGCAGGGAAAGGGTCGAAGAATTTATGGCAAAAGGGGTAATAGAATATATTAAAAAGCCTTTTACACCTGAACAAATCAAGCAAAAACTAAAGCATATAATGGGAGAAACAGAAGATGAAGAACAAAGATATGACAACGGCGATGAAGAACTCGATTTCTGACGTTTTGGAAACCATGTTTTTTTTGTCTTTGGATTTTTCTGATGATATAGATATTCTTGAGCTGTGGAACACGGGGAAAGATCCGGTTATAGCTGCAAAATTGAGTTTTAGCGGCCCCCTGTCCGGTTATGCGGTCTTTTGTATCCCCAAAAAATCGGCGTTATCTATCACCGCCGACTTTATGGGAAAAGATGAACAAGAAATCTCCGATGATCAAATCAATGAAACCATCAAAGAAATTATAAATATGATTATCGGCAATACGTTTAGTATGTATGATTCGGATGTTGTTTTTGACCTCGGGGTTCCCGAATTGGTCGAGTTTCATGATTCTATTAAAGGTTTACCTGATTCTGAAAAAAGTTTTTCTGTTGTCATTGAAACCATGGAAAATTATCTGGCGTTTCAAATGAATATTACAAACGAAGATTAAATTTTTCCAAGAACCGAATATACAAATTTTCCGATCTTCAATTCTCCATTGAAAGTGAATTTATGGGAACAGACATAAAAGTCTTGATTGTAGACGACTCCGCGGTGGTTCGCAAGGTTTTCAGTAATGAACTGTCCCGTGAAAGAGGTATTAAAGTTATCGGTACGGCTCCTGATCCTTATGTGGCCAGGGACAAGATCGTTAAGCTTAAACCCGATGTCATCACACTGGATATCGAAATGCCCCGCATGGACGGCATCACCTTTCTTAAAAAACTGATGAAATATTATCCGCTTCCGGTGATCATTGTCAGTTCCCTGACACCCAAAGGGGGGAAAATGGCCCTGGAAGCCTTGGCCAGGGGAGCGCTGGAAGTCATTTCCAAGCCTTCAGCCGCCTATTCGGTGGGAGACATGAGCGTTCAACTGGCGGATAAGATCCGGGCCGTCGCGAGAGTGAATGTCAAAGAGCAGATTAACTTTGTTAATAAATCCGAGTCGGTAAAACCTGTAACCCTGTCCCGGGCCCTGATCGCTTCCACCAACAAAATAATCGCCATAGGCGCTTCAACAGGCGGGACCGAAGCGATCAAAACGGTTCTTACCGCTATGCCTCCCAATTCACCCGGAATTGTTATCGTTCAGCACATGCCGGCCAATTTCACCACCTCTTTTGCAGAACGGCTGGATTCCCTTTCCCAGATAACGGTTAAAGAGGCCCATGATGGGGATTCGGTGGCAAACGGCCTGGCTCTGCTTGCCCCGGGAAATTTTCATATGCTGCTGAAAAGAAGCGGTGCAAAATATTATGTTCAGGTAAAGAACGGTCCCTTTGTCCACCATCAGCGGCCTGCTGCGGATGTTCTTTTCAGATCGGTGGCCAATTATGCGGGCGCAAACGCAGTGGGCATTATCCTGAC
>JASFLX010000083.1:0-10895 GCA_050117895.1 Desulfobacterales bacterium | reverse complement strand
CCCTGAAATTGGACGAAAAGAAATACAACCACCCCATCCAATAGATCCGGTGGATTTTGAAACACTATTAAGCTTTGGCGGATTTCCAGAACCCTATTTAAAGAAAGATCTGCGATTTTCAAACCGTTGGAAAAAATTGCGGCAACAGCAGCTTTTTACCGAAGACATTCGTGATTTTACAAGAGTTCAGGAAATTCATCAGATTGAGATGCTGGCCGAAATCCTTAAACATCAGTCGGGACAGCTCATAAATTATTCGAATCTTGCAAGAAAAGTGAACGTTTCCGTAGATACAATTCGCCGCTGGATAAAAGTACTTGAATCCTTGTATTATTGTTTTACGATACAGCCCTGGTTCCGAAATGTTTCGAGATCTCTGCTCAAACAACCGAAGATTTACCTCTGGGACTGGTCCCTGCTGACTGATTCAGGAGTCAAGTCTGAAAATTTTGTTGCATCCCACCTCCTCAAGGCAGTCCACTGGTGGACAGATAATGGATTTGGTGATTACGGCTTATATTTCCTTCGAAATAAGGACGGACGGGAAGTCGATTTTCTGGTTACCCGCAATCAAGAACCTTGGTTTCTGACTGAAGTAAAAACAGGGAAGAGAAAGTCTATTAGCAAAGATCTGGTTTTTTATCATAAACAAATAAAAGCAAACCATGCATTCCAGGCAAATTTTGCAATGGATTATGTTAATGCGGATTGTTTTTCAACTGAGCAGCCAATCATCGTTCCGGTTAGGACCTTGTTGTCCCAGCTAATATAAATAATGAATGGGCTCAAACCTTGATCATTGATTATCAGCCTTCGCTGTGAGCTGTGAGCTTCCGACTTCGCTCTTCGAGCTACGACGAGACGAGACGGCTTGACAAGAAAGAGGCTGTCAGGGGCAAACTACAAGCGACGATAGGAGGGATAAATGAAAAAAGATAGGGATATCGAAAAGGGGTACACTACCAAACAAATGGTGGCAAAATTACGAAGGCTTGCGGATTGCTTAGAAAAAGATAAACCATTCCGAATTCAGATCGCAGGTGAACGGTTAAATATTCCATCCAGCGCTATTTTTAATATAGAACATGAAAGAGAAGGCAATATGGAGGAGGTTGAATTTCAATTTAAGTGGGAGCGAAATTAATCATTCTTTAAAAAGATCCGATGATAATCATTGACAGCAAATCATTACCTATACCGGTGCTCGCCACCGGAAAGGGCTGGCTGGTGGTGGATAAACCCGCCGGCATTACCGTGCACAACGAACCCGGGCGAGATGTTTGCTCCTTGGCATCCGCGTTTATTCAAAAAGAACCTTCCGTTTTAGCTCAGACAGGTATGGGCTCGGATTTCAGAGTCAATCCTGTTCATCGACTCGACAAGGAAACAAGCGGCATTATTCTACTGGCCGCCACCCCGGAAATGTTTCGATTTTTTTCAAAGCAGTTTGAATCCCGTCAGGTAAAAAAACGATATATTGCTATTTTGCATGGCATGCTGGAAAACCCGCAAGGCGCCGACTCGTGGGGAACATGGACCTGGGCGCTTGCCAAAACTGCCGGCGGACGCCTTCAGCCCCAAGGCGCCGGCCGACGGCAACCTGCCAGAACACGTTACCGAATCCTTGACCGCAGTGCCCATTACACGATGGTGGAAATTGAACTTATCTCCGGCCGCAAGCATCAGATCCGGCGCCACGCAAAGCTGTCCGGTCATGCGGTGGTCGGCGACGCCCGTTACGGCTCCAAACGGGCCGCAGATTATCTGAAAAAGATTTTTGCCTTTGATCGTCTTGCGCTGCATGCGCACGCGCTCACATTTCGACTGCCGGGCGGAACAGAGCCGGAAACCGTCACCACACCGGCAATTCCGGGCCAGATGCAGAATCTATTTAAAAATGACCGGAATATGATCGGGGTCAAACCTTGATTCTTGATTAAAGTGTGTTAGGGTAAAAATTTTAAAAAGTTTCCATGGATTGACCCTCAAATTGCCAGCCGGTGAATGTCTGATGTCGGGCGAATAAAGGGAGGTATTTTATTGACGAATTTAATGCCCGCAATTTTCATTGGGCATGGTAATCCAATGAACGCATTGTCTGAAAACAATTATACCGAGGGATGGGCTTCTATAGGTAAATCAATTCCACGCCCCAGGGCCATACTTTCTGTTTCTGCTCATTATTACATACCTTTTATTTATGTACTTGGACTTCGCAAGGAAATGGAAAAAGTAAGCTTTCCGGTACAAGGGGTTGATGGAGGCTCAGTCTCAATGCTTGCTGTTAAGATTGGCTAACTCATTGCACAACACTTTTCTTCATCAGACGGGTGTTCCGATGGCGCTTCATGCCAGCGGGTAAAAAATGCGTTAGAATTCGGATATCTCCCGTCTACTTTCTGGGACTTGGAAGTTAAGATGCATAATCGCTCGATCATAATAGCGTTTTATCTTTCTATAATATCTTCATTAATTTTTGCTGATATTTGTTTAGCAGATTATCCGGATGGATATTATGAGGTTCAAAGAATTATTGACGGTAACACATTCGAACTAACTGATGGTAAAAATGTCAGATTAATTGGGATAGATGCTCCGGAAGCAGGAGAAACTTGTTCGACTGAAGCAACTCAACAATTATCATCACTGATTTCAGGGGAAACCGTATATTTAGAAAAAGATGTATCAGAAACAGATATAGACGGAAGACTTTTGAGGTATGTTTATGTGAATGGGGTGTTTGTTAATCTTGAACTTGTCTCTTGTGGTTATGCATATGCCGTTTCAGATCCTCCGGATATCGCATACGACGCTCAATTAGCCAATGCAGAACAAGATGCTATAAACAATAACAGGGGTTGCCTTTGGGCAATAATTTACATAGACGATGATGATGACTCCTATTGGATTGTGGGAAGCTGTTTCATAGCCACTGCAGCTTATGGTTCTCCAATTGATCCACATGTCAAGATCCTGCGTAAGTTCAGAGACAACCATTTGTTGACCAACCAATTAGGCCGGAAATTTGTTCGTATATACTATTCTTATTCGCCGGTTATAGCTGAATATATTTCAAAACATGATTATCTTAAAGCAATTACTCGGTTCAGCCTATTACCTATTATAGGATTAAGTTGGGTTGCTCTGAGAATAGGCTCAATTACCACACTAACAATGTTGATAATCTTTGGTATCGGTTTGATTTATATAAGGATATGAAATGAGAGGTAATTGGTGCTACATGGTTAGCGCAATGTTGTTTTTGATCTCCGGATCTCTCTTTCTCTTTATCAATTCATACTGGGGACTTTCACTTGCGTATATGGTAAGCTTACCTATATTTGTTATTGCCGTTATACTTGTGTGGCGCAACAAAAGAAAACCACCCTTATCATAGCCCGTGAGTGGGGTCACGTGAGTGGGGTCAAGTCTACTATTGACCCATGACAGGGGGAAATGAGAGTAGTGCGGTCAAAGCTTGAATAGTGAATAGGGCATATTATTTACCAATCTAAACACGACACCTTTTTCATTTCCAGGAAGATGTTTCAATATCAACATCAATTCGGCCCATATCTTGCAAATTCCGAAACCCCTATGTTATGCTCGTTTTATAGGTGATTTGCCGAGAGAGGTTCGGATGCATTCAGATAACGTTACGGAGAATTTCGAAATTGGAAAAGCTGATTAAAGCAATTAGTTACTCTATCCTTATCATTATTGCGGCTATATTAATCGCTTCAGCAGCCAATCTAATTTTCGAGTTTAACCATAATGAGACATTGATCACTGTTTTTAAAATATTTTCTTATTTTCTTATGGTGCTCTCAATTTCTCTTATAACAATGCATATTGTTCTTACAAGACATCCGCATTACGATATCTGGTTGGTGGGTATAGTCGGCATTATTGTTTCTATTTTGGGGATCTCGGGAAGTCTCATGGGAATATTGTAATAACGGGGTCTCACATTAAAGGACATGTGATTGGGCTCAAACCTTGGTTCTTGATTTAAATGAATGATTGGGCTCAAATCTTAATACTTAATTCAAGTTTTTTGGGCTTTTCGTCACTGAGATCTATTAGACGTTAAACGAGCCCATGGCCTTCACTGAAGAAAGGAAAACCCGAAATCCGCCGCTCAGAACACCCAACCGTGCTCAAGGAGAGATGCCATGATTCGACCATGTAACACCAGCGACTTTGAAACCATGTATTCGATCATCAACGATGCCGCAGAAGCTTATCGCGGCGTCATCCCCGAAGATTGCTGGCATGTCCCTTATATGTCCAAAGATGAGCTCCACCACGAAATCGATCAAGGTGTGGTCTTTTGGGGCTATGAAGAAGATGGTCAGTTGATTGGCATCATGGGCATTCAGGATGTGAAAGACGTCACTCTCATCAGGCATGCCTATGTCCGCACCGCAAAACAAAATCAGGGCATCGGCGGAAAACTCTTATCTGAGCTTTGCCGGAAGCTCACTCGCCCGACGCTGGTGGGCACCTGGGCGGATGCTGTTTGGGCGATTCGCTTCTATGAGAAGTTCGACTTTCGACGGGTCACTCCCCAAGAAAAAACGCATTTGCTCAAGACCTACTGGTCCATTCCCGACCGCCAGATCGACACGTCGGTGGTTCTGGCAGACCAGAGGTGGTTCGATCTTTCTGGTGACCATTAATCCGGCCAAAAAGCCCGGTGAACCTACTCAAACATTGATTCTTGATTAAAATGAAGATGATAAAGGATGATGAAACTCTCATCGAAATGATCCATAAGGAAGGCATATTATCATGAAAAAAGAATTTGGATCAAATTATGCGTCGATTACAGATGTTAATTTTACAGCCAAATATCGTGCTAGTTGCTACTGCGATGCGGTACAGTACGAAGTGTGCTCGGATCCTGTAGATGCAAAAATATGTCATTGTTTGGCATGTCAAAAACTGCATGGATCCCCTATGCAATGGGCAGCTATATTTCACAAACATGACGTCAGAATTACGCAAGGCATTGATCACCTGAACTTTTACAACAGTGAACTCAATAAACACGAGAGAATTCTTCCTTGCAAAGTCAGTTGTGCATTGTGTGGCACCCTCATTGCTGATGAAGGACGTAATATGTGGCTTGCGTTTCCATCGCTTTTTAATTTTGGGGGGGTATCAAAAGTTCCTACGAAATTCAAACCAACGTGCCATATCTTTTATGGTCTGCGGGTCATCGATATAAACGATGATCTGCCTAAGTGGTCCGGTCACAAAAATCATTCAGAACTTTTAGTGTGAATGGGATCAAACTTGATCCTTGATTAAATTAGTATAAAATAAAGGTAAGCGTTCAAAGGTTCCCCGGTGAAATGGGCATTGCCCTTCACTACCGCAAATTTCAATGGGCAAGCACCGTTCAGGGTTCATGAGCGTGGGCAAAGATTATGAAGTTCTGGCCGGAGCAGAATAATCTTCACTGGCACCGACGAAATACATTCCGCAGGTGATGGAGTGTAAATCAGGATTCATCCAATATATTTGCTATTTACAGGGGAGCAACTCCGGTCTCATTTTGCTGAGGTTACAAAAAATGGCTTCGGAGAAACAAAAAGCATGATTAAAGAAATGATATGGAATAAGTATTTGCAAGAGGAAGGATTGGATAAATATCCGGAGATTGTAAAATTATTCGATTCTGATTCAGAAGCGATTAAGTTAGTTAAACAGGAGTTATTAAATGATCGAGTATTAAGACCGGTGTTTATGCAGGTATTGCCCGAGGAAAAAACAGGAAAGATGGAAATCTGCAATAAAAAGTTGGCCGCGGAAAAGATAAAAGGGGATAAGACTCTTGCTGATTATATCATGGAAAACAAAGGAATTTTTCTCTGTGGTAAGCCTAAGGTGGCAAATGAAATATTGACGAGAGGGGGTAAAATTATTGTTGCGATGACGGATAGACATTATGACAAGGCGCAGTTTTCGGTTGCCAACCTACGTCAATGTTATATTCCTTTACCTGACAGAAGATTATTAACATTCAAATCATCCGGTTTATTTCATGATCCGGTTTCTAAACCCCATAATAAGAATTCAATAAAATTTACTGGAGTTGGAGATAAGACAGATAAAAATAACGCTTTAACATCATTTGAAAAATTAGGCCCTTGCAGTGAAGGGTTTATTGATTTTTTGGCATATCAACCATTGTATAGTCTGCCTGATGGAAAGGGTGATTTTGAAGAAGCTGAATACGTAAATGATGGAAAAAAAGTGCTGCCATATTTAATTGTTAATCGTGCAATCAGTCCACATAGGATATCAAAGATTTCGCAGATAGATGATCCGGGACTATTTAGGTTGCGAAAAAGGATTTCTCCGTTATTAAGAAATCTGGCACTAAAAAGGCAACGTTCAGGAAGAAAACTGATGCCAGCTTTAGAAAGGTTTTTTAATTCGGGGGAAGAAGTTATAGCCTTGGAAGATTATTTGCCGTTTATAGCCGAAGAGATAGGAATAGGTACAGCCCGGAAACAAAACCACGAATTGTTTCATGTGACTTTCCATGAACAAGATGTGAATTTGGGAGGTCAGATTTGTGATCGTGAAGAAATGCACACCTTTGAAAGCTATTTCAAAAGGAATAAGATTAAGTATGTTGATCCATTTTTTGAGATAATAAAAGAGACTCATATCGGGATAAGGGATACGATTTCAGCTGTAGGGGTCATAAAATTTTTATATAAAAACAAACGAGAATGGAAAGGGAACAGGTTAGAATTATTAGAAAGTTTTTTTAGAGCTTATTTTCGGCGGCTCTCCTATATTTATTTTGAACGTTGGGAGAGTTTGATTGATTATCTGGGTAACGTAATCATTTTTTATTTTGATCGTGACGATGTACTCGGACAAGATGGATTAAAAAAAATAAGAGAATGGTATAGACTGGAAAAAGAAAAAAGGAGGAAAAGCAAAGGGATATCGGCAAGGGAATGGGCTCAAACCTTGATCCTTGATTAAAAAACACATCAACCATTTTGAGAGCCAGGAAATTGAATGTCTCTTGCACAATACCTCAAAAGCTTTTCCCATCTGCGGACGTACAAAGACCGTAAAAAGTGTTCTGCCCTCACCGCTTCTTAAGCACCCCACAAAATGTTATGCTGTTATTCATCATACAGTTTTTTATAATTTAATTTGGCATGCAGGTAAGGGACATCCTAAATCTCTAATGTAACGGCTAAAATGCTTGAAACTGGGTATCAAAAATAATATTATTACATTATTTTATAAAAACACGGCCATATTGAGAGGTCAAAGGTGAAAAAATCGGTTCGAAAGAGTAAAAAAAAGAAAGCAGCTGCAGGAAAGCTGCGTATAGCGGATCACTGGAATGCGATCAGCATCATTGCCAGTTCGCAGGCCAATCCGCTGAAATCGGTGGCCGAATTTGTGGAAAACAGCATTGATGCTCGGGCCAGACACATCGTCATCACCCGGGGAAAAAAGAAGGGAGAATTTTATCTCAAAATCAGTGACGACGGTGAGGGAATTTTAAAAGATAAAAATGGGCTGCCCAATTTTCATCATGTGGCGACCCACATTTGCGATTCAATCAAACAGAGATTGAAAGCGGAAGGCGTAAAGGGAATCCAGGGTGAATTCGGAATCGGTCTTTTAAGCTTTTGGACAGTCGGCCGGAACCTTAGTATCACCTCTTGCGGAGTGGATGGAAACCCATATGAAATGACCATGACCAAAGACTCACCGAACTTCACGGTTTCCAAAAAACGTATATTGATTCCTTTCAACGGAACAGATTTGACAGTCTATCCCCTGTTGCCGGGGCTGCGATCTCTTACAGGTGAGAAGATCCAGCGGTATCTTGCGGCCGAACTCAGGGACCGGATCAAAGAGTCTGAAGTACAGATTAAGGTCGTGGATCGTACGGGCCGAGCAGAGTATATTGTGGTTCCTCGACAGTTCACCGGGCGCTTGCTCCACGGTCTCAAACCTGCCGCGGGCGCTCCGGGTGATATTTACCTGGAACTGTACCTTAGTGATCCCGGTTCGGCCAACCAAGTTGGATTGTATCGGCGCGGCACGCGGATTTTGCCGTCGATTACAGATATCGATAATTTTCAGAAAGAACCGTGGACCGCAGGTTATCTGCAAGGCATTCTTGATGCACCATTCTTGAACCTTACGCCAGGGACGCGACAAGGTGTCATTCGTGATGAGAAGTTTGACGCTTTTTGCCGTGCAATAGCGCCGGTTGAAATCCAGTTGCAACAAATGATCGAAGAACAGCGCAAGGCGGAAGAAGAACGGTCCAGCCGGCGAATTTTGCGCAAGGTCCAGCGTGCGCTCCGGGAGGCGTTTCTGCGTCTTCCTCAAGAGGAATATGACTGGTTCGATATTCATGCCAGAAAAAGTAAAAAGAAGACAGACGCTCTTTTTTCTTTAGCATCGGGACCGGGCACCGCTTCGGATTTAAAAGACCGAGAAAGCGAGATGCTTGAAACTACCTCTGAATATGGTGACGGGCAAGAGGGGCGCAAGGAGTTTTATGAATATGCCGGCCCCCTGTTCAGTGTGCTGATTTCTCCAAAATCGAGCGTTGTTCCGGTTGACAGACGCAAAAAATATCGAGCGGTTTGCCGGGATCGCTCGCGGCGAATCGTTTTTGAGAATCTGTCATACCGATGGGAAATCGTTGACGGAGATGGTGAGATATTGAACCCCGATGGTGAATCCGTGGTTTTTATTGCCCCTCCGGAGCCCGGTCTGACCACATTAAGGCTCACCGCTTGTCAGGGAGAGATCGAATGCACAGATGAGGCGTTGATCACCGTCACCGATACGCTCGTTGATCAATCCGCCATGACAGGAGGATCGCGGAAAGGACTTCCGGGCTACACTTATCGACGGGCACCCTCGGAAATGTGGCGGTCAAGATTCGATGTGGAAAAGAACATAATTGTCATTAACAACGGTCATAGAGACTTCGTGTATGCAGGCAAGCAGAAAAGCCGCAAGTTGCGCTATATTTGTCGCTTGTTCTGTAAAGAACTGGTTCATTACAATTTCCCGGGCCTTCAGGCGGACGAGCTTCTCGAACGGATGATCGAACTTTCATTGTATACGGAAGATCATCTAAAATAACGGACCTTAGTTGGGAATTTATTCAATGGTTGATGAGGATGATAGTAAATACAGTTGTAGATAAAAAGGCTGAAATAATGATCCACACGGTAACTGGTAACATGACCTATGAAGGAATCAAGTCTTCATATGAAGCAGCATTACTAACACATCCAGATTTTCAAGATGATATGAATTCAATATGGGATATAAGAGGTGCTGATGCATCTAAATTTGATAGTCATGATATTATAAAGATTGCCAGATATTTTGAGACTCAAACAAAAAACCGTGCTGAGTATAAAACAGCAGTTATTGTATCCAACGATTTGGAATATGGTCTTTCAAAAATATATCAGGTTGCTGCAGCAGACCTGCCAGCTAAAATTGGAATTTTTAATAATCTTGAAGCTGCAAAGGAATGGGTAGCAGGGTCAGATTAGCTGTCCTGAACACCAGATACAAAAACAAAATTGAAGACAAAAGCTAAAATAATTGAAGTTGATGGTTTAGGTGAGATTTTGTTTGAACTCAGTAACCGGGCCAGACATATCAGTATATCTGTGAAGCCATTTAAAGGTGTACGAGTTGTTGTTCCTTCTGGAGTATCATTTGATAAAGCCAAGCATTTTGCTCGATCCAAAAAAAGCTGGATAAAAAAACATCTGGTTAAAATGAAGCAGGTGGAAAAGGACTATAAAAGATTTTCAAAGCATTCAGCTGAGATCAACAAAACCGAAGCCAGAAAGAAACTTGTTAACAGGTTAAATGAATTGTCCGAGCAATATGGTTTTAGCTATAACAAGGTGGCTGTGAGAAACCAAAAGACCAGATGGGGAAGTTGTTCTTCTAAAAATAATATAAATCTGAACATGAAACTGGTCAGGTTGCCAGATGAAATGATTGATTATGTCCTGTTACATGAACTGGTTCATACCCGGATAAAGAATCACAGTCATGCATTCTGGACAGAATTAAATAAGTTTGTAGCTGATGCAAGAGGAATGAGAAAAAAAATGAATGAGTATAAAGTTTTTCTGATGAAGTAACTATAAGTAAATCCCCGAGGGCTTACGCCCGTGGTGATCTACTTCACTTTACCCGCTCTCAAAAAGCGAGTTTTTATCACTTTAATCTGCTTTCAAAAAGTGAGTTCTTATCAATTATGCATTACAAACGGAAAGGAGTTTACAAACATGCCTTATTAAATATGTTGCGAGCAAAATCGAGTCAATGTTGCCCGTCTTACATCGATAGCTCAACCCGGAATGGATGGTTATAAACTCCTTGAGCTACAAAAATGTTTGGCTCAATATGTATTTAGCCGTTCAGGTAAACAATTAGAGATAACGGTATTTTAGGATGTTCCGTGGGAAGTTTGTGCATATTGTTATTATGACTCCGCTGCATATCGATTTGCCGATTGGTCCACCCTTAGGCATCTATAGGTAACTTTTGGCCAAAGGCAAAATCACCACCGATGTGATCGCGCTGATGGATAAATGGCGTCCTACAGGGTTCAACTTATTTTGCGTGATTGGGATCAAACTTTGATCATTGATTAAAATAATATAGATTAGAGTATTCGTAAAAACACTCGTGATTGGTGTTAAACTTTGATTCTTGATTAAAAGAGGCTGTCGGGGGAGAACGCAGTATTTACTTGGAATAAGTTCTTGTATAGACTATGTGAAACGCGGTTATACTGCTCGGTTTGGCGCTATCTATAATTTTTAGAGGTATAGAAATGAAAAGAAATA
>JASFLX010000082.1:0-10921 GCA_050117895.1 Desulfobacterales bacterium | reverse complement strand
GATGGGGGCATCCCGGAGAACTTACCGTTCAAATCTGCCGGCTGGCCAAGGATACGGGGTTGTTCCCCATATTTGAAATCAGGGAGGGTAAAATCACCAATGTCCAAAAGATTCCGGTCAAAGTACCGGTGGAAGAGTATCTGAAACTGCAGGGCAGATTCAGATTTCTGTTTAAAAAAGGCGTGCCCACGGAAGACGTGGCCGTGATTCAGAAAATTGCCAACCAAAACATAGAGAGGTTTAACTTATAATGGAAAAGCTGCCTTTAGGATTAGCACTGGATTTGCGTAAAGTTGTTCCTTACAAGACCGGGTCGTGGCGGACGCTCTTGCCGGTGAATATCATGCAAATTCCGCCCTGTACCAACAGCTGCCCGTCGAGCAATGACATTCGCGGGTTTTTAAGAGTGCTTGCGGAAAAGCAGGACTATGAAGAAGCCTGGCATGTGTTGACCCGCACCAATCCGTTGCCGGCCACCTGCGGCCGGGTGTGTCCCCATCCCTGCGAGGCGGGGTGTAATCGCCGGGACTTTGATACGCCTCTGGCCATAAACAGCGCGGAACGCGCCGTGGGTGACTATGGTCTGGAACACAATCTCAAGCATAAAAAACTCATTTCCAAAAGAAAAGAAAAAGTGGCGGTGGTGGGTTCCGGGCCGGCCGGGCTTTCCTGTGCCTTTCACCTGGCCAAAAGAGGGTTTCAGGTGAAAATATTCGAGGCCAATAGTGAGCCCGGCGGGTGGATGCGCTATGGTATTCCCTCCTATCGTCTGCCCAACTACATTTTAAAGCAGGAGATCGATAACATACTGGAGTTGGGTATCGAGCTGGAATGCAATGTCAAGGTCGGGGTCAATATTCCCATGGATCAATTGACCCGCGATTATAAAGCCGTGTTTCTGGGTCTGGGCGCCCAAACCGGGACCTCTATAAAGATTCCCGGTGAAGACGCCCAAAACGTGTTTACCGGCGTGGAATTTTTAAAACTGATCAACAGCGGTCAAATCGTGGACGTGGGCAAAGACGTGGTGGTGATCGGCGGCGGGAATACGGCCATGGACTGTGCCCGGGTGGCCAAACGGCTGGGGGCCAATGTCAGTGTGTTTTACCGGCGTACCCGGGTGGAGATGCCGGCCATAACTGCCGAGATCGATGAGGCCATGGAAGAGCGCATCATGTTTCGCTATCATACCAATCCCGTGAAAATCATCACCGATGAGGATCGAGTGGTGGGTCTTTTGTGCGGGCAGATGGAGCTCAAAGAACCCGATGCCAGTGGTCGGGCCCGGCCGGTTCCCATCGAGGGATCGGAATCGGTTTATCCGGCAGACACGGTGATCATGGCAACAGGTCAGGCCGTGGATTATGACGGCATCGAAATTCAAAAGCGAGACGATCAATGGATCTCTACCAACGAAGATCTCATGACCAGTATGGATGGTGTTTTTGCCGGCGGTGATGCGGTGCTCGGTCTGGAAACCGTTACCACTGCCATTGGTCAGGGCATGCGGGCGGCTTCCGCTATTGAAGACTACATTGAAGGAAATGTGGAAAGGCGGCTGGCACAGCCACCGGTGATTTACTCCAAGGATCTGAATACTTACTATTATAAACAAGAAAAGCGATTCAGCAAAGAAGCCATCTCCATCCATACGCGGCTCAAGAATTTCAGAGAGATTTATCCGTCTTTTGATCGCCAAGATATTATCAAGGAAGCCGAACGCTGCTTCAGTTGCGGACTTTGTTTCGATTGCGGCAATTGCTATATGTACTGTCCGGACAATGCCGTTAAGATATCGGCGACAACCGGTAAATACGAATTTGACTTGGATTTTTGCAAGGGATGCGGTCTATGTGCCAAAGAATGTCCCTGCCATTATATTCTGATGACACTTGAAAAGTAACGCCGTGATCCGGTTGAATATCTAAAACGAACATATATTCGGATGGTTATATAGCTGATATAATCATCTATATTCAAAAAGGAAGGTTTCAAATCATTTGATGAGATCTTCCTTTTTTTATGTAAACGTAAAGTTATACGACTGCTCCGATTGAAAATAGAAGAGAAGCGCTGATTTCGTAAGATTTTCCTGAAAACCTCTTTCTGTTCAAAACCCGACATTTTTATTTATCCGATTAAAATAACTAGAAAAAATGACATACATAAAATTCTGTGCGTTTTAGGAGAGTTAACAACCATTTCTTGATAATTATTCATTAAATCAATTAGATATTTATTGTTCATAACTTGTTAATAACCCGTGGGCAAACCGTTTTTATCCGGTTTGACACGAAACGGCTGTGTGCTTAAAAAATTCCAAAAATTATCGCGGGCACATCATTTAAACCGGTAACTGGAAATCAAGTTGTTAAGCCATGCAACAAATTTTAGTCATCGACAACGAAAAATCGCTTTTGGATGTATTTCAAAAGGCATTAAGTAAGTTCGGGTGCCATATTGAAATTGCGTCGGATGTAACAGAAGGAATAAAAAAGTTTGATGACGGTCTCTTTGACCTGGTTATCACGGATATTCTGATGCCGGGAGGAAACGGCAGTGATATTGTTCGCCACATACGCAATTCCGATAGACAATTCACGCCCGTCATAGGAATCTCAGGCACCCCCTGGCTCCTGAATAACACTGATTTTGACAGGGTTTTCACAAAGCCTTTTCCTCTTAAAGAACTCGTCGATGCTGTCCATGATCTTTCCTCGACATCTTCAAAATAAATCGCTCAACTTTGGTCATATATTTGACCATTTTTTCCATAAACTTTGATAACGCCATAAAGCTCATAAAGGGTACGAATAATATATTTAATTCTCATGGGTTCTGAAACATGATCGTTCGTGTCCTTCCATAAATAAGGATTTTTTTCAAGATCAAGGCATGTGAAAAAAATAACCACCCCAGAGAAATAGACTTCGCATTTCACGGGACAGGCAGGATTATGTTTAATATTCCGAGGATTATTTTTTGAACATAACGCAGAGACTTGTCCGCCCCCGGCGGATTGGACAAAAAGACCATTTATGGATGCTCATTAGAAGTGGTTTCAAAACCTTCAATCAGGTTCAAAGTCAAGGCGGGGCCAGGGATTCAAACGCAGGAATATATTTAATATTTCGAGTATTGAATCCCTCTGTCCGACACAGGAATTGGGCCTGAGGGGAGGTTTTGAAACCACTTCTGGTTAAACTCCTTGACAGCTATAACACATGGCTCTAAATATATCTGAAACATCACCCGTCTGAACAGTTACAAAAGGAGATTGGCAAATGGTTGATTTTTCATATCAGGAAATGTTTCCTCTCGAGAAAGACACCACCGAATATCGTAGAATAACGGATGAGTATGTTTCTTTACACTCTTTTGAAGGTAATGAAATTTTAAAAATTGCGCCCCAGGGTCTTACCCTTCTGGCCGAACAGGCTTTCAAGGACGTATCACATCTGTTGAGGTCCTCTCACCTGGCACTCCTGACAAAGATTCTTAATGATCCGGAAAGTTCCGACAACGACCGGTACGTTGCTCTTGAAATGCTTAAAAACGCGGTGATCTCCGCACAAGGTATCTTTCCCATGTGCCAGGACACCGGCACCGCCATAGTAATGGGCAAAAAAGGTCAGCAGGTCTGGACCGGCTATTCCGATGAAGAAGCCCTTTCAAAAGGCATTTTCAATGCGTATACAAAAAACAACCTTCGCTACTCCCAGAACGCCCCTTTGAGCATGTTCGATGAAGTCAATACCGGCTGCAATCTTCCTGCTCAGATCGAGCTTTATGCCACACCCGGAGACAGCTATGAATTTCTCTTCATCGCAAAAGGCGGTGGA
The DNA here is from genome assembly GCA_050117895.1 of Desulfobacterales bacterium. Classification (GTDB taxonomy): domain Bacteria; phylum Desulfobacterota; class Desulfobacteria; order Desulfobacterales; family UBA11574; genus S5133MH16. The sequence continues at coordinate 7,079 of JASFLX010000082.1, read as the reverse complement.
TCTGCAAATAAAACGTATCTTTACCAGGAAACCAAAGCCACGTTAACGCCTGAAAAACTGGTATCTTTTATGAAAAGCAAGATGAAGACCCTTGGAACCGCGGCCTGTCCTCCTTATCATCTTGCATTTGTTATTGGCGGGACTTCTGCTGAACTAAACCTCAAAACGGTCAAATTAGCCTCAGCAGGATACCTGGACACGCTTCCCACAATCGGGAATCCATCGGGTCACGCCTTCAGGGATATAAAATTTGAGGCCGAACTGCTCAAGATATCACAGAATATGGGCATCGGCGCCCAGTTCGGCGGAAAATATTTTTGTCTGGACACCCGGATTATCCGTCTTCCGAGGCACGGCGCATCCTGCCCCATCGGCCTGGGTGTAAGTTGCAGCGCAGACCGTAATATAAAGGCTAAAATTACACGGCAAGGAATTTTTCTGGAACGCCTCGAGACCCATCCGGCCAGATTCCTTCCCGAGCCCGGTGAGCAGGATACGGCGGCCGTCACTATCGACTTGAATCGTCCCATGGATGAAATACGGGCCGAACTGAGCAAATATCCGGTTGCGACCCGGCTGCTGTTGAACGGAAAAATCGTGGTGGGAAGAGACATCGCTCACGCCAAACTTAAAGAACGCTTTGACAGGGGCCAGGGGCTGCCGCGCTATTTCAAGGACCACATCATATATTATGCCGGTCCGGCCAAAACCCCCGAGGGATATGCATCAGGATCTTTCGGTCCAACAACCGCCGGACGAATGGACCCTTATGTGCCCATTTTTCAAGAGCACGGCGCTTCCATGGTTATGCTGGCAAAAGGAAATCGTTCAAAAGAAGTGACTCAGGCATGTAAAAAATACGGAGGATTTTATTTGGGTTCCATCGGCGGCCCTGCAGCCCGACTCGGTAAAGAGTGTATTACAAACATTGAAACGTTGGAGTATCCCGAACTCGGGATGGAAGCCATCTTTTTGATAACCGTCAAAGATTTCCCCGCATTCATTATTGTAGACGACAAGGGTAACGATTTTTTTGAGAATCTTTTATGAGTAAAACAATTACACAATGTCTTCGTTGCGGCACCTGCTGCAAAAAAGGCGGCCCGTCTTTTCACCTTGAAGATAAGATATTGATTGAGAAAGGTATCATTTTATCAAAATATCTTTATACCATCAGAAAAGGTGAACTGTTTTATGATAATATTAAAGAATGCATTTTGCCGGCAGTTTCGGATATCATAAAAATAAAAGGCCAAGAAGAATCGTGGACCTGTATTTTTTTTAATGAAAAAGAAAGTGCATGCACAATTTATGACAACAGGCCTCTTGAATGTCGGGCTCTGAAATGCTGGGACACAGGGGAAATTGAAAAGATTTATTCTAAAAACAGGTTGACGCGAAAAGATCTTCTTTCAAACATTGAAGGGCTGTGGGACCTGGTTGAGGATCACCAGAACCGATGCTCATATGAAAAGCTCAACCTTTTACTTGATATTCTAAAAAAAAATAAAATAAATAAGTCACTTAAAAGCACTCTCGACATCATTGAATATGACGCCCGAATCAGGGAGCTGGTTGTGCAAAAGGGAGGCCTTGATCCTGAAATGACCGATTTTATTTTCGGCAGGCCGATTACGGAAACCATCAAAATTTACGGCTTTAAAATCAAAAAGCAAAACGATAATTATTGTTTGATTCCAATGAGTTAGTTTCCATCCAGAAATGGCCCTTTTCCAAGTGTGTTATTTTTTCTCAAGTTTTCACTACAAATGACCGATACATAGTTGACAGGTTAGATAAAGGCAAACGACTCGAAAGAGTGGGACGCAAAGCCACTGGCCTAAATCCAAGATTCAGAGGATACGGCGGCAGGGTTGCCTGACTGATTTTTACACCATCTCTTTGTAGTATTAAAAACAACTCTGCATTAAAGCAACCCTCTTTGGTCCCTGTTATTGCTCTATATCTTTGGCAATCTAAAATCTTTTTTCATTTTCATCGAGCCCGAGGTTCTATGAGCAAAGAGCCGGCTTTCCCGGTTTAAAACGGAGGGAAAAATCATGATTTCTTCAGCAAGAAACACGTTATCCGCATTAAACGCCTTTGGTAAAAAAATGAATGTTATTGCAAATAACGTGGCGAATGTGGAAACCGAGGAGTTTAAAAAAAGCAGAGCCACATTAGTTGAAGGCCCTGAAAATAGTGTCAAGGTAGAGGTCACTCAGTCGGAAGATCCCGGACCCACCGTTGTTGAAGAAACGGATGGTCAAATTGAGGAAAAACAGATGTCTAATGTGGATCTGACAGAAGAAATTCCGCAATCTATGATCGCACAACGGGGATATGAGGCAAACCTGGCAACACTCAGGACCTATGACGAAATGATTAAATCTATCCTGGACATCGTCGGTTAATCTGACCAAACAACTGAAAATGAGCTCTTTGAATTAGTTTCCATCCAGAAATGGCTTTTTTTTGCAATCTCTGCGCCTGCCCTACCTGCCCCGCAGGTAGGAACTATCGTACTGGGGCCCCGTTGAATGCGCTGCCGATTCAACGGGGGCGGGAACTATTTCTCTGGGGTCAATCTTCAGAATTACTTTTCTCTTTTTCTTTTTTTAGAGTTTTTAAGCCCCTAAGTTTTGAATACTCCATCTTAAATCAAGACATGCTCACCAAAGATTCAACATGTTGAAGTTTTTCTCCGAACATGGCCATGATTTCCTGAAGATCCCTGTCTGTAAATTCCAATATATCAATGACCTCTTTATGAAATCGATATGCCAAACCATCCAAGCCTATCCCGACCCCCATCATCATGCATATCGTATCCGCAAGGTAAACAATAGAAGTTTCAACTTCAGATATTGATGATTTTTGAGGCTGGTGATGGTTCTGAATAATTTCCACCATTTTGGGACTGAAGTTCCATGATTCAGCCACCATCCCGCCCAGTTCAGCATGATCAATACCGATAACCTGTTTTTCCGCCTCCCTAAAAGTAACATATTTTTTTATGACCATGGTATTGATTTCTTGAAAAGCATCTGCAACATATTGATTTAAAATCACCTTTCCGATATCTTTGAGCAGTGCCGCCGTAAATATCAGATGCGTTTTACTCATGCCCTTGTTTTCCGCCAACTCTCGAGCAATGAGTGCTGAAAAAACAGAATATTTCCAAAGATCTCCTCTTCCAAGACCATAACCGGTTTGTTCGGGTTTTAAATTGTCAGCGATGCTTGCCATTAAAACAAGATCGACCACAAGATCCATCCCTAAATAGACAATGGCCTGGTGGATGGAATTAAACTTTGCCGGCCGGCCAAAATAAGCCGAATTGGCGATTTTCAACAAATTTGCGGTAACCGCTGAATCATACGTAATAACTTTGGTCAGATCATGAAGGGAGCTTTCAGGATCTTCAGCAATTGAAATGATCTTGTTCGCCACCTGGGGAATGGGTTTTAAGCTGTCTATCTTCTTTATGATTAATGTTATATCATGCATTTTTTCTCTCCCCGCCCCTTAACTTTCATAATCACTTCTCCGTATTTAACCGCCGGTATGACGCTTGGATTGACATTTCCACCCCTATTTCTATTGCCAATATAATCACATACATCCTCTGCGGACAACAGTTTTTCTTCCATTAAATTCCACACTCCGACTATTGTTTTTGTTATTGAGGAATTATTTCGGCAGATAGGATACGTTCTGTTTTATAAAGGAGGCTTTTTGAAATTAACAGATAAAAGGACATATTATGTTTTGAGATAAACCTCCAACTCCTTTTCAAGTGGTGTTGGATCAATGTACTGAGCACCGACATTGCGATCGATGATCCATACTATTTTGATGAGTTTGTGGATTTCCGTTTTCATTGAATTGTCTAAAGTAAATTTCAATTCAACGGTATCACTTCTGGAAATATAATGTGGCTCAACACTTGCGAATCGAATTCCGCTCGCTGAAATATCTTCAACGGTTATTTCTCCTTTTTCATCTCTCCCTTGGACAAAGTATTCACCATGAAGCCGGACTTTCTTACGGTAATGCTTTCGAAATTCCAAGGTGACCCGAAAAACTTCGCCACATCGGCATTTGGCCTTTAGTTTTTTTTGAGTTTTCTTGAAATTCGTTACATCAAATATTTTCTCATATCCGCATTTGGGACAGATTATAGTTGCCTGGTTGGTATCGTCTACAAATACTTTTTTCATACGGTAATACCTCTAAAGGCAGCATGAATGGATAAGGGGAGGAACCCGAAAAATATGGTTATCATTAACAGAAAAATCATCAGGATTCCAATTCTGTTGATATCCATATCCATTTCCATCGATTTGTTTAGGGTGCGTGAGGGATGTTCTTCAAGTTTCGGAATTTATAAAACAATGTGGATTGCTTGTCAATAAAAGGAAAAAAATTATTTTAACGGCCCGGATAAAGACAACGATCCGGATGCACTGCTTGATCCGGATATTACCGAACAGCCGGCTCGTGGAGAACTGTTTTATTTACGATTCTATTGTCCGGGCATGCCAGGCATCATGGGCATAGACATCTTCTGGTACCCGTCAGGGATATTAAAAAGAGAGGCAGGGACCGTTTTTTCCTGGATGTTCCGGAATTCCATAGTTATACCCCCCGATGTTTCGTCCACTTTCATTTTGATAGGAAAATTGAGTTTTTTAGAAATCCAATATATTGCAGTACCTGAAGATTTGCCATGCAATGTGTAACGATATTTTGAGCACATATAGCCGTTGACCTTCTCTTTGCCCAGGTATTTCTTATCCCCAAGCTTATCTATTTCATCAGGATCTACCGGGGCCATATCTTGCCGGCCGCCTGATTGCATTTCCATATACATCATTTGTGCCGGCATCAAAACCCAGACGACCCCTTTGTCTTTTCGAAAAATGGTTATCTGTTTCTGCCCTCCCATCATCATTTCCTGCCTGAAGTTACCCCGTTTAAAAAACATTTTTCCCTTGATGTTTCCCATGGGTGATTGATGAATCATATCGGCTGAAAAATCCGCAGCATGACTTGACACTGAAAGAGCGGGTACAATTAAAAAAAGAATCACCACAATCAGGCCGAGCCGTAATAAAATTTTCTTTACCATGTTTCCCCTCCTTGTTTGATGTTTAGGGACCAGCCACAAAAAGCACTCTTCAGTTATAGAAGTATAGAAAAAAAGCTCTTTATATGTCAATGGGGAAAAGGTTGGAAAAACACGGTAAACGCATTTGATCTTGGTGCAACGTAGTGAGGGGTGTTTTTCTTGAAAACCGACTGACGGTTTGAAGGGTTTTAGCACGCATTCGTCCGAGCCGAATAGAAATTATGACAAAAAAAATCAATTGGATAATTTACCAACGGATTGTTTTTAATAACTCTGGTGTTTAAATAATTCTGTTGACTCGAATCCATAATTTATTGAGATGTTACGGTTATTCTTTATAATACTGTCAAAATATTGACTGCCCAGTGAACAACCCATCCTCTAAGCTTAATCATAATAATTTTTATTGATTTATATCTTATTAATTTTATTTAACTTTTTGACATTAATTTTATGCTGACATCTCTGGCATGTGTCTTGCAGGTTCCTACATCTGATAATAACTCTTCTAACAGCAGCAGGAAATTATCGTGAATATAAGCGACTTAAATGGCCACTTCCCTATACTTGTGGCAGAAGATGATCCGATTGCCAGAAAGGTTCTGGAGAAAACCCTTACCAAGGAAGGTCATGAAGTTGTATCTGTCGAAAACGGCCGCAAGGCATTTGACCTGTTTAAAGAAAGATTTTTCCCAATTATTCTGACAGATTGGATGATGCCTGAAATGGACGGCATTGAATTATGCAGAGCCGTCAGGAATCACCAGGCCTCGGGATATGTTTTTGTCATTATTTTAACATCAAAAGATTCAAAAGGTGATATTGTTACCGGTCTTAATTCCGGGGCGGATGATTATGTTCAGAAGCCTTTTAACCCTGCCGAGCTTAAAGCTCGCATAAAAACATGTCTGCGAATTCTTGAGCTGGAAAGATCACTTAAAGAAGCCAATGAAAACATAAGGATCTTGTCCATCACCGATCCTCTTACAAAGAGCTACAACAGAGGATATATCACAGAGTGCCTGCCTAAGGAGATTAACCGGGCAATAAGATACAAAAGGCCCCTGTCCTTGGTGTTATGTGATATCGATCATTTCAAAAAAGTTAACGATACATACGGGCACCCGTCAGGTGATCACGTGTTAATAGAATTTGTAAATTCAATTAAACAATCCATTCGTCAAGATTTGGATTGGATCGCCAGATATGGGGGCGAAGAATTTTTAATTGTACTTCCGGAAACAGGTCCTGAAGGAGCTTACATTCTGGCGGAACGACTTCGAAACAGCATTAGTAAACGTAAGTTCATTTTTCAGGAAAAAGCCTTTAACATCACATGTAGTTTTGGAATATCCGGTTTTGATTCTGCAACATCTGATGAAAATATATCTTCTGAATCCTTAATCAATGCAGCGGACCATTACCTTTACCAGTGCAAACTTGAAGGAAGAAACAGGGTTAAAGCAGGTTATGTGGGCAAGACTCAAAGCGCAATATTTAATGATAAAAGATTAATGTTTAATCATCAATGACTGACATCCGGTAAAAAGCGGGAGAATATATTATGACCGATGTAACAAAACCCATCGACATGGAAGAAATTATGGAAATATTGGATGATGACAAAGAGCTTTTAATAGAATGCTTTGATGAACTTTTAAATTCAATGCCCCAGACGCTTGCCGAAATTCAAAGCGCTATTAAAGAGGGGAATGCCTCAAGCCTGGATGAAGCAGCCCACAAGTTCAAAGGTTCTCTGAGATATATTGCTGCCGGGACAGCAGCCGATGTTGCCTATCAGCTTGAAACCATGGGAAAGGAAGAGAACCTGAGTCTGGCAGATAACATTTTTTCCACCCTTTGTGAAGAATGTGAAAAGGTTAAGGATTTCATGGAGCGATACAAAGCAGGGATATAGGTGGGAATTTCTGGGCTTCACCCCAAT
>JASFLX010000081.1:0-10965 GCA_050117895.1 Desulfobacterales bacterium | reverse complement strand
CTCGTCTGCCATCTCTATGACCACCTTAACAGATTTTCCGGAAAACTGTTCGGTTTCCTTTTTCACCGTTTGAATGTAATAGGCCGATCCTTTTGATATGGAGTTGTACAGGTTGTCTAAATATTCCAAACCGTTTTGGCCCTTGAAGACCGGCGAAAATATTATTCCCAATATGACAAAAAAACCGATTAGTAATCCAAAACCACCATAAAACTCTTTCTTATGCTCGATCATGATTTAACCTCCTCACCTTTAAGCACCCGGATATTCATAAGGAACGTGCCGATTACCCAGATCCCGAATCCGGAGATTACGATGAAAAAGGCCCAGACACCAATGGATTCTAAGAAAGCGCCTGTGCCTTTTGATATGGTAATAACATCCATGGCGCCCAGCTTGGCCGGCAATGCAAAGATACGGTTGAGAAAACCGGCCAGGACCGCCATGGCGTAGAAACCGCGGATCGTGATACCGGGAACGACCTTTGTGACAATTGCACCGACCTGAATACCCACCAGGGATCCCAGCAGCATACCCATGGCCAGGGTATAAAAAATAAACCCGTAAATTGCGTACTGGCTGATTGCGGCATAGCCGGCGGTAAATACAATCTGAAAAATATCGGTTCCCACCGTGGTCATGGAGGAGACACCCAGGACATAGACAAATATCGGGAAGGTTAAAAAGCCGCCGCCAACGCCCATAATACCGGCCGCAAGTCCGACCAGCCCGCCGCTTAAGACCAGAAAGATCCATGAAATACTCCTACCGGTTGGTGTAAGATCAAAATCAAATTTAACTTTGGGAGGAATATTGATGGCCTGGAGCTTTTTGGGAAGATTTCCCATTTCTACACCTTCTACTTTTCCGCCATGGGCATCCTTACCGTGAAAGTCCCCGCGTTTGGCCTTTTTTGCCCTGAGAAAGTCGGTCATGGCGTAAGTACCCAGAAAACCCAGCATAAGAGAATAGACGGTTGTGATAAATGCGTCGCTGAGCACCGGATTGATCTCATAGAGCACGCGGTTGATAACCCCGCCCAGGGTTGCGCCTAAAATAGCGCCGACCAGAAAGACCGCTGCTAGGGCAACGGAAACATTCCCCAGCTTCCGATGAATGACACTTCCCATGATGGCCTTTGCAAAGATATGAAACAGGTCGGTCCCGACGGCGAGTATGCCTTTAACGCCCGCGCTCATCAATGCGGGGGCAATAATAAAACCTCCACCGGCACCGATGCAGCCGGTAATCAGTCCTGCGCCCAGACCGATAAGGATCGAGACGATAAATATACCGGTGCTGTAAAAAGCAGGGCTGTAAGCTTTTTTACCGCCCAATAAATTCGGCAGGGCCCCACCGATCTGATCTGCAAACGCAATCCCTCCCAATATTATGGGAATGGTCAGCAAACCGAGTATTACAAGCCGTTTTTTATCACTAAAAATAGTATTGGATACACCGATCTCCCACCGCGCATGGGCTTTTGCGCCCATCATCATAAATTGACCCCATTGTCTTAGAAAATTCACTGTAATACCGCTCCTTTCGTTTAATTTACTACCTCAGCATTCGGGGTGTTTTTCCTATAACTCTTGGTAAATAGCGTAATGAATGATCAGCAGCGAAATCATACACTGTTTGAAACCATTAGGGATCGTTAAGATAGAACAGCGGTATTTTGTGTTCGTAATTAAAATGCCCTAAGCGGGTCGCCATATGACATATTTATTTAAAACTATATTTTCTGTTCTATCTTTACGAACCCTTATGATTGAGTTTGTATGATGCAGTCGCTGATTATTCATGGAGCTATTGAATCGAAAAAACTCCCCAACCCCTCATTTACTAGCTTATTATTTCCTCGAGCTTTTCGATTTTCTCTTGCTGAATTGTTTTTTTCTTAAAAGCGTCCTGAAGCTTGTAAAACAGCTCATCAATATCAGCGGGCTTCATGAGATAATCAAAAGCGCCCAGCTCCATCCCTTCTATAGCCACCTCTACGCTGGCATGGCCGGTTAGCATAATTACTTCCATCAAAGGATCTATCTTCTTGATTTCTCTTAATGTCTGTATGCCGTCCATACCCGGCATCCTTACATCCAGAACCGCCACATCAATCCCTTTTCCCCCGATTATTTTCAGCGCATCCTCACCGCTTTTTGCCGTACTGATATTGAGTCCTCGTTTTGTCAGCCGCTTTACCAGAGTCTCTAAAAATTCCAGTTCATCATCGACCAAAAGGACATTGAAATTTTTCACCTCCATCACCTCCCTGATTGAACCGCTTCCTGTATTTTTTTTATGAGTTCTTCAAGATCACAGGGCTTTGTAAGATAATCAAATGCTCCGAATTTAACACCGTCTTTGGCCGCCGCTTCGGACCCATGACCGGTAAGCATAATTACGGCAAGATCCGGATCCATTTTCTTGAAGATTTTCAGAATTTCAATTCCATCCATATCTTCCATCTTCAGATCCAGAACGGCCACGTCAAAATTGGCCTTTCTTATGGCCTGTAAAGCTTCAGCCCCGCTGTAGGCCTTGGTTACATCAATGCCGCGTTTGGACATCCGTTTGGCAATGATGTCGGCAAAACCTTTTTCATCATCCACAAGGAGAAGCTTTATCTGACCGGCCTTGCTTTTCTCTTTTTCTGACATCATCTTCTACCTGCACCGGATAAGATGAAACGCTAACTGAGCAAAAAATTGAATAATAACGACCAACCATTTATGGAATTCGTTTGGCTCTGCGAGCTTAAACCATCCTGCCGGTAATCTCCTTCATGCGCGCTTCTATGATCTTATTTTCATGCTGTCTTTTTTTAGCCGAGGCCTCTGATACCTTGGAAATAAGATGATCGATATCGCAGGGTTTCATCAGATAATCAAAAGCACCCCGCTTCATTCCTTCAATGGCGGATTCCACCGTGGCATGTCCTGTCAGCATGATCACTTCGACCAGAGGATATTTCTGTCTAATTTCCTGGAGGGTTTCAATCCCATCCATACCCGGCATTTTTACATCTAGGATAACCACTTCGAGTTTATCGTTTTCTTCGAGTCGTTTCAGAGCCTCATCTCCGCTAAAAGCCGGAGTAATGCTGAGGTCTCTTTTGGTTAAACGCCGGGTCATAGCCTCCACAAATGGAGTTTCGTCATCCACTAAAAGTACGTTTGCAATAGCCATATGATGTTCTCCTTTATCTGATCGGGTTGTTAGTTAGTGTCCATCCATAAACGGCATCTTTCGGTCCCCGGCGGCGTTCTCGCTCGTTATCCATTTTCAAATCAACTTGTTGACGATTCCGCTAATAAATCTTTTGGGACGGGGATGCGGATACTAAATGTGGTCCCCTCGTCGATGACACTTTTCACATCGATCTCCCCACCCATTTTTTTGATAATGCCATAACAGATAGACAACCCTAATCCGGTTCCTTTGCCCACGGGTTTGGTTGTAAAAAAAGGATCGAATATTCTAGCCAAGTTGCTCCTGTGTATACCGGGACCATTATCGGCAAAATTAATGAGAATGTTGTTTTCTTCCAAACGACTGGTTATGTTTATGGTGCCGCCCTCTTTACTGTCCATGGCATCTACCGAATTATTGATAAGATTCAAAAAGACTTGCTGCATCTCTGTCTGAGATGCCGGTATGAAAGGTATATTCTCTTCAAGATTTGTATTAATCACAACTTTACTGTACTTGGCACTTTGTTCGGCAAGCCCAATGGCTTCATTGATCAGGTCGTTCATCTGGACAACCTGAATCCTTGAATCTGTTTTTCTGGCAAAACTGAGCAGTTTGTGTGTAATTTCCTTGCATCGTTTCCCCTGGGTGTTGATTTGTTTTAACGCTCTTTGGAATTCCTCTAAATTTTCACCTTCCTTAAATTCTTCGTCTTCCAGCAAATCCTGAACCCATCCGGCTTCTTCAACCATAATGGCAACCGGATTATTGATTTCATGGGCAATACCGGCCGCCAGTTCACCGACGGTTGCCAGTTTTCCGGTTTCAATCACTTGCAAGTTCATCATATCCTTTTCTCGATCTGCTTGTGCGATATGGCTCACCATTCTCCGGGATAATAAAATCGCCATGGTGATGATCCCTAACCCCCCTAAAAGAAAAATTAAACCGGCAATCTTTTTAGCGCGGTACAGGTCTGAAAACGCATCTGATTTATTTTGCTGACATACAAGCATCCAGTCGCCGTTTTTTAGAAAAGCTGAGGTATAAATGTTTTTCTTTCCAAAATCGTCGATCGCCTCAATGATATAAATTTCGTCTACACCTCTCTTCCCGTTTTTTAATAAACTCATGTAGTTGCTTTTACTGGGTATAATATCAAGACACGGCTTGGTTTGGCACTTTCCTTGTCTATTCACGATAAAGGCAAATCCGGTCTTGCCGATACGAACGTTTTCCACCAGATTGTTAAAGGCCATAAAGTCGATGGTTGCTCTAAATACCCAGTGCTCTCCCTGGAAGTATTTCCTCACCGTAACAATAAAGTGAGGAAGCCCCCGAAGGCCCATGAAAACGTCACTGATAAAATATTGGCTTTTGATGGCCTGCTTAAACCACTCGGCCTCCGAGTAATGGGCTTTTCCCAATTTAAAAGGACCGGCATATGCAATGAGGCTTCCTTTCGCATTGACCATCCCAAGATCTACAAAAACAGGATCCAGTTCCTGCTGCAGGGTTGCCAGTTGTTGCTCCAGATAAGATGCTTTACACAAATTTTCAAATTTGGAATTTTGTACCAGGAAACGGATGTCGCCCAGTTTTTCATCTAAAAAATAGTCAATATTCTGTTTATGTTTCTTTACCAGTTCTTTTATATGGGCCGCGGCTTTTTCATGATAAGAAACGTGAAACTGGTAAAGGATTGCGCCGCTGACCAATATCATGGGGGTAAATGATACACTGATGACGGTCAAAATCATTTTTCGGGTCAATGAGTTATAATATGGGTCCTTTTTATGGCTACCCGGATTCATATCAACGTTCCTCTATAAGCGATTCATTCTAAAAACCTATAAAAATATCAAATAGATAAATTGTCATTGACATGGTTATGGACAAACTAATTTTTTAAGCCGTTTGGTGTTTTCGCAAAATTTCGCAAACCATTTTTTTAAGACTTTCAATGCTGCTCCCACTCTTTTCCACAAAAGCGACGTCATTCAGAATATCCGTGTGGTTGGTATAATCCTTAAGATAAGTATGCACCACCACCGGAAGAACCGGGATACGATCCTGCAGCTTCTTGAATAAGGATAATATTTCGGCTCCGGGCAGGTCCGGGTCCAGGATTAAAAGGTCCAGGTTCTCGGAATGGTATACTTTCTTAAGAACTTCCTGGACGTTTTTTGCCAGCCCAACCCTGTAACCTTCTGCCATCAATTCTCGCTTTAGAAATTCGCGCACATGCTGATTCCGGTCAGCTATTAATATTTTGAATTCTTTATCCACCCGTCATCTTTGATAGATCCGTCCAAAGACGAATTGATTAAGTTTTAGGTTGTAGCTAAATTCTGCAAGCGCCGACTTCACCTGAGCTGCACGTATGTAGGATTTAGGTTAAAACTAACTAATGTATGATCTTTAAAAGCAAGACCTATGCCAACAAAAAATGCAGACGATATTTGCTATAATTTCTTGATAATATTAAAGATTATATTTAGGGGGAGATTGGATTTCTTTGAAAATAAAAGATGTTGTGTCGGGTTTTTTTACAGGATGTAAAAATGTGAGGATTTCTAACATGGATTGAAACTTTTCACGGGTTCGGAGTTCAGAGCTTATCAAAGTTTTGTGAGATCTATTTCCAACTTATAATCGCTTTCACCGATAACCCTTTTAACACTGAATCCCAATTTTTTCCCCAATGCCAACATTTGTGTGTTTTCAGGCAATACAATACCCGTCACTTTTTCAATCCCACGTTCTTTGGAAATCGACAGACAACGCTTGAGCAGTTCCGCCCCAATCCCTTTACCTTGCCAAGGATCTCCGACAATAACGGAAAATTCTGCGTGTTTTCGGTTGTAAACATCGGTAATAATGCGGGCAACGCCCAACATTTTTTCATTTTGTTCCGGGCCGCAAAGCGCCACCAGCGCAATTTCCCTGTCATAGTCGATTTGAGTAAAGCGCGCGAGCATACGATGCGGGAGCATCTTTAAGGGGCTGAAAAATCGAAGAACAATACTCCGGGACGAAAGTGATTCAAAAAGCTTCACCAGAAGCGGGGCATCCTCAGGCCTTATGGGGCGAATGAATAATTCACCCACCGCTTCATGTGTGATTCGGAATTCATACTGGTTGGGATAAGGACTGATGACCAGATGAAGGGGGGAACGGACCGGAGTCGATGTTAAAAAAACACGGGCATCAACGGCACAGAAACCCTTTTTCGTTACCAAAAGCGGGTTGATGTCCAGCTCCTCGATTTCCGGGAAATCGGTTACCAGCTGGGACAAACGAATCAAAATTTCTTCAAGCAATGTCAAATTAGCGGGGGGTTGGCTTCGATAGCCCTTAAGCAGACGATAAACCTTGGTTTTTTCCATAAGACTTCTGGCCAACAAGCGGTTTAATGGGGGTAAAGCGATGGATCGATCTTTGAGAACTTCGGCCATAATCCCTCCCATACCAAACAGAACCACCGGCCCGAAATCCCGATCCCTTTTGGAGCCTAAAATGAGTTCATACTCCGGGCTGAGCATCGTCTGAATGGTTACCCCTTCAATTTTGGCCTCAGCGTTGCCCGCTCGAGCACTTGCCATGATGTTCTTAAACGCGTCATGAACATCAGACTCATTTTTTAAATTGAGCAACACCCCATTGACATTGGCTTTGTGTATAATATCCCGGGAACAGATTTTCATAGCCACGGGAAAACCTATTTCCCGAGCTTTTTGCACCGCTTCGGCATCTGTGACGGCCAGTTTCGTGAGGTTCACGGAAATGCCATAGGCTGAAAGCAGATCCTTGGACTCGATTTCCGTGAGAAGAAAATTCTCTTTTTTAATCCCCTGATCCAATAGGGTTCGAGCTTTTTCATGGTCAAATTCTATTCTTTTCGGAAGATTGGGGGGAATCTGCTGAAGCATTTTAATGTTTTTGGAATATCTATAGAGGTTCATAAATGCTCTTACGGCACGTTCCGGCGTATCAAAGGTCGGGATGCCTTCACGATTAAATATTTCCTTTGCTTTTTCCACATCTCTCCCGCCCATCCATGACGTAAATACCGGATAAGGCTTGCCCTTTAGGTGACCCGCCAGGGTTTCAGCAACATGAGTCGGACGCGTCATAGCTTGAGGGGTGAGTATAATCAAAAGCCCTTTCACTTCAGAAGCTTTCAGGCAGATGTCCACCACCTGTTGATAGCGTTCCGGAGTGGCGTCTCCCAAAATATCAATCGGGTTGGTTCGGCTCCAGTGAGGTGGAAGCAATTCATCCAATTTCTGAATGGTTTCGGGGCGTAACGCAACCGGGTCAACGCCGTAATCAAAAAGCGCATCGGCAGCCATAACCCCCGGACCGCCCGCATTGGTGATAATTGCAAGTCCGGGATCCACAGGCCGCGGCTGTTTGGCCAGAAGTTCCGCACAGTCAAAAAGTTCTTCAAAGGTTTTGACCCGAACAATTCCCGCTCGATCGAAGGCCGCATCATAAACCGCATCTTCTCCGGCAAGAGAGCCGGTATGAGTCGCAGCGGCTTTGGCCCCTGCCTTTGTACGTCCCGCTTTTACCGCAATAATCGGTTTTACCCGAGATACGGCCCGGGCGGCACTCATGAAATTCCTGAACCGACTCAGGCTTTCAATATACATAATTATACTATTAACTTGATAATCTCCGCCAAGATAATCGATGATGTCTCCAAAATCCACATCCAGCATCGAACCAAGGCTCACAAAATAGCTAAACCCGATTTGTTCTTTGATGGAAAGGTCAAGAACGGAGGTACAAATTGCACCGCTTTGAGAGATGAAGGCCATGTTCCCGGTAAGCGGCATATGACTTGCAAAGCTGGCATTGAGTTTGGCCTGGCTGCAAACAATCCCAAGACAATTTGGACCGATAATGCGAAGCCCCGAGTCCCTGGCTTCATTCTTGATGGCCGCCTCCAGTTCTCGGCCTTTTGTTCCGGTCTCTTTTCCTCCGGCCGAAATGATAATGGCACCTCCCGCCCCGGCATTTTTACATTCTTTAACGATTTGAGGAGCCGAAGCGATTGGAGTGGCCATGATCACAAGATCAACTGTAGGTTCGAGTTCTGAAAGCGAGGGGAATGCCTCCAAGTCCCATATGGTTTTATGACGCGGATTAATTGGATATACTTTTCCCGGATATCCCTCCTGAATTAAATTGCGCATAATCGCGGAACCAATGCTTCCGGTTCTTTGGCTGGCTCCCACAACTGCAATGGATTTGGGGCGAAAAATTTTGTCCAGATTAATGGCGCTCATGACCGAAAAACCTTTTACCTAGTGCCCATCTATAAAGCTATAATGGACACAAATTAAGTTTCCAATGCAGAAATTAGCAATTTTTCGCAAGGTCAAGGAAATCGAGGAATTACGCGGAGGCGTACAAGTGGTACGCCGCACAAGTAATTCCGAAGATTGACGCAGAGATTGCGGAAAAGGGCAATTTCTGGATGGAAACTACTAAGTTACCACCCAAACCGCTCTGTTTCTAATCGTCTGAATAACCTTCTTACTGACTCTTCCCATAAAAAACTCCTTGACCCTGGACAACCCTCTTCTGCCTAAAACGATGGTGCCGTAATCTCCGGATCTGGCTTCCTGGACAATAGCTTCTGAGCGACTATAGGCGTCTGAAATTATTTTGGTGTTTATCTGATCTGACTTGAATCCTGCGTCTGTCAAACAATGTTTCGCTTTATCAAATACGGAACTTATTTCTTTTTCAGCGGCTTCCATTTGAACTTTGGGTAAAAAAAGATCCGGAATTTCCGGCTGAAAATACCTGACCCCTCGAATGACATTTAGCAAGGTTATGTTGAAATCGAAACCACCCAGTGTGGTTGCCACATACTCTACAGCCCGCATGGCATTCTCCGAGCTATCAAGTGCGACGAGAATATTCTCATCAAGGGGAATTCTGCCGATCATCAAAACAGGAAGGAAAGCCAATTTCTCAATGATTTTTGTGGCCACGCTCCCCACAACAATCTCTTTATAAGTGCTCATGCCTTTTCGTCCGACAACCACGCAACTGTAATTCTCTTTGGCTTCCTGGATGATGTCTCGTGCAATTCCTTTTTTTCTATTATGGATGTTTATGGTCACCGCATCCTGTGAAAGGCCTGAACGCAGAAGGATCAGCTGGGCCTTATCCATGTATTCCTGAATCCCTTTTCTTTTTTGCATCTCCCAGGCTTCAACTTCCCTGGCAGATCGGGCAAATAGGGGATCTTTGGCAAGATCCCGATAAGATTCCGGTATGCCGCTGAAGACATTAAATAGAACAATCTTCATTTGATGAAACGGGGCCAGCTTGCTGACATACCGCACCGCACATAAGGCATCCTCAGATCCGTCAACCGCCAATAATATTTTCTTTTGATTTTTCATCACTGAACCTCCCTTTTTCACCCACACCCTGCCCGCTTATTCCTCCGGGCCACCTCAGGAGACCTTTGAAAAATGCCCCCTTTTGCCCAATTCCTGTGTCAGACTCAAATTTTAATCCTCAAAATACTCAATGTATTCCTGTGGTTAAAATTTTCGCCTTCCTTGGCCTTGAACAAAATTGAACGTTTTTCAAAGGTCTCTCGCCTTGCCTGGCGGGCGAGTTCGCAACGTCAAACGGTCACTCACCTGCCCTTCAAAAAGATAGGCCGGGTAGGGCCGGTTAATTTAAAATATTTTTCGAAAAATCGCGTAATACGAATTAACAAATGCCTTTTCGAGTTTACCAATACTAAAGCAACAGTTGTGCCATAAATGGAAAAACTGCCTGAGCTGTTTTAACTGGTTGTAATTATAAGTAATTAAATTTTATCTATTAATTTTTTTTAAAAAAAATACCATCCCTGCCTGTCAGATATTTTTACAAATTGTAAAAGAAAAAATGAAATCCCGATTTATGCGGATCTGGATGAATGGCACTTGCCGGTTTGACAGTTATGCAAGAATAACATGTAATTACAATACTTTAAATGCCAAGGTTTTAGGATTGGGAGATAGTAATTAGAGTTCGGGCCGGGAATTATTGGTAAATTTCCCTTGACAGAAGAGGTTAAGTAAATAACATTTCGATATTTTATATACGTAGGACGTTTGGCCCTTGAAAAAAGAGTCGATTTATGTGGTGTTCGAAATAAGATCTACAGTTCCTATGGGTGTAACTTCTCAATAAATTATGGAATCGGGTCAATATGATCATTTAACACACCAGAACTTATTGAGAACCTACCTATAGGTTTATTAACACCTTGTAATATTACCTAGTGTCCATCCATGAATGAGGATTTTTGTTCAAGATCAAGGCATGTGAAAACAATAACCACAGGCATATGTTTAATATTCCGAGGATTATTTTTTGAACATAACGCAGAGATTGAGCAAAAAGACCATTTATGGATGGACACTAACTAATTATTTTTCAATTAGGAGATGTATCGGTATGTCAAAAAAATGGGTATATCTTTTTGATGAAATGGAACAGGCCGAAAAATATGCAGAGTCTATCCACTCAGATGTTCGCGGGCTTCTCGGAGGAAAGGGGGCAAATCTGGCCGAAATGACTCGGATTAACGTTCCGGTGCCCCCCGGTTTCACCATAACCACTGAAGCCTGCAATGTCTACTTGAACTCAAATAAAATTTTTCCGGAAACCCTGTGGGAACAAGTTCGACAGACACTCCGTTTCGTGGAAGCCGCCAGTGGAAAGAATTTTGGAGATCCCAAAAATCCT
>JASFLX010000080.1:0-11155 GCA_050117895.1 Desulfobacterales bacterium | reverse complement strand
CTTCAGAATCGTTGGAAAATCAAAGAAGATAAGATCCGGCGGTATGTCGTCACCCTGAATGAAAAGACATTCCCTGAAACGTTGCAGAAGGCCCTGCTGGATAAAAAAATACGACGAATCTTTTTTGTTGGGCAGGGCACTGCCGGTGTTGCTGCACATGCATGTGCAGACATTCTGAATTACTATATGAACAATCCCTTGTTTTATATCAGTGCAATCAAAGCATCGGAGCTTAGCGGGTTTAAACTTGATGACGATGACGATAAAAAAATGATGTCAGACTCCCTTGTGATTGCCATTAGCCAGTCCGGAACGACCACAGATACAAATCGTACCATCGATATGGTGAAAGAACGAGGCGCCTACACCATGGCCATCGTTAACCGCAGGGATTCGGATATCACTTTCAAGGTTGACGGTGTTATGTACACCAGCAGCGGCAGGGATATCGAGATGTCGGTCGCTTCAACAAAAGCCTTCTATTCCCAGATTGTTGCAGGTGCTCTTCTGGCTCTTAAGATTGCCCGACTTCAAGGTCGCAGGAGTGATTCTTTTGTTGAGGCACAAATTAAAGAGCTTCTTGAAATGCCCGGCCATATGAGAAAAATCCTTTCAATGCATAACAAAATCGGAAACTCTGCAAAAAGGCTTGCCACAACCAAGACATACTGGGCCGCCGTAGGCAGCGGCCCTAACAAGACCTCGGCAGATGAAATCAGGATCAAACTGAGTGAGCTTTGTTATAAAACGATTTCATCTGATTATGTTGAGGATAAAAAACACATCGACCTGTCATCGGAACCGCTGATCATCGTTTGCGCCGCCGGGGCCAGGGGAACGGTAATCGGAGATATTATAAAGGATACGGCGATATTCCAGGCACATAAGGCTACAGTCGTTGTCATCGCCAACGAGGGTGAAAACCGTTTTGAGCCTTATGCAGCGGATGTTTTTCACGTCCCGATTGTCAGTGAGCATTTTGCACCCATCCTGAACACCCTGGTGGGACATATCTGGGGGTATTACGCTGCCATGGCAATTGATGAAGGGTCACGTTTTTTATACGGGTTCAATAAAGATATCCAGAGAATTGTAGACGATTATGCGAATAAGGGCTTGGATGTTTACGAATTGATCCTTGAAAAATCTTTCAGGGAAAAAATCGCTTTTTTCTATAAAGAATTCAGAAGGAAAAAAAGCGATAACAGTTTTCCGTCTGCCATGGGTCTTGAAGCAGCATCGGATCTAACCTTGCTTTTAAAATATCTGTCCGGGAGACTACCGGTATCTGATTTTGAAATAGATTTCGGGAAAAAGGGTACGGCGCTAAACATGTTGAACACACTCTTTGAGTGTTTGGGAGAATCAATTAACTGCATGTCCCGACCGGTGGATGCTATCCGGCACCAGGCCAAAACCGTCACTGTGGGGACAAGCCGTATCAGTGAAAAGTTGGAAGGGATTCTGTTCGAAGCACTAACCCAATACAACATCCATGCGTCTCAACTGATTAATCGGAATATTATGGTTCTTAAAAATCTACAGGGAATCGTTTCAAGGATAAAAGGAGCCATTTTTTACAGAATCCAAGGCTTGAACGTTCTCGGTGAACCCACAGATCAAACCACCATCGAAATAATAAAAAAAGAAGGTACCTTAAAACCGATTCCGTCCCGTGTGGAAACCGACCGCCTACTGAAGGGGACCAAAAGAATCATTGTACGGGAAGGGAATGTATACATCGGCATAGGACGGAAAGACGACCGAAGCATTATCGTTATTCCCATTATATCCACCTCTGCGGCCACACCGAATTTGATTGAACACATCCTGTTGTTGAATATATCGTTTAAAGAAAATGTTCCGTTGGATGTAAAGATAAAGGCCCTGGGCGGAAAATATGAGCGCATCAAAAACATTGTCCAGGAAAACAGTGTGGTGTGGGATGAACAGTATATTGATCTCGTGGGAATGAAAGAACTTTTTGGAATATCTGCGGAAAAAATCGGGGAATTCATTGTCTCCCGTGTTTCATGATTTGTATTATGAATCAGTTAAAATCGCTACCTCCGGGGGTGGCGATTTGAGGCTACCTTTATAACTCAAAATATTTAGGAGATCGCAAATGCCTGAAAAAAAAGATTTTATTATCAAAGACAAAAGAATGTTCGCGGAAGGGGATCAGGATCAAGAGACCAAAGAAGAAGCAACCAAACCTTCAGAAGAAGAGGTTGAGGAAAGTAAATCCGAAGAGGCAATTGGTCCAGAAGAGGATAAAACAGATTATCAATTGCCGAAAATCAATTTTGCTACCTTTATTTTTTCGTTGAATTCATCTGTACTGGTACAACTCGGACTCATTGACGATCCTGCCACCGGGAAAAAGACGAGGAACCTGCCCCTTGCAAAACAGACCATAGATATTTTAGGCATGCTGGAAGAGAAAACCCAAGGGAATTTGACAAAGGATGAAGAGACCATGCTGAAAAATATTCTATATGATCTGAGGATGATATATGTAAAAGAAAAGGGATAATCCGGACATCTTATGAGGATTCTCTCTCCTGCTAAAATAAACCTGTTTCTGAAAATTACAGGAAAACGACCCGACGGCTATCATGATCTGGTCAGCCTGATGTGCTGTGTCGGACTTTACGATACGGTTTCACTTACTTTTGGCGTTAAGGAACCCTCCGTCTCCTGTAGCCATCCGGAAGTTCCTGAAAATGATAAAAATCTTGCCTTTGCCGCTGCATCTCTTTTTTTTAGCACCCTGAACATAAATGAAAGCGTAAAAATTTCCATAGAAAAACAGATCCCGGTTGCAGCCGGTCTTGGAGGGGGAAGCAGCAATGCAGCTTCTGTTTTTTTGGGGTTGAACCGCTATTACGGCTATCCATTTTCCCCGGACAAACTCATATCCATGGGACTTTCAATCGGAGCCGATGTGCCCTTTTTTATTTTCCGGAAACCGGCAATAGTATCCGGTATTGGTGACAAGTTCAAAGCTTACCAAGGGCTTGAAAGCTTTAAGATATTATTGGTTTTTCCCGGTTTTAGCATTTCAACGGCCAAGGTTTATAAAAATCTCAATTTAGGATTGACAAAATGCAAAAAAAAACTTAGAAGTTTCCTTTTGAACAAGCAGAGCTTTAATCCGAGATGCCATTTATGCAATGATCTTGAAACTCCTGCGGCATCAATGTATCCGGGCATATTTTCAGTTAAAGAGGCTCTTTTAAGACATGGCGCACTGGGAGCGCTCATGTCGGGCAGCGGATCCACGGTATTCGGCCTTTTTTCCGATTCGGATAAAGCCTTGAAAGCAAAGAACGCACTTGCAGAGAGCGACAAGTGGCAGTTGTATCTTGTCAATATGATAACAAAAGAGACAGGAGACAACTCGGAACAGGGATATTTGTAACCCTGCATCTATAATTATGGGGCGTCGTCAAGTGGTAAGACACAGGATTTTGGTTCCTGCATTCGGAGGTTCGAATCCTCCCGCCCCAGCCAGGTAGTGTCAATGGCAAATGGTAATATAAATGAATGATTTTGTAATATTTTCAGGAAATTCAAACCCGGCCCTTTCCCGAAAAATATGTGAATATATCCAAGTTCCTCTGGGAGGGGAAAAGGTAAAAAGATTCAGTGACGGTGAGATCCAGATCGAAATAGATGAAAACGTAAGATCAAAAGATGTTTTTGTCATTCAGTCCATCTGTTTTCCGGTCAATGAAAATCTGGTGGAGCTGCTTCTGATGCTGGATGCCTTAAAGCGTGCCTCGGCAAACAGGATATCAGCGGTAATTCCGTATTACGGATATGCACGGCAGGATAAGAAGGTAGCGCCGCGCGTTCCGATCAGCGCCAAACTGGTTGCGGATATACTGACCGTGGCCGGTGCAACCCGGATCATTACAATGGACCTGCATGCCGGTCAGATTCAGGGGTTTTTCAACATACCGGTGGACAATCTTTTTGCTGCTCCGGTTATTATCGATTATATCAGAAAAAAATTTAATAATGACCTGGTAATCGTTTCTCCGGATGCGGGTGGTGTTGAAAGGGCCAGAGCATTTGCCAAGCGCTTAAACGCCGGCCTTGCTATCATTGATAAGCGGAGAGAGGCTCCCAACCAAGCCAAGGCCATGGCAGTCATCGGCGATGTTACGGATAAGATCGTGGTTATTCTTGATGACATGGTCGATACCGCCGGCACCCTTGTCGAAGCTGCCGGAGCTATCATGAAAAATGGCGCCCGGGAGATTCATGCCAGCTGTTCCCATGCAGTTCTGTCGGGGCCGGCAATCGAACGGATTGAAAATTCGGACTTGAAAACCCTGGTTGTAACAGACACGATCCCTTTAAATAAAAGTGCCAAAGCCTGTAATAAAATCAAGGTGCTTTCGATTTCGGAGTTGATTGGCGAAGCGATTATTCGCAGTTTTAAAGGAGATTCTGTAACTTCTCTTTTTGTATAAAACCTAACCGGGATAAACCGGAACCAAAAAAAAATTGCCACAAAGGCACTAAGACACAAAGGATATTTTAATTATTCTTTCTTCGTGTCTTGGTGCCTTAGTGGCAGAATGGAAAAAGTTTTTTCAGGAGGATTAATATATTTTGGAGTTAATCGAATTAAAAACAAATATCAGAACCACCACAGGCAACGGTCCTGCACGCAGACTCAGAGAGGCAGGGCAGATACCTGCCGTGCTTTACGGCCCGGATACAGAATCTGTTCTGCTTTCCGTCAATATCAGCGATATCGATAGGATTTTGAAAACGGGAAGAATCGGCCAGGTCCTTTTAAACCTTGTTATTCCCCATAATGGAGAAACATCGACCAAGACGGTTATGGTAAAAGAACTGCAAATCCATCCGGTTTCACGCAACTTCCTGCACATCGATTTCTATGAGGTCACAATGGATCGTAAGATCATCGTTAATGTTCCTGTGGCAACAACCGGTAAGTCAAAGGGCGTTGAGATTGGGGGCATACTCCAGATCATCAGACGTGAACTTGAGGTTCAGTGCTTGCCCCTCGATGTTCCGAAATCTATTGAGATTGACATTACGAATCTTGATATCGGAGATTCGATTCATGTGGCTGATATCCCCCGTCAAAGTGACATTGAGTTTTTGGGTGATGAAAATTTTACGGTAGTAACAATAATCAGCCCCAAGATAGAAGAAGAGGTTGAGCCTGAAGAAGAAGAGGTTGAGGAGGGTGAAGAAGTCATCGCTGAAGAAGGTGAAGAACAACCTGAATCCGGTGATGAAAAATAATGTGACGGACTTTTTTTATGCCGCAAAAACGTATACGCCTGGTCGTCGGACTCGGCAATCCGGGTAATACTTATAAAAATACCCGGCATAATGTAGGATTTATGGTGGTGGATCAAATTTCAGAAGTTTTTTCTATCGCCCTTGTAAAACAAAAATTTGGCACCATTTTCGCACGCGGATCCATAGACGGTGTTGAAGTTATCCTGGCAAAACCCATGGCCTTTATGAACAGAAGCGGGCCGCAGGTTCAGAAAGTTGCAGGATATTACAGGATATTAAGCGAGGACATGTTGGTTGTTCACGATGACATAGACCTTGCTTTTGGAAGAATAAAAATAAAGGAGAAAGGAGGGGATGGGGGACATAAAGGTGTAAGATCAATAATAGATGCCTTTGGCGGAGGTAATTTTGTACGTCTTCGTATCGGCGTCGGGCGACCCGAGGCCGGGATTAGTGCTGCTGATTATGTTCTGGGAAAATTTACTATAATAGAAAAAAATCTTTTACACCGGATCATTACAGAGGCCCGGGATGCTGTAGTTACAATCCTTTGTAAAGGTACAAAGGAAGGGATGAACAGGTTCAACAATAAAAGAATTGTAATTTCAAGTTAACTATTCAGATGGAGGAAAAATGGAAGCTGTATTGAACAATTTACCGTTGTATTGCACGCTGGTAGGTGCTTTTGGAGTGCTTTTTGCGATTTCTCTGGCTGGAATGGTCAAGAAAGCGCCTGCCGGAAATGAAAGGATGCAGGAAATTGCCGGTGCTATTCAAGAAGGCGCTATTGCATATCTGAACCGCCAGCTCAAAAGTATGGGCATTGCCGGTATCATTATTTTCATTATAATCTTTGCCACCCTTGGCGCAAAAACCGCCATTGGATTTGCGATCGGTGCAGTCGCATCGTTCATGGCGGGATATATCGGAATGCGGGTATCGGTTCTCGCCAATGTAAGAACCGCAGAAGCCGCTAGAAAAGGACTTGCGGCCGGCCTGGCTCTGGCCTTCAAGGGCGGTTCAGTTACCGGAATGATAGTGGCCGGTCTGGCTTTAACCGCCATATCCGGGTACTATACCGTAACCCATGATGTTATAGCCCTGGTGGCCCTGGGTTTTGGCGGAAGCTTGATTTCGATTTTCGCACGGCTGGGCGGCGGGATCTTTACCAAGGGAGCTGATGTAGGAGCTGACCTGGTCGGTAAAGTCGAGGCCGGCATCCCTGAAGATGACCCCAGAAACCCGGCTACCATTGCCGACAATGTGGGCGACAATGTGGGCGACTGTGCGGGTATGGCCGCCGATCTTTTTGAGACATACGCGGTTACGGCCGTAGCCGCCATGCTGATCGGTCATCTTCTTTTTCCCGATAAACCAATCGTAGTTGAATTTCCGCTGGTGCTCGGCGCTATCTCAATCGTCGCTTCTGCGATCGCTGTTTTCTTTGTGAGACTCGGAAAGAGTGAATACATCATGGGCGCCCTGTACAAAGGGATGTTCGGTGCCGCCATTTTGGCAGCCGTTGCATTCTACTATGCCTGCAACAAGTTCATGGGTAACTTGGAAGGTATTTCCGCCATGAACATTTACTATTGCACGCTTATCGGACTTATTCTTACCGTTCTCATTGTTATCATTACAGAATACTACACAGGCATTTACGCACCGGTGAAACAGATTGCACAAGCGTCTACAACCGGCCACGGCACTAATATAATCGCCGGTCTGGGCGTGAGTATGCAGGCCACGGCGGCTCCGGTTCTTACCATCTGCCTGGCAATTTATCTGTCATATTACTTTGCGGGCCTTTATGGAATCGCCATGGCAGCCATGTCCATGCTTTCCATGACCGGTATGGTTATTGCCATTGACGCTTACGGACCGATTACCGATAATGCCGGCGGGATTGCTGAAATGGCTGAAATGGATGAGAGCGTCCGGGCAATCACAGATCCTCTGGATGCGGTGGGGAATACCACCAAAGCGGTTACCAAGGGATATGCCATTGGTTCTGCCGGTCTGGCGGCTCTGGTTCTGTTTGCAGCCTATGTACAGGAATTTGCTATCCACGGTGAAAAGAGCGCTGCTGCCATTAAATTCGACCTGTCCGACGTCAATGTTATCATAGGTCTTTTTGTCGGCGGTCTTTTACCGTACCTGTTTGCTTCCATTGCCATGAAAGCGGTGGGCAATGCCGGTGGGGCAGTGGTTGAAGAGGTTCGCCGCCAGTTCCGCGAAATTCCGGGCATCATGGAAGGGACTGCCAAACCCGATTATGGCGCCTGTGTTGACATTGTCACCAAGTTTGCTTTGAGTGAAATGATTGTTCCGGCACTATTGCCGGTGGTTGCACCACTTATTGTCGGTTTCTTGCTTGGCAAGGTTGCTCTGGGCGGACTTCTGATCGGAAGTATCGTTACCGGTGTTTTTGTTGCAATTTCCATGACCACCGGTGGAGCTGCCTGGGACAATGCCAAAAAATACATCGAAGACGGGCATCTGGGCGGCAAGGGGAGCGATTCCCACAAAGCGGCCGTTACCGGTGACACGGTTGGCGATCCTTACAAGGATACCGCAGGACCGGCCATTAACCCGATGATCAAAATACTGAATGTTGTTGCACTGCTGATGGTACCATTTTTGCTGTAATAAAACATTCATAAAACTTGTTTAAACAAAAAAGGATCGGCGCAATTTGCGTCGATCCTTTTTTATTGATTGTTCGTTGATTATATGGTATGAATCAATTGTTGTTAAAATCTTGCGGAAATCCCAATCCATCGGGAAAATATTGGTTGAGGGTTGAATAACAAGCAACCAATGACACATATAAAAGTGAATTAACCGGTGTTAAAATGAGTATGAAAAAGAATAACGAAAAAACAAAAGCATCTCAGCAAAAAGTGCGAGAATTTAAAGCCGGGGATCTTGCGGTTTACCCGGCACATGGTGTTGGGAAAATTAATTCTATTGAGAGTAAGATCGTTAACGGTGAAGAACATGATTTTTATATGATGAAAATTCTCGAAAACCAAATGACAATCATGATTCCCACATGGAATGTCGAACAGGTCGGTCTAAGGGATGTGATCGATGAAAAAGACATTTCTAAAGTATACGACGTCATGAAAAAAAGAGAGGACTTGCCTGGTGAAACCCAGACCTGGAATCGCAGGTACAGGGAATACATGGAAAAGATCAAAACCGGTTCCCTTTATGATGTGGCTGAAGTTTACAGGGACCTTTCTCTACTGAAATTAACAAAGGATCTTTCCTTTGGTGAACGTAAACTTTATGATACTGCCCAAACACTGCTGGTAACGGAACTTTCCACGGCCAGAAATACCGATGAACAAACGATTATTTCAGAGATGGAGTCGCTTTTCCCTTCTAAAAAACCCGAAAGTGCAGATAATTCCGATAATTTCGACTAACCACTCTCCTTTTTAAGATATGCACGACCCAAGTGCCTTTACAATCCTTGTGGATGCATCTGATTCGGGAAAACGCCTGGATCTATTAGTCGCCTCCCGCATTTCCGGTTGTTCCCGTTCTGTTGCTGCAAACCTGATTCTCAATGGAAAAATTCGGGTTCAGGGAACAGCAAAAAAGCCCGGATATCGGGCAAGAACAGGTGATGAAATTTGTGGTATCATTCCGCCACCTGAACCGGTATCGTTTAAACCCGAGCCTATTCCCATCGATATTCTGTACCAAGACAATGATATTATAGTGCTAAACAAACAACCGGGAATTGTCGTTCACCCTGCGCCGGGCCATTACAGCGGCACTTTAGTGAATGCACTTCTTTATCATTGCCCGGAAATTGAAGGAATCGGCGGAGAAATAAGGCCGGGAATTGTACACAGACTCGATAAGGAAACATCCGGTGTGATGGTGGTTGCTAAAAATTCGGTGGCACATCATGACCTGGCCCTGCAGTTTAAGTCGAGAAGTATTAAAAAGAAGTACCTGGCCCTTGTTTATGGCAGGATGGAATCTGATTCCGGCACGGTTTCACTTCCCATCGGCAGACATCCTGTTGATAGAAAAAAAATGTCCACCCATAGCCGAAAAAGTCGCGGAGCCGAAACAACATGGCGGGTCAGGAAACGTTTTGCCCAGGCGACCCTTGTGGAGCTTAGTCTCAAAACAGGGCGAACTCACCAGATCAGAGTCCACTGTGCCGCCATAAAACATCCGGTTGTCGGTGATTCGGTTTACGGGGGTCGTAAGGCTGGAAAAAGCACCGCAAATGATTTGTTTAGATCGGTTCCAAGACAGATGCTCCATGCCCGACAGCTTGAGTTCACCCACCCGGTAAAAAAAAAGAGGCTTTGTTTTAAAGCCCCCGTCCCTCCTGATATGACGGACATTCTGAAACTTATAAGCGCCTAACGATCATAGAAATCTTTTATCTTTTCAACCACATATGCAATCTGATCATCCGAAAGCTCAGGATATATCGGAAGAGCCAAGGTATGTAAAGCCGCATACTCGGCCACGGGAAAATCACCCTTTTTGTAGTCCAGCGCTAAAAAACATTCCTGAAGATGCATGGGAACCGGATAATATATTTCAGTTCCTACTCCGGCATCATTTAAAAACAGGCGAAGCTCGTCTCTTTTATCCTTTACGCATATGACAAACTGATTGTATATATGACGCTCTTCCTTTTCAACCGGAAGATTAATCGCATCATCAATTCCCACAGTTGCAAAAAGTTCTCTGTATTTACGTGCGTTCTCCTGGCGGGATTGGGTCCATTTGTCAAGGTGTTTCAGTTTTACGGAAATAACTGCAGCTTGGAACGCGTCCAGTCTGAAGTTACCGCCGACCAATTTATGATAATACTTTGGTTGGGAACCATGAACCCGAAGAACGCTCAATTTATCATACAGGTCATCCGAACCGGTTATGACCATGCCTGCGTCTCCAAAAGCACCCAGGTTTTTTGTTGGAAAAAAAGAGAAACAGCCAAAATCGCCCATTGATCCTGCCCGCCGACCCCGGTATTCCGCTCCTATGGCCTGTGCGGCATCTTCAATTACAAACAGATTGTATTCTTTAGCAATTTTTAAGATCGGATCCATATCGACACATTGGCCATATAGATGAACGGGTATGACAGCCTTAAGGCTTTCCCGTTCTTTGTTTGTCATGGAAGCGATGACACTTTCCAGGCTCTCGGGTGACATATTATACGTATCCGGATCAATATCCACAAAAATTGGGCGGGCACCGGTACGAAATATGGACCCTGCCGTCGCAAAAAAGGTATACGGCGTTGTGATAACCGTCTGTTGAGCGCCCATATCCGTTGCCATCAGCGAAATCAAAATGGCGTCGCTTCCGGATGAAACTCCCAAGGCATGCTTTGAAGAACAATAACCGGCAATATCCTTTTCAAGGGCCTCGACCCTTGGACCCAGAATAAAATACTGGCTTTCAAAAATTTCTTCCGTAACCTTTAATATCTCTTCCTTAATAGATTGATACTGTTCTTTTAAATCAAGCAGAGGTACTTTCATGCTGAATTATGTCTCCAGACCTTTGAGAAATCTCCCATTTTATGCCCTTTAAGGCGAAACTTTTTTCTTCTCGCCACTAAGGCACCAAGGCACGAAGAGGAAATAACAAAATAAAATCCTTCGTGTCTTTGTGCCTTGGTGGCAAGTATTCTTGGTTCCGGCCCGTCCGCCTTACTCCATTTGGCAGGAGGGCGGGCTTGTCGGAATCAGGTTTTAACCGGCGACATAGCAAACCCGCAATCTGTTTCTACAGCATTATAGCCAAGAAATCGATTAACTTCACGGGTCAGCGCCAGACCGGCCCTTAATTTCATAGAGTTAGACAACGCAAT
>JASFLX010000079.1:0-11268 GCA_050117895.1 Desulfobacterales bacterium | reverse complement strand
GCAGAGATTGGGCAAAAAGACCATTTATGGATTGATAATACTTGAAAACATTAACCAGCAATAGACAAGGAGGCGTAAATGAAGAAAGGGAAAAAGGGAGTTTTGGTATTGGGAATTATTATTTTGGGCGGCCTTTTAATTGTGGCCTGTGCAACACAACCGGGGCCTAAACCTGTTGGGCCAGCAGAACAGGCGCAATGTATTCCCGAATGGGAAGTGAATCCACCTTCAGCTGAAGACGGTCTTTACGGAAGTGGACTTGCCAAAATGCAAATGGCGTCACTTTCCAAGAAAACGGCAGATCAGCGGGCACGAGATGAAGTGGTTATGGCGATTCGGGTGAAAGTTCAGACCATGATGAAAGACTTTATGCAGCAATCCGGCATCGGCGAACAAGCCCAGTCGCTCCAGTTCTCTGAGTCGGTAAGCAAAGCGATCGCCTCCCATGTTCTTTATGGGTGCAAAATAGTAAAGCGTCAAGTATGTCCGGACGGCACTTGGCATAGCTTAGCTTTATGGCCCATAGGGGGTGCAGACGAACTTAAGAAGGAAATCAATAATCAGACCAAAAAGCTGGTTAAAAACGAGCAAGCCCTTTACAATGAATTCAAAGCAAAAAAAGGCTTTGAAGAGTTACAAAAAGAACTCGACAAACTCAATTTTACAGAAGAATAGACTCATTACTTGAATTTTTTTCAAAATTTCATCAGGAGCGTTCTCCGGGTAGGGTGCCCGTCTGATTCATTGAAGATAATGACGGGTGCCCTAATCCTGAGGGTTTTGGCTATTGTACTGCTTCGAAGAACGTCTAAATAGCAGATTTCCAGATACATAGACTTAATCCTAAATTGAGCGATTTTTTACTCGATCTGCACCGATCTCTATCGCATCAAGGATCCGCGAAAATCCTCGACATATCCATAGGTATGCCTGCAATTTTCGCGAACGCTTATGCATCAAGATCTCAGCACATCTCTTCACAAAAAATTGCTCAACTTATGTTAATGTTTGATCAATCTTCGAAGGTCGGCTTTGTGTACAGAGACCCAATTAAAAAAATAGTGACAGTTAAAAAGTATAGTTGTTGTCGTCAATTTGTTAAAATTGAAGAAAACCTCTGCTACATTTCTCTGTGGGTTTTTTTTTCAGTTGCGTTGATAATAACCCTGATTTCCTGTCAAAGTCCCCGGCAGAACCTTACACGGCCCGCCGAAAATTCACATTTATCTGAAATCTTAATGATACCAAAATGGTATGCCGAACAGCCGAAAGTTAATGGTTGCCGGTTTGCCTATGGCTACAGCGGAATATATCTTGACGAAAAACGTCAAAAAGAAGCACTTGTGAAAAGCGGTGCGGCTAATATGGCGAAAAACGAAAAAGTTTTTATTAAAGCGGCATGGGCCGGTACCCAGACTCATAGCCAAAGTTTGACAGCATCATATGTGATAGAAAAAGGATGGCAGGATCGAGCATCCCAGTTGGAAAAACATCTTCAGATTGTTCACGAATATCATTTGGGAAGCGGGGTTATCGCACTTTGTGCCATCTGTCCGGATGAATCATTGCTG
Source organism: Desulfobacterales bacterium (assembly GCA_050117895.1). Classification (GTDB taxonomy): domain Bacteria; phylum Desulfobacterota; class Desulfobacteria; order Desulfobacterales; family UBA11574; genus S5133MH16. Next base: position 9,697 of record JASFLX010000079.1, on the reverse strand, counting down.
AAAGAGATGATGAGTAAAATTGATGATCGTCTGGTCAATATAAACTCTGATGAGCCTCCTGAATGGGTCAAAGAACCGAAATCACATGCTGAATATGTATATGGCATCGGCACCGCTCCAAGTTATATTAAACCGGGTAAAGCCTGGCAGGAAGCCGAGCGTCAGGCCAGAGCCGATCTGGCCTTTAAGCTTGCGGCCCAATATAATATCCTTCAAAAAACAAGCTCTAAAAGTACCGGATCCAGATCTCAAAACCTTTCTGAAGCCAAGGCTGAAATGACTTTGACAGGCATTACTATTTTCCGGCATGCCTATAGCCATGCCAGCAAATCTTTTTATACCCTGGCTCGAATGCCGACTCCGGAACCCTAGTCACTGCCCATAACTAAACATATTTGCATTTCTGGATGTCGTTGCTTTGAGCCTAAATTAATTAGTGCCCATCCATAAATCTATATTGGGCACAAATTAAGTTTCCAATGCAGAAATGAGCAATTTTTCGCAAGGTCAAGGAAATCAAGGAATTACGCGTCCCGCCCTGCGGCGGGAACAAGTAATTCCGCAGATTGACGCAGAGATTGCGGGAAAGAGCCATTTCTGGATGGAAACTAATTAAGATTTACAGGTTATGGTATGAAATCTTTCTTGAAAGTAATTCTGGTATTTGTATTCGCATTAACTGTTTGGTCTTTTCAGTTCGCTTGCCGGGGTGGGTTAGATAAAAAAATAGATCGTATTCAGGGGGCGCTTGAGCGCAAAATTCCTGCCGAAAATCTTTTTGTTGCCCCGGATTATGATAAAGACCGGCCCCTATCTGTGTCAATCCTTCCTTTTGAAAATCTAACCCGGGAGAAGGAAGCATCTGATCTTCTGCGACGGCTGTTTTACAATAATTTTAGCTCGCTGGCCTACAAGGATATTGAACTTAGCACCATTAATGCCAAGCTGCCAAATTATAAGCCGCAAAATATTTTTAAAAGCGTTGACCCGACGAGGGTTGGAGAACTTCTTGACTCTGACGCCCTGGTCATTGGCCGGATAACAGAGTTTGAATCTTTTTATGCAGGAATTTACTCTTCTTTCACTGTTGCTGTTGAACTTAAAATGATCGATGCAGAAACCCGGCGGGTTTTGTGGTCCGTAAAGCACAAGGAGATTCAAAGAAGCGGCAGCATCCCGGCAACTCCCATTGGGGCCATTATTACGGCGGCGTCCAATGCACTTGATCTGTCCAGGTATCACATTATCACCACAATCAATAAGCTTTGCCAAGCTGCGGTGGAGACGATTCCGCCTTCTGCCAATCTTAAGGGTAAATCATTTCCCAAAATATCTAACTTGGTCCATAACGGCATGAACCGAATTCTCAAAAAGGGAGAGCGCCTGCAGGTGGGTATTGAAGGCACTGCCGGATTGAAAGCAACGTTTCGCATTGCACCCTGGAAAACTACTATTGACATGCAAGAAAAAACTCCGGGAACTTATATCGGCTCCTATCTTGTCCGGCATAAAAATACCATCAGTGACGGAGTGATCGTGGTTCGGCTGTCGGACGACTGGAATAATGTTTGCAGATGGGAAGACACTCTGGGGTTCGTAAATATTGATGGCGTGCCCCCGGACTCCCCTACGGGGTTACAAACAGTAGCAGGCAGCCAAAAAGTGCTTCTTCGCTGGAACAAATCCACTGCGGCTGATATCGCCGGCTACAGTATATGGCGGAGCATCACCCCACTTTCCGGATATGAAAAAATTCATACCACTGAATTTACCCGTTTTGAAGATAAAGACCTGAAAAATTATACCAGTTATTTTTACCGGGTCATCGCAGCCGACCGGGCCGGAAACAAAAGTCAGACAATTGTAGGTATTCCGGGTACCCCTGTGCCGCCAGGCCCAACAACCGTTCAAGGAAGTCTGGCTGAGGATTCGATCTGGCATTCCGGCGCCAATCCCTACTGTCTGAAAGGCGATGTCATTGTTCCGGCGGGTTCCATACTTACCATAAACCCGGGAGTAATGGTCAAAGCTGATGCAAAGTCCCGTTTAATTATCCGAGGAAGATTGGATGTCAGCGGGAAAAAAAATGCACCTGTGCTTTTTTTAGCAGCGGATAAAGACCGAAACTGGGGCGGAATTATATTTGAAAGGTCTTCGGAAAAATGCCGGCTGTCTCATTTTGAACTGCACGGTTCCGAGATCGGTTTTCGAATTATCGAAAGCTCTCCGGAATTAGTCGGTGGTACGGTAAAAGAGTGCATTACCGGCATACGGATTGAAGGTAGCAAAGCATCTCCGGTTCTGGATGATTTGACCATTTACCGAAATAAAACCAATGGAGTTGAGGCGGTGGATATGGCTAAAGCACGTATCACAAGCTGCCGGATCGCCTATAACTCAGATACCGGTATAAAACTTATCCGCTCTCCGGCCAAAGTACTTAAAAATGACATCAGCTATAACCAAAATGGCGTGCTTCTGGACCAGGCTCCCGCACTGGTCGGTGGGAACCGGATCATCGATAATTTAAAAAATGGAATAGTAGCAAAGAATATGGACTTTCCATCATTGAAAATCGATTTGAACTATTTTGGCAATCCCCAAGATGTTCGTATTTTCAGTTCGCATCCGGGTCGCAAAACAGCCCGTATCACAATACTGACTTCGAAAGATTATCAAGGCGGGCGCCAGGCTGTCGCGATGTCTTCATTTCCTGAATCCGGATCAAAAAATGAAAAAAGCTTGATAATTGCTACCCGTGCCGAAGAAACATCTGCCACAAAGGAAGCGAAAGTTAAAACAACCGAACAAAAATCGGCCACAACCCAGCTGGATACTCAGGCAACCGCCACAAAATCAGCTTTGAATGCCTTTATCGATGGGGTCTCAGCAGTACGCAAAAAGGATTACCCCAAAGCAATAAAACTGTTAAACATCGCAAAAAAAGAGAAATCACGCGAGGCCGAAACACGATTCTGGCTGGGATTTTGTTATCTTGAAACCGGCAGGTTGAAAAAGGCTATTTTCAACTATCATCAGGCGACTAAACTCGATCCTGATAACTCACAATACCTTTTACATTTGGGCTCCGCCCTTTATCTGTCTGGTCAGCCATCAGAGGCTGAAATCATATATAAAGAGGTTTTGCATCGTGAACCGGACAATAAGGATGCCCGGCAGTTTCTAAACTTGCTTCAAGAAAAATAGAACCCTAATTGAGCGTAAACAAAACCGAATTCGCTCAATTAGGGTAGAGAGATAAGGAGGTGTCATGATACAAAAAAATAATGCCCGTATTTTTTGGATGGCAGCGGCGTTATCGCTTTTCCTGGTCATCCCGGGTATGGGGTATTCTTCAAACTATCCTCAATGGCTGCAGGCTTATCATGATGGGACCCTTAATTTGACCGGAGTTTATTACGGCGTGGGGTCAGCAGATTTTATAGGTGATAAACCGAGTTATGACAACAGAAAATTATCCAAAGACCGCGCATTGGATGAGCTCTGTTATCAGCTTTCCGTGTCCGTTAAATCTGAATTAAAGGAAGATCTGGTCCAGAAGGGTCAGTATTCGGAACAACAGGTGGCTTCGTCTCTTTTTGTGGAATCACGCAAAGTGTTTTCCGGTATCCGGGAAAAGCAAAATTGGGCTGACCCCCAAAAAAGCGTCTACTGGGTAATGGTAGTGATTGACAAGGCCAAAGCGGACAGGCAGGTCAAACAGCAAGATTTTGTTAATGAAGTGGTCGATCGACTGGAAAATAATCAGCGTGAAATTGTCGCCGGAATAAAAAAAATGACTGTTGTTCTCAACCAGCAAATGCAGTTTTATAAAAAGCGGATGAATAATTTTGAAAAACTGTTGACAACCATTAATCAAAAGGTGGGTTCCGCAGGTGCTCAGACCCAAGCGGAATATACTAACATAAAAAGTGAGATCACAAAGCTCGGAAGTCAGTGGAATAAACAGGAACAGATGCTCCGCGATCAGAATAAAAAGATGGAAGCTCTAATGTCTCAGAACAAAGCCCTTCAGGATTTAATTGCTAAAATATCCAAGAATATACAGAGAGATCATCTTTTAGCCCTGACCCAGGATGATATCCGAAACCAAAGCAAAAATCCGGAATTCACTGTTGGAATCACTTCCCTCAAAGGCCAGGGGGCGGTTTATTTTGATGGGGAAAGCATCCGGTTCCGTGTCCAAGCATCCAGAGATTGCTATATTAAGGTCATATATCTTTCATCCATCAATGATGAGGGCGCCGGTGAGACTCGGATGAATACCCTGCTTTTTCCCAATCCTCATGATCGAAACAACTTTATTAGAGCAGGGACACCGACGATTATTGGCAGAAAAGACGAGCTTTTGATACAAAAACCCTATGGCAAAGACATTATCACGGTTGTTGCCTCTACAAGCCAGTTTACCGACATGGAGGAAAGTTTGCGTAAGGCTGCCGCCAGCGGCGGATACTATCAAGAAGAAACAAGAAGTGTCCGTGAAGCAGTTAATAAAAGAGGGGTTGGTGTGAAAAGTTCTATCACAAAGACTTCTACGGATGATACAGGATCTCATGTTTCGGACACTTGTTTTATTATCACCCGAAAGTAAGTCCCTAAGTTTTGAGGCAATTCTTTGGCTGCCGCCGGCAAGGGCCGCCGGTGAAATCGCTTCCTATGGCCGCATAGAGCTGCTCTGCGGCGTGTACCCGATCTGCATGAGCCATTGATTCCCGAGGGCGAGCCTTTTATATTGAGTCTAAAGAAATGAGTAAAGAGGAGACAGGGATATGAAAACAATTCGTATTTTGGGCGGATGTATAGTAATCTTTCTCATATCGATATCGGTGTCCAACGCAGCCACGACTGAGGGAAATAAAAATGTAGAGCAGTTGAAAAAACTTGGGGAGGCCTGCCTCATGTACATGGGAGACCACAACGGCCAAATGCCGCCGACACTATCCGAATTGTATAAAAAGTCCTATGTAAAGGATTTGAGCCTGTTTTCTTCTCCATCCAAATCCAGCCGCATCCTCATACAGAGCGACATTGACGAGAGATCAGATTATGTATTATGTTCCGAAAAAGAACCGATCATACCGGAAAAACCTTACCTGATTGTTATGAAAATGCCTTATGATCAATTCAGTCCCATCATTCGGGATCGCTCAGAAGACAATAATCCAAAAACGAAAAAAATGTTTGTATTTTTCGATGACAGTACCGTTTATCCATTGAGGCCGGTTATACCTCACGAGGATGAGTCCAAAGATGATCAGAAAACTTACCAGTTGTCCAAGAAAACCGGTGACACCGAGGTTGAAGTGGTCAGGGATTTTTTCCTCGGCCATCCTCTGTATATTGATATGGCAAGCGGTCCCGGTGATACAGGAATACTGATTTCCAAGAAAGCTTTTGAACTGCAGTCGGGTAAATACCGGGTCGAATTCAACCTGGTCGGTGATCCCTTGGGAGCGCCCCGAAAAGTTCATTTTAATGTGGGAGATATATACGATGGTGAAGTTACACTGGGAACTGACGAAATGGTAAAGACATTTAAGCGGGATATCTTTGTGACAACGCTTTCAACAGCCCGACTGGTATTTCGGCATCACGGCGGCGATTTTCAAGGCCTGATGCTCGAAAGTGTAAGGTTGACGAAATTAGCCGGTCAAAACCGGTAATCCATATTTCCAGTCGTCTATTCCAGGGGAATGGATTTTCCATTGTCCATAAAATAAATACGAAAGTTTATAGGACGAAATGAAGGCATTATTCTATTTTTTAAAACGGGAGCTTGCATCAGTGGTTCTTATTCTGGTTTCTTTCATCCCTCTTTTCTTCATGGGTTCACTCCTGGACATCCTTCTCACTCACTTCTATGCCCACGTCGAGAATGGAAAGACAGGTCTGCCCATCATCTCGCAGTGGGTCTATGAGTCCATGGCAGGCCACAGATTTCTTCCACAGGAGATCATGGCCGGTTTCTGCCTGCTCATGGTTATTTTATTTATCCCCAATGCTTTGTTTGCCAAAGACCAGCAACAGTTCCGTATCCGATTCATCTATTCGTTCCTCTTCACCTGGATACTGGCCATTACCGCCGCAACTTTCATTGCCTTCGCATGCCTTGCTCCTTTTGACCTTTTGCTGGCTCGCCTGGAAGAAGACAGCCTATTCAACCGTATCATCCATGTGATTCTGCTGTTTGAGATCATGTTAATTGTACTTATCCCTGTTGCAGTGGTTCTCTGGAGGAAAGTAAGTAAAACTGGACAAGTCGCTGAAGCGGGGAGTTAACAGCGAATGCTGTTTTCGCCGGGCTAAAGACGAATCAGCGGCTTTCCGTAAAAATAAAGCGGGACCCAAAAAGAGAGTATTAAAAGCAGAAATGAGATAGAAATTGCAAAGAACCGATAGAATTTTTTTGTGCCGCCTTTATGAGAACTGCGTATCACTCCGAGCAGGGCCGCTGCATTATGGATGACAAATATCAGGCCAAGGGGCATGCCCACCACAGGGCCTGAACTCATACTGAGAACGTTCGATAATAGATGAAAGAAAAACATGCATGCCAGCCATACCGCAATATTTGCCAGCCAGAACGTGTGTGCCAATTTCATTTCGCCGCGCCACAATTTGGAATAAAACCTAAGCATTGATTTTCCTTCTACACCTTTTATTAACTGAATTTTGCGTGATCCGGAGGTTTCCAACTCTTATGGAAATAATCATGAAGCACTTTGTTTTGCAATATTTTTTTTGTAAATCCGGATGCACATAAGATCGACGGTATGTTACAAATTGGGCAAACGCTCGCCGGTTGACAACATGGCCGGTATCCGGTATCTGAATTTCAATGGCCGGTAGTTAATTAATTGAGGGGTAGGGGAGTTTTTTTAATTTAACCGCTCCATGAATAATCAGCAACTACATCGTACAAACTCATGCATAAGGGCTCGTAACGAAAAAACAGTGTTTCAATATTTAAATAAATAACTTAGGAGGATAACATTTTTTATTTTTTCATTACGAATTCATAAAAGCGCTGTTTTTTCGCAACGATCCCTAATACATTCAAACAGTGTACGATTTCGTTGTTGATCATTCATTCCGCTTAATTTTTGGCTTTAAAAGAAAAACTCCCCGACGCCTCAGTTACTTAATTCAATTTGAAAAATTAAGTTGTTATCCTTGGGACGGTTTTCCATGCAAAAAAATATCCAGATTCTAATATGGGTTACATTTGGAATGCTTATTTTTGTTTTTTTTGTATCATCAAACAGCGCTGTCGCAGATACATCCCAAGTTTTTGTTCAACTGGGTCATTCTAAAGATGTTACTTCAGTTGCCTTCAGTCCTGACGGCACCATGGTCGTTTCCGGCAGTCAGGATAACACGGTTAAAGTTTGGGATGTAACCTCCGGACGAGAAATCGTAACGCTCAAGGGACATAAAAATATGGTTTGGTCCGTTGATTTCAGCCCTGATGGAAACTTTGTTATTTCCGGCAGCCGGGATGGATTTTTGATATTATGGGATATTCTCTCAGGAAAGAAAATCAGAACAATGGGAGGAAATAAAGGGCAGATCCTGACCGTGAAATTCCATAAAAGCGGAAAATACGCGTTATCCGGCAGTAATGCTGCCGAACTTAAATTGTGGGATCTCAAGTCGGGACGGGCAGTCAGAATATTTAAAGGACATACCAAACATATCAAATCCTTGGACTTCAGTCCTGACGGCAAGTATATCGTGTCCGGTGGTTCAGATAAATCTGTAAGGGTGTGGAATATACGATCCGGAAAATCAGTCAGAACATTTTCCAGACACACGAATGAAGTAAAATTTGTCCGATTTATTAATGGTGGGAAACATATCGTCTCTGAAGGTTATGATTCCCTCAGGATCTGGGATCGGTCAACCGGTCGCGAAATCAAGGTATTTAAAAGAGAACCTTTATCTGCTTCCTGTCTGGCGCTTTCTCCGGATGGAAAAAAGATTTTAGATAACAACCTAAATTTTGTTAATCTTGCAAACGGACGGACAATCAAGAAGATGAAAGAGTCTTATCTAGTTATAAATTCAGCGGCATTCAGCCCTGACGGGGCACGTGTGATTGCCGGTAGCGACAAACAACTCGTCTTATTGGACATGGGAACCGGAAACAGAATCAGGACTTTCAAAGGTCATGCGGATATCATTAATACCATTGCCTCCAACCCCGCCTCTGCCAGGTTCATGCTTTCCGGAAGCCAATCCGGAAAACTTTCGCTCTGGGATATTGAAAGAGGGCAGAAAATACGTCAGTTTAAAGAATTTTTATCACAAGGTTCAAACAAGAGTCAAACCGTTGTTTTTGATCCCGGTGATCCCCCGATAAAAGCTGTGGCTTTCAGTCCCAAAGGAAAATACGCCATCTCGGGCTATAACAGTGGATTAATTCTACTTTGGGATATTGCATCCGGTAAGGTCATAAAAAGCTTTAAAGAAAAGTGTTCTCTATCCACGCTCGCTTTCAGCCCGGACAATACTAAATTCATTTCCGGAGGAGGGGTTCATAACCCTGTTTTCGGCCAAATCGATACCTGCTTCACCCTGTGGGATATTGCTTCCGGACAGGCCATAAGATCGTTTGATATGTCATCGAAAGAAGGACATCAAAGAATGGTTTGCTCCGTTGCTTTCAGTCCTGATGGAAAAACTGCAATCTCCAGCAGTGAAGACAAAACAATTAAAATCTGGGACATTTCTTCGGCAAGGGAAATCAGAAGTTTTAAGTGGCGTAAAGGCGCCTGCTATTCACTTGCATACGGTCCGGATGGTCGAACCATTCTTTCAGGGAGCTGGGAAGGAACTTTCATATTGTGGAATGTGGCATCGGGTAAAGTTATTCGGACCTTTAAGGGGCATAACCATAGTATCAATTCCGTTGCTTTCAGTCCCGATGGAAAAACTGCAATCTCCGGTGATAATGTGGGCAGGGTCAAGCATTGGGATATCCATTCGGGACAGGAGATCCAGTCCTTGAAAGGACATTTCGGGTCGATCACCTCTTTATCCTTTAATCGTGATGGAAGCCGTATTATTTCGGGAAGTGAGGATGGTACCATTCGAATCTGGGATAGCAAAACCGGTCGGGAGATTGCACAAATGATATGCTTTAAAGATGAGGAATGGATTATCATTACTCCGGAAGGATTTTATAACTGCTCACCCAAAGGAGATAAACATCTTAATGTTCGGGCCGGGAAAAAGGTTTACAGCATCGAACAATTTTACGGGATATTTTACCGGCCGGATCTGGTGTATGCCAAGCTTCAAAGGGGCGCCGATGCTCTCATTCATCAAAACATCGCTAAAGTTGATATCAAAAAAGTGATCGCCGGCGGTGCACCGCCGGCCGTTTCTTTTGTTTCTCCGGACATGTCAAAGATGGTATCGCAACGAGACATTACCATAACCATTGAACTGACGAATCAAGGAGGGGGAATCGGTAAACTGGAATGGAAAATTAATGGCATCACTGTGGGTGTGCAAGAGGAGAAAAGGGGCATTTCCGTCAAAAAGAGGAAAGGGCGATACGTTCCGATACGAAAGTCGAAACTGATAACGCTTTCTCCGGGAGAAAATATCATCCGGATTGCCGCATACAATGCAAAAAACCAAATTACATCTGTCTCCAAAGAATTGA
>JASFLX010000078.1:0-11280 GCA_050117895.1 Desulfobacterales bacterium | reverse complement strand
GGAGCCTGCAAGAAGCATAGGTGGCATCATCAAAACCGAAATATCGATCGGCAAAAAACATGTGGCCGCTCATCTCACCTGCCAGTTCAGCCTTTTCTTCTTTCATTTTCTTTTTAATCAAAGAGTGGCCGGTTCTCCACATAATCGCCCGGCCGCCGTGTTTTTCAATGTCATCATACATTGTTTTTGAACATTTTACTTCGGATATGAATGTTGACCCGGGTTTTCTCGAAAGGATCTCCCGGGCAAAAATGATCATAAGCTGATCGCCAAATACAAGGTTCCCTGTCTCATCCACAACGCCGATTCGATCGCCGTCACCGTCATAACCGATGCCCACATCCAATCCCTTTTCCTTTACCAGGGCAATAAGATCCTGCATATTCTTTGCCACCGTGGGATCGGCTTCGTGATTTGGGAACGTGCCGTCCATGTCGCAATAAATATCGTAAACTTCGCAATTAAGATTCTTTAATACGGGTACGGCAACCGTTCCCGCAGTACCATTACCCGCATCCACACCCACCTTGATGGGACCGGCCATGGTTATATTATTGATTAAAAATTCCTGATAAGGAGTGACAGCATCGGCTGTAGACAGAGAGCCTTTTCCCTGCACAAATGATTTTTCAGTAATAATCCCGAGAATTTTCTGGATATCTTGGCCGTGAATCGAATCCAAATCCATACAGAGCTTAAAACCGTTATACTCGCCGGGATTATGACTGGCCGTAACCATCACACCCCCTTCCCGGTCAAAATGCTGGATTGAAAAATAGAAAACCGGAGTGGGACACACTCCGATGTCGATCACATCACATCCGGTTGACCGTAATCCCTCAATAATTTTTTCAGAATAGAGGTCTGAAGTCAAACGGCAATCACGGCCCACAATGAGCTTTGATCGACCATGATTCTTTAGAAACGTCCCGACACCTTTCCCAATCCGCAGGACATCATTCTCGGTCATATCCTTTCCTGCAATTCCCCTGATGTCGTATTCTCTAAACATTTCCGGATTCATAATCGTCTCCTTTCTGACAACCTAAAACCTGCATCGATGGTTATCTAAAACGGCAATATATTTTATATTTTATAATCAATGGACGGATTGTTTTTTACTCGCTTGACACGCAAGCGTCCTATATCTATACTCACTTGACTTTCATTTAACAAGACAATTCTTATCCGCTCAATCCGTCATTTAATTGAGGGGTGGGGAGTTTTTCTTTTAACCCCTCGAATAAATCGGAATAAATAATCAGCGACGAAATTGTAACCTGTTTGAATTAAAAAAAATTCCCGACCTTTCTTTAAAATTGAGATGCAGAAATGACGCGAGAATACTCTATTAAGACATGCAAGACACTTGAAGCAAGATTCCATGACGCAGGATTATACCGGCCCATGCGACTTGAGCGTTATGATGCGGGCCGTAAGCTTGTTTATGACGTCATCGAGGTCGCCGGTACCCATACGGCAAGAGTTCATGCGGTAGTTGAGACGTTTGTCGGTGGTGGTTTTGCCGGACAGGTCTATCGGGTGAAGGTCACGGAGATCCATGAACCGGATGGAGCCATAAAAGGACTTGAGGTTGGCGGCATTTATGCGATGAAGATTCTTATTCCGCCGTCTACCTTTTCCCGGCTGTTTCGCAATGCCATTTATTGGATGGGTTTTCAAGGACCCTTTCAACTTCAGGTGAATCCGCGTGCTGCAAGAGCCGGGGCGTTATGGCAAAAATTTATCCGGCGAGGCGCTAAAATTCGATTTGGTGATGAAAAAACGGTTGTGGATATTCACGCAACGTTTGTGGACCATACACTGGGGAGTTGCGGTGAGTTTAGCGAGTGGGTGGACGGGAGAACCTGGCGGCTGGAGGTCGATGATCATCTGGATTTCTTGAAAAAATGGCGCAGGGGCAGGTCGGTTGAGATAGAACGGCTGGGCTCGCCGGAATATCGCGCCAAGTATGAATTTATGCACAAATTTGTTGCGCTGCTGCATGACATGGGAGGGCATGAGTTTGCGAGACAATATGAGTGGTCCACATGTAAAAGTCAACCAAACTGTCTGAAACGAAAAGGTACGGATAATAATCCCTCCAGCGGGCTGGTAGCAGTTGATTTTCGGGCCGGTCTTGCGCTGCTGATGTTTTTACCCATGAGTCCCGGGGATTTTAAGCTGATTATCAAAGGACTCGGTCGGGGAAGCCTGGTACAGTTCGATCGGGGCAGCATCGAACAACTTGAACGATTTATAGAAGCGCATCCTAACGATTTTGCCGACATGCGAGAGATGCTGGATGAACTTAAAGCATCCGAGCGTATTTACAGAGACTCGGTTCCGGATATCACTCACAATTTGATTCGGTTATTTTACAGCGGGCGGCTGTGGTCGACCCTATTTGACAGCGCGGTGAATGGATGGAAAGTGCGAAATGTGGTCGATGATTCGCAGGCACAAAAGCTAAGACAAAGCAAAACTTTAACTATATTATTTTATTTAATTGGAATCATTCCAATTTATGGTATATCATTTCAGCGATTTTGGGGCCACGGGGACTGGCGAAAACATTATAAGGGAATAGTCACAAGTTGGGATTATTTAAAAAGAGCTTTTAGAGGAAAGATGGCTGAAAAAATCATTGGGTGGCACCGAGCGAACCGGATCGATAGCGCCGGCGCCATAAGTGTCGCCAAATCCGGTTGGCGTTTTATGGGAAATTGTGCATTGTCAATACTTCCTTCCGGGCTGCACCGAATATTAACGGATTGGAAATATGCCAAAGAGCGATTCAATTATCTGTTTGTGAGACCGATTCGGTTATATTTTAATTCAGAACTGCGCAAGCAATGGCTTTATGAGATGGTATCAGATGGGCGGAAAAAGCATATATTAAGTCATGAGGACGCAGAAATTATCTTGTCACAGGTTGATGAGCCGTTTATACAAAAGTATTTGAAAAGCCTGGCTGTGCATATCTGTACGTTACCGGTAACCCAGATTGTTTCGGTGCTGGTAGCCATGACTTATGTTGCCATGCATCCTGAGATGCCGCGAGCACAGGCATGGGGGATCGGACTCGGAATTATCGCATTGTTTCAGGTTGTGCCGATTTCTCCGGGGTCTCTGGTTCGGGGGCTTTACGTACTGTATCTGGTGATCAGGGAGCGAAATTTCAAAGACTATAATATTGCGGTATTTTTAGGGTTTTTTAAATACATAGGATACTTGGCGTTTCCGATCCAGATGGCCTATCGTTACCCGGTGTTGGCTCGATTTATGGCCGGGCACTGGGCCAATGAATCGGTACACATTGTTCCGGTGTTTGGTGAAAGTGGCGCATTGCTGGAGCATTGGGTCTTTTGTTTATTCTACAATCTTCCGTTGACCATACGCCGTCGTATTGGAAAGCGTGTTCTGCTAAGGGCGTCCATGCCCAAACGATACTGGCATATCGGTTTGTGCGCAATTGCGGCAACCGGAATATTTGGAATTGCGGATTTTGTTTACCTTGGGAATGTTGGAAATTTGCCTGATTTGAGGACGATTTGGTGGCTGTCCGTATTTGTGCCCATGCTTTGTGGCGCGGTGGTGACATTGGGATGTGGTGGAGTGACTTTGGCCAAACGGATTGTCGGGGCTGCTGTGTGTGGCGTTGCAGTCGGGGTGTTCTATGCGGGGGTGTCAGCATTTCTCGGCCACGGTAGTGGAATTTCGATGGGTGAGATTGTGACAAACGGTATGTGGCGAATATTTATCTTTTCAATTATTTCAGTTTTTGGAGCGATAATTACCGAGGTGAAGTTACCGGACCCGGATTTGTAGTATCTGAATTTTGCATGAAAATTAATGAGTAAAGGAGAACCCAGAACATGAGCAAAATCATGCAATTGACCGTGCGTGTTCGTCCCTATTACAAAAAGAGTCTGAAAGCGGATTTTCCCGCGATTGGACGGGGGCTGAGTTATCTCAATGAAGCATGGATAGAGGAAGGTCCCTCGCTCTTTGACATTGTGGGAAGGCTGGACCAACTCCTCTATGATCTGGAAGGGAATCCGCCGTTCAGAGAAATTCTTCTTAAACACCAAGACAAACTCCGCAAACTTCACAATGAAGTTGAGGAGCATATTGCGGATTGGAAGCTGGCCAAGGCCGATCAGGCACTGTATCAGATTGAGGACGTTTTTGACCAAATTGAATGGGAATTGGGGAATTAAACCTGGAACTTATTTCGGCCCGCCTGCCAAGCCAGGCGCGACGGCCAGGGGTACGAGCGGGCAGGTCACAATTGGAATGTTGGAATAATGGAATATTGGATTTTTGGGATGCTGGTGCAGTGGCTTATTGAGAGAATGTGCCTGTTAAAATATAAAAAACAGGAAATTCCTTTAGAAAACATTATTCCAATATTCCAACATTCCACTATTCCATGTATAGGTTAAAAACTCAGACTCCCTAAGATCTCTTTAACTTTGACCTAAATTGTAGAATTTCCGAGACGTTTACCCTTTAACCACAGCGATCGGTCTGAGTTTCGCCACCTTTTTTGAAATTCCGGCTTCATGGACCACCTCAACCACTTGGCAAATATCCTTGTAGGCTTCGGGCATCTCTTCAGCCAGGGTGGACCTGCCGGTCCATTTGACAAAAATTCCCTTGTCTTCGAGTTCCCGTTGTATGGCCCGTCCTTTGCTGGCTTTTTTTGCGGCTTTTCGGCTCAAAACACGCCCGGCGCCGTGACATGTGGAACCGAATGTTTCTTGCATGGCCTTTTCCGTACCCGCTAGAACATATGAAGCCGTACCCATATCTCCGGGTATAATTACCGGTTGTCCCACCGGGCGATATTGATCGCACAGGTCCTCATGTCCGGGGGGAAAAGATCGGGTTGCGCCTTTTCTGTGAACACAGACCGTCTGTTTTTTTCCATCGACAACATGAACTTCTTTTTTTGCGATGTTGTGACATACGTCATAAAGCAGCTTCATGTTCAGATCCCTGGGACTCATACCGAGTACGCGGTAAAGAATCTCACGGGAATGGTGCATTAAAATCTGCCGGTTGGTCCAGGCATAATTTGCGGCACAGGCCATGGCATTATAATAGCGCATCCCTTCTTTGGATTGAATCCTGGCGCAGGCAAGCTGCCGATCCGGCAGGTCAACCCCCAGCTTTTTAACATGCTTTGCCATAAAAGCCAAAAAATCGTCGCAAATCTGGTACCCCAGACCTCGGGAGCCCGTATGGAGCATTACGGTAATTTGTCCTTCAAAAAGCCCGAAAGCCTGAGCCGTCGGTGTATCATAAATCGCTTCTACCACGCCGATTTCAAGAAAATGATTTCCCGAACCCAGGGTTCCGAGCTGTTTGAGCCCCCTTTCCAGGGCCCTTTGACTGATCACGCCGGGGTCGGCATTCGGCATACACCCGCCATCTTCCGTATGTTCTAAATCCAGCGCTTCTCCAAGTCCCCGGCTGACCGCCCACCGGCTGCCCATTTGAAGCACTTTTTTTTCTTCGGGTACGGAAAGCTTAATCGAACCTTTTGAACCCACACCGGTAGGAATACCCCGGAAAAGTGCATTCAGAAGATTTTCGAGTTTTGGACGCACTTCTTTTTCCACAAGGGATGTTGTTGCCAGACGTACGCCGCAGTTAATATCATACCCCACTCCGCCCGGAGATATGATGCCCGATTCCCAGTCAAAGGCGGCAACCCCGCCGATGGGAAATCCATATCCCCAGTGCATGTCCGGCATGGCCATCGATGCCTTTAAAATGCCCGGAAGGGTTGCAACGTTTGCCACCTGTTTTAAAGGCTCTTTCTGCTTTTCAGCTTTGAGCATGGATTCTGTTGCGTAAATCATTCCCGGAACGCGCATGTTTCCGGTTTTGGGCAACTCCCACCGGTAGTTGTCTATTTTTTTAATTTCCATGGTTTTCTTCTATGTTTATGTTTAAATTATTTTAGCGTGAAAGGAAAAGTGTGTCAAGACGACAAAATAACCCAGCTAGTGTCCATCCATAAATCAATATAGGGCACAAATTAAGTTTCCAATGCAGAAATGAGCAATTTTTCGCAAGGTCAAGGCAATCAAGGAATTACGCGTCCCGCCCTGAGGCGGGAACAAGTGATTCCGCAGATTGACCCCAGAGAAATAGGCTTCGCATTTCACGGGGCAGGCGCAGAGATTGCGGAAAGGGGCCATTTCTGGATGGAAACTACCTAAATATCAAATATGATCATCGCCTCCCACCCGGAAGGGCCGCTGTTTACCTGAATCTGGTGGTAGGTTACGGCTTTGATTTCAGTTTTTATAACATGGCGGTCGGGATTAAAGGGGTCAAACTCGACGGTTGCGGAAAGTTCAGTTTCAGACAGGGACAGAATTCGGGCCTTTTTTACGAGCAATTCTTTACCGTTCCATAAGTACAAAACCTCTCTGAGCCAGTTTACCATGAGATCGGACCAGTCATCTCCGGACACCTCAATGTGACAAGAATCAAGGCCTAACAACTGATCGATCTCCGTAATAATGTCAAAGACGGCCCATGCGGCATTGGCAAAAAGCTCTTTTGAATCCGAACCATAAACATGGATTCCGAAATCCGCCGTGTGGTCTATCAAATTGTATTTCTTTGTCATACTGCCCAAAAGATCCTTTTTCCTATAGCCATTTTTTGATTCTTTCCTTTTTACTCAATACTTGAGTTCTCATGGGAAATCCATAATATTTCTATTTCTAGATAATTAGCTGGCCTGTTTTTTCGGTGCTATATCCTCCCAATGCTTGAACTCTCTTTTTAAACTCGGGAGAATTAATGGTATCTATCAGGATCCGGATGTTTTCAGATTCATAATATATTTCGGGAATAATAAGGTCATACTGTTCCGTGACCACCGGGATGAAGTCGAGTTTCAGGGCCTTTGCGGCAGCGAAGATTCCAAGGGCCACATCCGCCGAACCGCTGAGCACGGCAACGGCCACCGACATATGGGTAAATTCTTCGTTTTCATATCCGCTGACACAAGAGGGCTCTATGCCCAACTGGGCTAAGCGGAAATCGAGAAGAATTCTTGTGCCGGAGCCTGCCTGTCGATTGATGAAAGTGATATCATCACGGCCAAGGTCCTCAATACCGTTGATGCCTTTGGGATTTCCCGGAGGTACGATCAGTCCCTGATCCCGAAGCACAAGATTCACCAATTTAACTCTGACATCGGGGAGATATTTTCTGACATATGATATGTTGTAAGAACCGTCCTGGGTATCCAGAAGATGTGACCCTGCCAAATGGCAAACCCCTTTTTTAACGGCCATCAGGCCGCCCATGCTTCCCACATGGCTTGATGAAAGGGTAAGATCTTTGTGTCCGAAGCGAATCTGATCTGCCAGAATATCCAAAGTGTTGTCATGGCTTCCCACCACCACTACCGTATTTTTGATGGAAGACAGAGGACGTAACAATTCAGCGGTGACGGACTCGTGAGGCTGTAACCCTTCAACGTTATTGGGTACTCGGATGATGCCGTCCGCTTGGGTCAGGGTGGTGATACATCCGGCGGCACGGGGCAGGGGAGTGGCCACAATCCGGTTACCCACGGCTCCCAGCTTAACCCTTATAAATTCTTCCACGCCGAGTTTTGAGGCAATTTTTTTTGTCGGTTCAACGTGAACGGTGGCCCTTTCTTTTTCCGGCTGTCCCAGCATCAATGACAACAAGGGACCCACAAACTGTTCAAAGGTTACGATTGCGGATACCGGGTACCCCGGAATACCAAAGATGGGTTTGTCTTTTATTTCGCCGATAATCAGGGGCTTTCCGGGCATGATGGTAACGCCGTGAACCATCACCTGACCCAGGTCGTCAATAACATTTCTGGTATAATCTTCGGATCCTGCCGATGATCCGCCCACGGTCAGTACCATATCAAAATCATTGTCGACCGCATTCAGAATGGCCTCTTTCAGAATTCCGGGGTCATCGGTCAGCATTTCATGTCGGACAAAGGCGCCCCCGCACGACTCGATCATTTTACCGAGGACAAAAGAATTTGTTTCAAGCACCTGACCCGGCTTAAGATTTTCGAAAGATGTTTCACGCCAGTCCACCAACTCAGACCCTGTGGGAATAACCAAAACTTGTGGTTTTTTCCTTACCAGCACCCTAAAGATGCCTCCTGAAAGAAGGGCTCCCACACAATAGGGAGTTATGATATGGTTATGGGGGAAGAGAAGCTCGGTTGCCACGATATCTTCACCGACCTTTCGGACGTTCTGCCAGGGGAATGCCGGTGCTTCAATTTCGATCCGGCCTTGGCCCATATCATTAACATTTTCTATCATAATGACCGCGTCGGTGTTTTCAGGCATTATGTGACCGGTATTTACATAAAAAGCATCCGTATCCATAACCAGTTCTTTGGGCCGTGTTTCAGATGCACCAAAAGTCGTTGCCGCTGCTACGGCGATTCCATCCATTGCAGCCAGGTGATTGTTCGGAGAAGAAATTACGGCGGTAACCGGTTCCGCCAGAACCCTGCCCACAGCGTCGGGAACCGAAATCGTCTCTGTTAAAAGAGGTTGAGAAAGTGAAAATCGCTCAAACAGTATTTGGCGAGCCTCTTGGAGGGTTTTCATTTTTAAATATATATGTCGGCTTTTGCTCATAATATTTCGTCTCTTAAATGCTATAATTGTCTGATATTAATATTTTATCATCCACAAAATTATTTCAATGACCCTTTAATAATTGCTTAAATGGGAATCACCTCGACTTCGGCTCCCTTGTCCAGCCCTTCGGTGTTTACCCCGATTTCAATCAGGCCGTCGGCTTTTACCATGGTGTTTATAAGTCCTGATTTTCCAAGAATCGGCTCGGCCCAGTGCACGCCGTTTTTCTCATTCAAACGTACCCGGATATAATCGGCTCGGCCCTGGGAAGATGAGATATTTCTGCTCAGTAGCGCATGAAGTTTGATGGTTTTTTTGTGTTTAACGGAAAGGCCGCTGATTTGCTCAATGAAGGGCTTGACAACCACTTCAAAAACGACCATGGCCGAAACCACTTGTCCGGGCAAGCCCCATATGGCGTGATGGTGTGATTTGGCCAGAATGGTTGGTTTACCCGGGCTTATAGATATACCATGTACTAGGATTTGGGCATCTGGAAGTGCGGCGAGTACTTGGATGGTAAAATCGCGGGTGCCCACGGAACTTCCCCCTGAAATCAAGACCATGTCTGCTTTTTCGAGAGCCAGGACACATTTTTTCAAAAGATCATCAAAGTCGTCCCGAACAATTCCGAAGGACACCGGATCAGCCCCGGCATTTTTCACAAGACCGGATAGCGTGTACATATTTATATCGCGAATTTGGCCGGGACCCGGCGTTTCATCAATGGGAACAATTTCATCTCCGGTTGAGATAATACCGATGACAGGCTTTTTGTAAACCCTGACTCTGTTTTGGCCAAAGGCGGCAAGAAGTCCGGTTTCCTGGGCTCTGAGTCTTTGGCCGCCTGAAACCAGGACAGCGTTTTTAGTGATATCCTCGCCCTTTTCAAGGATATTCTGTCCCGGAGCAACACTCCGGTATACCTCAATGCTTATGTCGTCCACCGCTTCTGTATGTTCGATCATGATAACACTATCGGCCCCCTCCGGCAGCATGCCTCCGGTTGAGATAGCAGCGGCTTGGCCGGTTCCAATGGAAAAAAGGGGAGATTCTCCCATAATTACCGAACCTATGATGGAAAGATATGCCGGATTTGCTTCTGATGCGCCGAAGGTCGAGGACGCACGGACCGCATACCCGTCCATGGTGGATCGCATAAAATCGGGAAGGTCCACATCCGCATGAATATCTTGGACAAGAACCCTTCCGGTTGCCTCAATAAGCGGCACGTCTTCAGTTCCAACCGGAGGAAAATCAGATGCGTATTCCAGGACCTTTTTTAAATCCGTAACTTTGAAAAATTCTTTCATAACCAAACATTCGGGAATTTTATGAATCATTGAAAATACATATTTATTAATGACAACCTGTTTCCACCATCAGAATGGAAGAATGGAGGATACCACTAAAACCCGCATTATCTGTTTCGAAAAAAGGTTATGCAGAATTTCGATATAGTATGATAGCTGTTTATGTGTCAAGGAATCGACCTTAAAGTGTTTCCATTTAAATAGAATAAAATATAAGCAAACATCTCGTTCATTTGAAAATGTCGTTTTCCCCTTGAAAAAATGAGTTTATTTATTTAAATGACTGTCTATGGGTTATATCTTCGATTTTAATGACGCGGTGGCATACGAAAAATGGTATGACAATCCCCATAACCGGTTTGTTGCCGAGCTCGAAAACCGGCTTATGCTCGATTTGCTTAAGCCTGTACCGGGTGAGAGCCTTTTGGAAATCGGTTGCGGAACCGGTGCCGGCCTGCTTACATTCATAGATGCCGGGGTCAAAGTAACCGGAATTGATCCATCCCCTTATATGCTGGACATCGCCCTAAAAAATGTAGGGAACCGTGCGGATCTCCACCGTGGTTTTGCGGAGGATCTTCCCTTTGAAGACAACTCTTTTAACCATGCCTGTTTTATTACCACCCTGGAATTTGTCGAAGATCCTAAAAAGGCGATTGAGGAGGCAAGCAGAGTTGCAAAAGACAGGATATTCCTTGGAGTTCTAAATAGTTATTCGGTTAAAGGGGTTCAGCGCAGGGTCAAAGGAATTTTTTCCAGTACCATATATAACCGGGCTCATTTCTTCAGTATCTGGGAGCTTAAACAGAAAATTCGGTCCCTTTTAGGGGATGTGCCCATATCATGGCGTACCGTATGTCATTTTCCGGCTGCAACCGGCTGGATGACCCGCCGGCTGGAAAAGTCCGCCATGCTACAAAGATGTCCGTGCGGAGCTTTTATCGGAATGGTGGTTACCTTGGTCCCCCGTTTTAAAACCCGGCCCCTTGCCGTGCCCATTAAAACAAAACATACAACCGGTGCGGCGGCCGGATAGAGGGTGTAAATCAAGACCGTTGCTCAACACTGATCCTTGTCTATTGGCAAACAGTGGCTCCGATGTCAGGTTTCAGGATTAAGGTGTCAGGTGTCAGGTGTCAGGGTTAAGGGGGAAACGGGGTGGCCCATCACTATCTGTTCATTGCGAAACTCAAAGGGTACATCACGGAAAAGATGTATATAGAAATTCGGGGTCGTTACAAAGAATGCATTCGTAAACCCTGACGCCTGACACCTGAAACCAAATA
>JASFLX010000077.1:0-11375 GCA_050117895.1 Desulfobacterales bacterium | reverse complement strand
CTCCAAAGAAGTCGAAGAGCGGGTTACAAGCCCCATGGAAAAACTGTTGTGGGAAATTCCGGGCGTTGAGTATGTATATTCAACATCCAGCCCTGGTATGTCCATGGTGGTGGTCCGATTTTACGTCGGTCAAGACGAAGAAAAATCCATCGTTCGTCTCCAGTCGAAGCTTATGGCAAACTATGATCTCATTCCCTGGTCTGTTACGCCTCCGCTCATTAAACCGCGATATATTGACGACGTTCCGATTCTGGCGCTGACATTCTGGGGGGAAGGTTTCGATCATTATACATTGCGACGTGTGGCAGCAGAAGTCGAAAACATTGTCAAACGCGAAAACAATGTTGCCATGACGACCCTTATCGGCGGCCAACGGCGACAGGTTCAGGTTCAGTTTGATCCGGTTCGGCTGGCGGCTTACGGCCTCGATCTTGAGCAGGTCGCCATGTCCGTAGCCGCTGCAAACCAGGCATCTGAAACCGGCGCCTATCCTTCCATCAACGGCCAGGTCATCGTTCATACCAGTGGATTTTTAAAGACAAGAGAAGATATCAAAAGCGTAGTGGTTGGTGTGCACGAGCAAAAACCTGTTTATCTTCGCGACGTAGCCGAGGTCATAGATGGCCCGGAAGAACCCACTCAATACGTGTTTTTCGGCCCCGGACCGGCTGCCGAAGAAAAACACATTTCCAGTCAATCCTCTCCAAAAGGGGTGTTTGCTGGCGTTACGCTCACCGTAGCCAAACGAAAAGGGTCCAATGCCGTTACAGTGGCCAATAACGTCCTTGAACGCATTCGAAATGCAACGGGAAGCATCATCCCCGACAATATGCATCTCACCGTCACCCGAAACTATGGAGACACCGCCAAAGAAAAATCAAACGAATTGCTCTTTCACATGATGATCGCCATCGTCTCCGTAACCGTTCTCATTTGGTTTGTGCTGGGACATCGCGAATCCGGTGTTGTGGCTATTGCCATTCCCGTGACCCTCGCCCTGACCATGACCGTTTTTTATCTGTACGGGTATACCTTGAACCGGATCACCCTTTTTGCGCTGATATTTTCCATCGGAATTCTTGTGGATGACGCTATCGTGATCGTGGAAAATATCGTCCGCCACTTCAGGCTTCCGGAAAATCGTGAGCGTTCCAGGGTTAAAGTGGCCATCGAAGCGGTGGACGAAGTCGGTAATCCTACCATTTTAGCGACTCTAACCGTTATCAGCGCCATTCTTCCAATGGCATTTGTCGGCGGACTCATGGGGCCGTACATGAGACCCATTCCGGTAGGAGCATCTGCTGCTATGATCTTTTCACTAATCGTCGCGTTTGTTGTCACCCCATGGGCTTCAATTCGCATGATAAAGCACGAAGAAACGATGTCTGCCGATGAGAACGGGGAAGAAGACCGGAGCACACGCCTTTATCGCAAAATAATGACCCCTTTGATTGAAAATCGATTCTGGCGATGGGTGTTTCTTATCAGCGTTGTTTTCCTCCTCATTGTTTCATGTGCCATGGTAGGAATCGGATGGGTTCGGGTCAAAATGCTCCCTTTTGACAACAAAAGTGAATTTCAGGTTATTATCGACATGCCGGAGAGCGCCACTTTGGAAAAAACATCGGCCGCTGCTATGGAGATGGGGGATTATCTCAAAACCGTTAATGAAGTCATCGATTATCAACTCTATGTGGGCACCTCGGCACCGTTTAACTTTAACGGCCTGGTGCGCCATTATTACCTGCGAAGCAATGCCTGCCAGGCAGACATTCAGGTCAATCTGGCAGATAAAGAACATCGAAAGAAACAGAGTCATGATATCGCCAAAAGGGTCCGACCGGTTCTCAAAAGCATCGCCGACCGGTATGATGCCCGGGTAAAAGTGGCGGAGGTCCCGCCCGGTCCGCCGGTTTTGTCCACTTTGGTGGCCGAAATTTACGGTCCTGATTATCAACGTCAAAAACAGATCGCCGCCGATCTTATGGAGATATTTGAAAAAACGCCCGGTGTGGTTGATGTTGACTGGTACATGGAAGAAACTCAGCCCCGCTACAAGATTGAAGTTGACAGGGAAAAAGCCGCTCTTCACGGGATCAGTGTGGACCGGATTAATCGCACGCTTATACTGGCTCTTAAAGGACAACAGGAAGGGCTGCTTCATCAACCCAGGGAAAAAGAGGATGTTCCGATACTGATGCGACTTCCACTGTACGCTCGTGCCGGGATTGAACGTTTTAAAGAACTAAAACTTTTATCAGTCGACGGCCGTCTGGTGCCGATTTCGACGCTGATCAACGTTCGTAAAACCGCCGTGGATCAGAGTATTTATCATAAAAATCTAATGCCCGTGGTATATGTTGTCGGTGATGTCGCCGGGGTTAAGGAAAGTCCCGTGTATGCGATTTTGGAAATGAAGAATAAAATTAATGCAATCCAATTGCCCGAAGGGTACAATATCACTCAACATACGGCCGGCATTCCTTCCAGCGACCGGAAGTTTGAAATGAAATGGGATGGCGAATGGCACATCACCTATGAAGTCTTCCGGGATCTTGGCATTGCATTTGCCGTGGTTCTGGTGCTGATATTTGTGCTGGTTGTGGGATGGTTTCAATCTTTCAGCACGCCACTGGTTATCATGGCGGCCATTCCTTTTTCTCTCATTGGCATCTTGCCCGCTCACTGGGCTCTTGGCGCTTTTTTTACCGCGACCTCCATGATCGGTTTTATCGCCGGTGCCGGCATCGTGGTTCGAAACTCCATCATCCTGGTGGATTTTATAGAATTGCGCCTGAAAGAAGGGATGCCCTTGGATCTTGCCGTAATCGATGCCGGGGCGGTTCGCTTCCGGCCCATGATGTTAACGGCCGCGGCCGTAGTGGTTGGTGCTTCGGTTATTCTCTTTGATCCCATTTTCCAGGGTCTTGCCATATCCTTGATGGCAGGGGAGGTGGCGTCGCTTTTGTTTTCAAGAATGACGGTTCCGATCCTTTATTTTCTCGACAAACGATGGGAATTTACTCATAAACAAGGGGTAAAATAAAAAAAGTTTTAATGGAAAATCACTTGATCCGATATCATTAAACGGAGGAGAAAAAATGAAAAAAGAAAAGGCGGCTTTTATTTGCGTCAAAGATACCCTTGATGGTGCTTACCCTTCTCTGGTTTTAGCCATAAATGCTGCAAGACAGGGCATGGAGAGCAAGATTTTCTATTCTTTCATGGGGATGAATCTGGTTCTTGAAGGTGGTGTTGACAGGGCCAAGTTCTTCCCGCCGGGAGTAATGGGAGCTATCCCCGGCATGACAAGCATTGCTACCGGTATGATGAAAAAGAAAATTGACAAGGCCAACATTCCTTCTCTGGGCGAACTCCAGGAAGTGGCGCAGTTGGAGGGGGTTGAGCTGATTGAATGCAAAATGACGGTGGACATGATGGAAATTGATGAGAGCAAACTTATAGAGGGTGTGGCCGTATGGACGGCCGAAGAATTTCTAATATACGCGAAAGATTGTCAAATCTGTTTATTCACTTAATAATAAAATATTTAATACTGTTCTGAATGGACATTACCTAATGGAATTTCAATAATGCCCGAGCAAAAGATAACACTGCCGATTACCGGTATGACGTGCGCAAACTGCGCCATGAATATTGAAAGTCATGTGAAAAAACTACACGGCGTTATGGAGGTTAGTGTTAATTTTGCGTCTGAACAGGCGGCCATACATTTTGATCCCCGAGCGTTGACCGTTAAAGATCTGGTCGATAACATTCATCGCTCGGGCTATACCGTTGCTACGGCAAAAATTGAGCTGCCCATAACCGGTATGAGCTGCGCCAATTGTGCGGCCAACATCGAACGGGCGTTATACAAAAAAACAACGGGTATTGTCACTGCATCCGTAAATTTCGCTACGGAACGACTGACAGCGGAATATATCTCCGGTGTGACTTCTGTTGATAATATGGTTTCGGTTATCCAGCAGGCCGGATACGGTGCAATTTTGCCGGATGAAACCGATGACGGCCAAGACGCGGAGCAGGCTGCGCGAGATGCGGAGATAAAGGATCAGACACGAAAATTTGTTCTCGGGGCAATCTTTGCCCTTCCTCTCTTTATTCTCAGCATGGGACGTGATTTTAATGTTCTGGGGTTGTGGAGCCATGGGCTATGGGTGAACTGGTTGTTCTGCGCTCTTGCCACGCCGGTTCAGTTCTACACCGGATGGGATTTCTATAAGGGCGGAGTAAAAAGCCTGATACTTAAGAGCGCAAACATGGATGTTTTGGTGGCCATGGGGTCCTCGGTGGCATATTTTTATTCTTTGGCGGTTCTTATTTTCCCCGGCCTGGGAGATCATGTTTATTTTGAGACCTCAGCGGTCATTATCACTCTGATCAAGCTGGGAAAAATGCTCGAATCCCGCACCAAGGGGAAAACCGGAGGCGCAATTCGCAAACTCATGGGTCTTCGCCCGAAGACCGCCACAATTATCCGAGACGGCGTTGAAAAAGAAATTCAAATCACACGGGTCCAAAAGGGTGATATGATCGTTGTTAGGCCCGGGGAGCGCATTCCCGTGGACGGGGTTATCCTGGAAGGGGAATCCTCTGTGGACGAATCCATGCTCACCGGTGAACCGTTGCCGGTGGACAAACATGCCGGAGATCGGGTGATCGGTGGAACAATCAATGGAGAAGGTCTCTTGAAATTCCATGCCCTGGCCGTGGGAAAAGAAACCGTGCTTGCTCAGATCATCCGTCTGGTTCAGGAAGCCCAGGGGAGCAAGGCCCCCATACAATCGCTTGCAGACCGGGTGGCGGCTGTTTTTGTTCCCACAGTTATTGGGATTGCCCTTGCTACCTTTGGATTGTGGTGGGGGATTACCGGTGAGTTTGTACCGGCCATGATCCGGCTGGTAGCGGTGCTCGTTATTGCCTGTCCATGTGCGTTAGGGCTGGCCACACCAACGGCCATAATGGCCGGCACCGGAAAAGGAGCGGAACAAGGCGTTCTGTTTAAAAAAAGTGAGGCCCTTGAGAAGACGACAAAGCTGGATACCATTGTCCTGGACAAAACCGGTACCATCACCATGGGCAAACCTGCCGTGGTTGACATTGTTTCTTTTGACCCGGGTGTTATCAGCCAGGATCAACTCTTGAAACTTGCGGCTTCGGTTGAGAAAGGATCGGAACATCCCATTGGCAAAGCCATTGTAAACGACGCGCAAGAAAGAAATATGGATCTCTGGGAACCTGAAAATTTTAAAGCATGGGGAGGCCTTGGGGTTGAGGCCAAAATAAAAGGCAACTGGGTAAAGCTGGGCAAACCAGAATGGTTTAAAGATATTGGAATCGATATTGAAAAGGCAAATGATACAATTGACCGGCTCCAGTCCCAGGGCAAAACCGTAATGGTTCTGGTGCAGGGAAAGGAACTGTACGGCCTGATTGCCGTGTCCGATACCCTGAAACCCGAATCCAAGGCTGCAATACGGCAGCTACATAACCAGGGGCTTAAGGTGGTTATGCTGACCGGGGACAATCTTAAGACCGCCCAAGCCATGGCTTCGAAAGTGAACATTGATGAGATTTTTGCAGAGGTCCGTCCCGAAGAAAAATCGTCCAAAATCAAAGATCTCCAAAAAAAGGGAAACAAAACCGGAATGGTGGGGGACGGGATAAACGACGCTCCGGCCCTGGCACAGGCGGATGTGGGCTTTGCCATCGGAACCGGTACGGATGTGGCCATTGAAGCAGGGGATATTATCCTTTCCAGCGGAAGTCTTACCGGCGTGTCCCGTGCCATTGAGCTGAGCAGCGCCACCATGAAAACGGTCAAACAGAATCTTTTCTGGGCATTTTGTTATAATATTTTGCTGATACCGGTTGCAGCAGGAGTTCTTCAGCCCTTTGACGTTTTCCCCGTCTTTCTAAGGCAGCTTCATCCCATTCTGGCCGCCCTTGCCATGTCCTTGAGCAGTATTTCGGTGGTAACAAACAGCCTTCGTCTTTACAAGGCAAGAATCGGTTGATTTTTGCTATAATGTTAAATGCAGGGCTACTGATCTAGTGTAAATTGAGATTCAACATAAAGAATCCACATCCTGAATGTAAATAAAAGATGAACATCGAATTTTGAACATCGAATAATGTATTCTACCATTTTATAATAAAGACGAAGCGAAGCGCCTTCCACATTCGGCGTTCAATATTGAACGCTCGATGTTCGATGTATAAATTAATGAACGAAAGTCGAGGCTTGTCCGCCGCCGGTGTGGATGCCCCCCCAAGTGAAATAGGCTATGCCCCGATTAATTAAGCGCTGCATTTCATTGGGCAAGCATTTCACGGGGCAGGCAGATTCAAGGCATCAAGGGCGAAGCCATTTTGTTTACGATCAATTAGATGTTTAATTTTCCGTGCTCTGCAAGTTCTTCCAAACCGTTTCGATTCAAAAGCTTTATATTCCGGCCTTCTACTTGAATCAAATTTTTTTTATTCATCTTTGCCAAAATTCGAGACAGGGTTTCCGGAATGGTTCCCAGAAGACTGGCCAGTTGTCCTTTTGAAATGGTCAGGGAGACAAAGTCCCCGGTGGCTTGCTCGTCGGCAAGATAGGTCAGGTAAGAGGCAAGGCGGGCAGGGACCTCTTTTAAGGAAAGATTTTCTACCTGGACGGTGAATTGGCGAAGGCGCATGGACAGGATGGCCAGCATATTCAAGGCAAGTGAGGGATGTTCGGATATAAGGTCAACAAAAGCCTGCCTTGGGATAAACAAAAGGTGGCTTTTGAGAAGGACTTCGGCGTTTGCAGGAAATTTTCTCCCGGAAAAAACCGGAACTTCACCAAAGGGATTGCCCGGCCCATAAATATGAAGAATCTGTTCTTTACCTTCCAATGAAACTTTATAGATTTTTACTTTGCCGGTGGCAACAATATAAAATCCATTACAATCATCGCTTTCCAGAAAAACCGTTTTACCCTTATCATAAAACTTGTCTATGGCTATTTGCCTGATTTGGCGCAACTGTTCTTGGGAAAGGCCGTTGAAAAGCGGTGCCTGTGAGATAATATCCAGAATTTTTTTCATAATTTTTCTCTTTTTTTAAAATTACCAACTATTTTTGACATAAGTCAAGGTAATGTATGTTTTTATGCTATAACATACACTTAAAATTGAGAAGTACTTTAAAATCCAAAAAACTGACTTATTATATGAAAAAGATTTTAGGATGAGCAGAATATAATAAATCTTTTATATCCTGTAGATCCTGTCAATTAAGGTCTAAATAAGGAGAGAGAACATGAAATGCCCGGGACAGGACAGCCGATACTGGAAGCCAGGAGCCATTTTTAAAGCAAAATGTCCGGAATGCGGTCATAACGTTGAATTCTTCAAAGACGATACTACCCGAAAATGTGATAAATGCGGTCACAAGTTTGCAAATCCAAAAATGGATTTCGGCTGTGCGGCATACTGCCAGTTTGCCGAAGAGTGCATCGGGACTCTACCGCCGGAACTTTTGGCCCAAAAGGAAGATCTTTTAAAAGATCGAATCGCCATAGAAATGAAGCGGTATTTTAAAAGGGATTTTAAACGCATCGGCCATGCCATCCGGGTGGCGCGTCATGCTGAACGGATTGGCATAAACGAAAGGGGAAACCTTGCGGTGATACTGGCTGCCGCTTATTTGCATGACATCGGTATCCACGAGGCGGAAAGAAAGTATAACAGCACCGCTGCAAAATACCAGGAACAGGAAGGGCCGGCCATTGCAAGATCTATTATGGAAAGCCTTGGCGCTAATGACAAGCTGATAGAAGAGGTGTGCGATATTATCGGACATCACCATCATCCGCGACCCGAAGAAACGCTTAATTTTAAGGTGTTGTATGATGCGGATCTAATTACGAACCTTGAGGAGAGACATAAAGAAAAGTCCATAGATAATGACCGGCTGACCCGGATTATCGAAACATCGTTTTTGACCGAAAGCGGTCGCGAAGAAGCTAAGAAGACGTTGTTAAACTGAATAGGACACCCCAGTACGATCTCCCGGACCTACGGGGCAGGCAGATTTTCGCAGATATACACAGACAACTTATTTTTTTAATTTAAAAATCATGAAAATCTGTGTTCATCTGTGTCCGAAAAAAAACCTATAATATAACGTATGTTCGGACAGGCGGATCTGCCATAACCAATAAAACAAAAGGGTTAAATTATGAAAGTATTACGCAAAATAATAGAAATAGATGATGAACTTTGTGACGGGTGCGGTCAGTGCGTCCCATCCTGCGCCGAGGGAGCCCTTGAAATTGTTAACGGCAAGGCACGCATTGTAGCGGATAAACTTTGTGACGGGCTCGGCGCCTGCATGGGAGAATGTCCCACGGGCGCGTTAAAGATTGTTGAACGGGAAACTGACGAGTTTGATGAAGAAGCGGTTGAAAAACACTTGGAGAAAAAAGAGAAACAAAGTCCCAAAGAAGAAACTGTTATGCCCTGCGGCTGTCCGTCAACCACCATCCAGACGTTTGTTCCTGCTGAATCCTCTGGAACGGCCCACATACCTGACGCTATGGGTCCCGAGGGCGAATCAGCCCTATCCCACTGGCCGGTTCAAATACGGTTGATACCTGCCAACGCCCCGTTTCTTAAGGAAGCTAATCTTCTGGTGCTGGCAGATTGTGTTGCGATTGCTTTCCCAACCCTTCACAGGGATCTTATTAAAGGAAAAGTTGTGATGATGGGTTGCCCGAAATTTGATGAGGTTCAGGAATATGTCGCAAAATTTGCAGATATCTTCCGGATTGCGGGCATCAAGAGCATCACCTCTGTAGTTATGGAGGTGCCGTGCTGCGCGGGCCTCCCCGGAATTGTAAAAAAGGGATTGGAAGCATCCGGACAGAAGATACCTATGAATGAAATCGTCATCAGCACCCGGGGTAAGGTTTTAGAACAAACCAAATAGTGCGAGACCTTTGTAAAACGCCCCCTTTTGCCCAATTCCGGCGTCATGCTCAAATTTTAATCCTCAAAATACTCAATGTATTCGTGCCTGCCCCGTGAAATGCGAAGCCTATTTCTCTGGGGTGGTTAAAATTTTCGTCCACCTTAGTTGTGTTGTACCACCGGTGAATGATCGGGAAAATGAACTCAAAGAAATAGTGAGTTTCTCTATTTAAATTCAGATTTACAGATGAGGGGTTGATCAATGGGTATTTATTTAATATCAAACATTTTAAATGTTTTTACATGGTCTGATTTATAGTAACCGCAGATTTACCCGAATACTATGTCGGAGTTATTTTGTTGGTTTTGGAGCTGCGAATAATCCTGTAGTATCAGACAAATCTCAGGATTTCCGGAAGGCTGATATCCTGAGAGTCCCACAAGTGATCAAAGGTTTTGACAAGTCAGATTTTTGTGAAGTATTCTCAATTCACAGCAAATGCCAGAGCTGAGATCGGAAATGGGTATAACAACGGAATATCTGAAAAATAATCTGGACTTGAAATTTACAGTTTGAATTTGATATTTGTTGGTTTTAATGAAGTGAAGGTCAATGGCAAGAAAATGTAAGAGCCGATTCATAGGATATTTTTATTTTGGAAGGAAATATCAATACATAAATAATAAGAGGTATTTGTGATTAGGCGTTCAATCCGAATAACACTTGCAGCAATATTCATACTCATTGGTGTTAGGGGTGCCATGGCGATCGAAGAGGCCACCTACACGGTGGTGGAAAAAGACAATAAGTTTGAGATCCGTGATTATACACCCCACATCCTTGCCGAAACGTTAGTGGAAGGAAACCTTGAGGAGGCTGGGAACAAGGCGTTCAGAATTCTCTTTCGCTACTTTTCCGGAGCCAACCGATTGCGTAAAAAAGTAGCGATGACGGCGCCTGTTTCCCAACGGTCACAGGGGGAGAAGATCGAGATGACAGCGCCCGTTGGACAGCGGCCTGTTCAGGAAAAGTGGGCTGTAAGTTTCATGATGCCGTCATCGTACAATCTGAAGACCCTTCCAGAGCCGGAGGACCCAAATATCACCTTGCGTCAGGTTCCAGCGCGACGGATGGCCGCAGTGCGCTATTCCGGTTTTTGGAGTGAGAAGAACTATCTTCGATACAAGTCGGAACTTGAGTCATGGATTCAAGAAAGAGGTTTTACCATTGTGGGTGATCCCATATGGGCCCGATACAATTCCCCTTTTACCCCTTGGTTCTTGAGACGAAATGAGATTCTGACTCCAGTAGATACCTATCCTGAATGAAGATAAGCCTCCCGGAGAAAAGAGACGATATAATGCTGAATACCGATGCGTTTTTTACAATTATTGCCATTGTGGTTCCCCTAGTGGAACTTTTTGGCATCATTGCAGCCGTTCATGCGATAATGAATGCCAGGACTTCACAGGGAGCCATTGCCTGGGGAATCTCATTGGTAACCTTTCCTTGGCTGGCGCTCATATTATATGCCATATTTGGGCGTAACAAATTTAAAGGCTATATTTCACTTCGAAATTTAAGGGATAAATCCATCCAGCATATTATCGACTCTTCTCAAGGCGAGGGCTTGGAAAAGAAATTGATCTGTGAAGAACTGACGACATTCGAAATTGCCCTAACCCGACTGTCAAATTTGCCGATGACACGCTCAAATAAAAGCCGGCTACTTATCGACGGAGAGGAAACTTTTGATTGTATATTTAAGGGACTCGAATTCGCAAAAGAATACATTTTGATTCAATTTTATATTGTACAGGATGACGGACTTGGCAGGGAATTAAAAACCAGACTCATTCAAAAAGTCAGAGAACAGGTCAGAGTTTATTTTCTCTATGACGAAATTGGCAGCTATAAGCTACCCAGAGGTTATATACAGGAAATGCAGGACGAGGGAATCGAAATTTCTGCATTTCACACAACCAAAGGAAAAGCCAATCACTTTCAGCTAAACTTCCGTAACCACCGCAAAATCGTCATCATAGATGGTAAATTCGCCTATATAGGGGGACATAATGTGGGTGACGAGTACGTGTCGAGACATCCCAAATTCGGTCCGTGGCGGGATACCCATGTCAAGCTCGAGGGTCCGGTTGTAAAGTATGTTCAATTTTGTTTTACCCAGGACTGGTATTGGGCAACGACTCGCATTCCCGACTTAAAATGGGATCTAAAGAAGGCTGAAAACGGATCTGAAAAGACTCTGCTCATTGCTTCGGGACCTGCCGATGCTTTTGATACATGCAGCCTCATGTTCGTACATGCGATCCACATGGCCAGAGAACGTCTCTGGATTGCCAGTCCCTATTTTGTCCCCGACACACAAGTTCTAAGTGCGCTGAAACTGG
>JASFLX010000076.1:0-11460 GCA_050117895.1 Desulfobacterales bacterium | reverse complement strand
CCGAAACAGAACGTGTCAAAGAGGCCCAAAAATTAGGCGCAACATCGTATATAAAAAAGCCGTATCTATTAGAACAAATTGGTCGAGTTATTCGGGCTGAACTGGACAACCAACATGAGAAATTTATATGACCCATACGAGATATTTAATGGAAAGTGACGAAGAAACGCTTCGTCTTGACCTAAAAACAAACGGCATGATTGTTGAAAAGCAGGCACTGTGGGCCGGTATTAAACCCAACATGCGAGTGGCCGACTTGGGGTTTGGGTCCGGAAAAACCACCTTTTATCTGAACAAGTTAGTTCAACCCAATGGTGAAGTCGTGGGTGTGGATTTCGCTGAAGAAAGAATTAACTATGCAAAAAAGCATTACAATAAAAAAGGGATAACATACATTTGTAGAGATATTACCAAACCTTTAGAGGATCTGGGAATGTTTGACTTTATTTGGGTTCGATTTGTTCTCGAGTACCATCGATCCATGAGTTTTGAGATCGTCAAGAACATAACTCGTATTCTGAAACCCGGAGGAATTCTTTGCTTGATAGATTTGGACTATAACTGCTTGAGACATTTTGGGCTCTCTAATAAGCTTAAAAGATCAATTTGCAGAATGATAAAAGCTCTGGAAAAGAATGCTGACTTTGACCCCTACGTAGGAATAAAACTCTATTCTTTCCTTTATGACCTCGGTTACCAGGATATTGATGTACACCTATCGCCACATCACCTGATTTTTGGAAAAGCAAGGGAGATTGACACGTTCAACTGGACCAAGAAGGTTGAAGTCGCCGTAAAAAATTCGGGATATCAGTTTAAAGAATACGAGGGTGGATATGAAGAGTTTTTTGAAGAATTTAAGCAATTTTTTTCCGATCCAAGAAGATTTACCTATACCCCCATCATCTCCTGCAGGGGATGCAAGCCTTTAAATTCATCGCATCTGTAAATCATTCACGGTTTTTACGAATTAATAATATGGCTAAAGGCAATTTCTCAAAAAAAATCTCGCCGAAGGAGGACGCACAACATGAACAAACAAGACAAAAAATTAAAGACCTTACGCTCCGACGCCAAAGAAATATTTGCAGTCTGCCTTACGGCTGTAGACCCATACCAGGCGGTAAAACGGTTTGTTCACGTTCAGGGGAACCGGCTGGTGGTCGGGATGGAAGGAGGGCCTGAAACCAAGCTTGATTTAGCCCAATTCGATCGCATCTCCCTCGTGGGTGCGGGAAAAGCCACTGCTCCCATGGCCGCGGCCATTGAAGAGCTATTCGGGGAACGGATTCGGAAAGGGCTGATCAACGTCAAATACGGCTTTACGCAAGAGTTGGCGTTTACTGAAATCACAGAGGCCGGCCATCCCGTACCTGATGAAAACGGCGTAAAAGGGACCGGAAAGGTCCTTGATTTCTTGCAAGGCGCCGGTCAAAAGGACTTGATTTTTTCTCTCATATCCGGCGGGGGATCCGCCCTGCTCCCCTTCCCGGTCGGAAATATCACCCTCTCGGACAAGCAGGAGATTACCCGGGAATTGCTGGCATGTGGGGCCAGCATTGATGAAATCAATGCGGTCAGAAAGCATATGTCTTCCTCCAAAGGCGGTCAGATGGCAAGAGCGGCTTTTCCGGCCACCATTATCAACTTGATGCTCTCCGACGTGGTGGGAGACAAGATGGATGTAATTGCCTCAGGACCCTTTGTGCCTGACAGTGCTACCTTCAAGGATGTTTCGGAAATCTTCAATAAATATAACTTGAAGGACATCCCTCCTGCCATTCATGATCACATGAAAGCGGGTCTGGACGGACAAATTTCCGAAACACCCAAAGAGAACGATAAAATATTTGATCGGGTCTTTAATTTTATCGTGGGAAGCAATATATTGGCACTGGAAGCGGCAAGCAAAACAGCCAAAACCCTCGGATATGAAACACTTATCCTTTCCTCCATGGTGGAAGGAGAGACAAAAGAGGTGGCGCGCGTTCACTCCGCCATGGCAAAGGAGATTGTCAAAACCGGCAGACCGATTCCTGCGCCGGCATGTATTATTTCAGGAGGTGAAACCACAGTAACGATTCGGGGGGATGGTCTTGGAGGAAGAAACCAGGAATTCTGCCTGGCTGCATGTATGGACCTTGTAGGGCTTCCGCCTCGAGTTGTCATACTGAGCGGCGGCACGGACGGAAATGACGGCCCTACAGACGCAGCAGGTGCCCTGGCTGATCCTTTCACGGTAACACGAGGAAAAGATGCCGGGATGGAGGCCGCCGAGTTTCTAAAAAGAAACGATGCGTATCACTTCTTTGAGAAAACCGGAGATCTTCTCATGACCGGCCCTACGAATACGAATGTAATGGATGTTAGGCTGGTGTTGGTGGGATGAGTGAGTATCCATCCGTAAATGGCATCTTTCGGCCCCCGGCGGCGTTCTCGCTCCTTTTCAATCCTCGACATAGCGCGCTATGCCTGTCGAAGATCCCGTGATGTTTTCGGGGCGGTTGAAAACTCGCTCGGGCCTTGCCGGAAACCAAAATCTACCATTTACGGATGGATAAAAGTTAGGGTTCGCCGTAAACATTCCTCTTGACAGAAACAAGATAGTTCGCTTAGCTCACAATTTGGGATAGTGATCGAGAAAGAGGTTGCCATTAAAAAGGTATTGGTTTCATATAGCTGTAGAAATTCCGGAACGTTTAATTATTGATGAACTTGTAAAAAGTCAAAATTGAGACGGCAAAGTAAAAAGTTCAAATTCCCCCGCCAAACATAGGCGGGATAAAAAGGCGTCGCGAATTTCGTGGAATGAGGCGTACTTATGTACGCCGCAGTGAACACGAAATGAAGCGCAACGCAGAAATTGGACTTTTTACGAAGCCGTCAATTATTGGAGGTGTATGATGCACCGAATCAGGTGTTCTGCCAGGTATGTAAGTGTTTTTGTGACATTAACCATGGTGTTTTTGACCATGCCCCTTCAAACGGTTCGTGCGGCAATGGTCGGAAGTGAAACCGTGCTTTCAATGACACAGGCACAAAATGTACACGACAATCTTATCAGGCTTTTTGAACGTAAGGAAGTACAGGCGGCAATGACAGCTCAGGGCATCAATCCCCTTGAAGCCAAAGCCCGTGTTGACAGTCTTTCCGATGCCCAGGTTATGCGAATGGCAGATAAAATGGATCAGCTTCCTGCCGGCGGCGACGGACTCGGCATTTTGGTGGGTGCCGCTTTAATCGTCTTTTTAGTGCTTCTTTTTACAGATATCGCCGGTTATACCGACATCTTTCCATTTGTTAAACACCAAAACTAAAACCTAAATTCTGCAAGCCTCGTATCGGCCGAGCAAATTTGTCTCTTTTGAAAAAAGTTAATGCAGATTTTAGGTAAAAATAATATGGCAATACGGCGCATCCCCCTGCTATTTTTTAGCGGTTTGTTGCTGATATGCTTAACCGGTTGTGCCGGTCTTAAAAAATGGGAAATGCTGCAAAAAGAGGGAAACTTGCCCCCCTGTTTTGAGCTTAAGGCAGTACCGTTTTTTCCCCAAAAGGCATATCAATGCGGGCCTGCGGCCCTTGCAATGTCCTTTCACTGGAGCGGGTTGCCTGTTTCCCCTGAAGACCTGACAAATGAGGTCTTCACCCCCGCACGAAAAGGAAGCCTGCAGACCGCGTTGATCAGCGCCGCCCGCCGTCACGGTAGAATTGCTTATAAATCGACCGGGATAGAAATCATATTTTCGGAAGTGGCTGACGGTCACCCGGTAATCATTTTGCAAAACCTCGGACTTTCCTGGTATCCTGTCTGGCACTATTCGGTTGTTGTGGGTTATGATTTACCGAAAAAATTAGTTATTCTTCGCTCCGGCACCACCGCCCGCAAGATCATGCCTTCCCGGGTCTTTATGAACACCTGGGCTCGCAGCAAATACTGGGGGCTTTTGATTCTACGACCGGATCAACTCCCTGCCACGGCCGACAAGGGCCTATTTTTGGAAGCGGTGCTGGGATTAGAAAAGGCCCGCCAGTTCCGTGCTGCAATCCTTGGATATAAAACAGCACTGAAGCGCTGGCCACAAAACCTGACTGCCCTTATGGGTATCGGCAATTGCCATTACGCGCTCGGAGAATTAAAAAATGCCGAGTCGGCTTTCAGAGAAAGCGCACGGTTTCATCCCAAGGAAGGTTCAGCGTTAAATAATCTGGCACAAATTCTTTTTGAGCAGGGTCGAAAGCATGAAGCGTTGGAAGCTATCCAAAAGGCGGTATCTCTTGGCGGTCCGTTAAGCCATGTTTATCAAAAAACCCTTAAAGAAATTCAAACCGGGTTACCGTGAAAAGCTGCGGGGTATTCCAGCCAAGGCGAATAAACTGTTGATTTTAAGGTGCTGATTAGATATAAAAAAGCCTCCACCGAAATGGAAGAAGCCTGTTTAATGGGATTCAGTGGAGGCTCTGAGTAAGGAAAACTGTTGTCAGCACTCCTTCAACTCAATGAAACCATATCAATAAAGCCCACGGCGGTCAATCTAAAACCCTTGGGCAATTTTTTTCTTTGAGGTCTCTATATAATAAAATATGAAAACAATTAAAAAAAATATAAGACTATTTGTTTTTTTTGCCCTGGTGTTGCCTTTTATGGCTCCCGCCTTTTCAGCAGCCCAGGAATATGTTGAAGTTTTTACACTCCAACAGACGATCGATAAAGCCATGAAGGCCAATCTTTCATTGAAAATCTCCAGACAAGAAATCAAGGCGGCAGAGGCCGAAAAAAACGCCCAACGTACCCGTTTTTTCCCCACATTTAGTGCAACATATCAATATAATAGGATGGATGAAGGGGCCAGTATCGGCGGCTTTGCAACGGCTGCAAAAGATGAATACTCCTTTATTTCCTCTGTCTCCCAACCGTTATTTACGGGATTCTCTATCCTTAGACAATACGACATTGCAAACCTTGGCCTTGATGCTGCAGAAGTTAAAGAAAAACTGGTGCGCCAGGAAATTATCTTAGAAGCAAAAACCACCTACTTTGCGCTGTTAAAAGCTCAGAAGCTGCGAAAAATTGCGGAACAAACCGTTATCCAGATCGATGCTCAAAAAAATGTTGCCGAGAATTTTTATCAGGTTGGGATGTCCCCATTAAATGATTTATTGCAGGCACAGGTTGAATTGGCCAACGCCAAACAGGAACTCATTGTTGCAAAAAATACCATGGAAAATGCCGAATCAGACTTTAATACCCTGCTTCGCAGACCCATCAACACTCCTGTTGCCGTAAAAGATATCCTCGATTACACACCTTTTGAAAAAGATCTTGATTATTGCCTCTCACAAGCGGATAAAAATCGGTTGGAAATCAAGATTGCCGCTTTAGACCTTGAAATAGCGGAAAAGGAATTACAACTCGCAAAAAAAGATTATTATCCTTCGATTAACCTGGAGGGCAATTATTTCAAGTATGGAACGGAATGGGATGTGGATGGCGGCGAAGGTATATTTGATCCAAGGGGTTGGAATATTTTAGCCGTCGCAAAATGGAATTTCTTTGAATGGGGCCGCACCTCCTATGGAATAAATGAAAAAAAGTCACGTTTGTCTCAGGCACAATTTCGAAAAGACCAAATTTTTGATAATATACAGCAAGAGGTAAAAAAAGCATACCTTAGAACACAAGAAGCAGAAAAGGCCATCATCACTGTTGAAAAAGCCATTGAACAGGCAAAGGAAAATTTCAGGATCAACCAAGAACGTTACAAGGAACAGATGGCCACGTCGACCGATGTTTTGGACGCCCAGACACTTCTTTCCAAAACCATGACAAATTATTACAATGCATTATATGCATATAAAATTTCAAAGGCTTCATTGTACCGGGCAATAGGTCAGGTAATTTTAGAATGATTGACGGTCAGAACAAAAGCTCTATAATTCGGATGTTCCATGTTCACAAGAATTACGGCGCCAAAAAAGCTCTCACCAACATCACCCTTGATATTTCAAAAAACGAACTCCTTTTTATCAGCGGTCCGAGCGGAGCAGGCAAAACCACCCTGCTTAAACTTTTATACCTTGGGGAAAATGTATCCGAAGGGCAAATATTGATCGAGGGAATAAATCTGTCGAGAATTTCTCACAAACGAATACCGCTTCTCAGACGCAAGTTCGGAATAATATTTCAGGATTACAAGCTGATCGCCACAAAAACCGTCTTTGATAATATTGCCATTGTCCTTGAAGCAACGGGTAAAAAACGACGATTTATCGAAAAAAAGGTAAAAAGCATATTAAGGACAGTGGGTATGGAAGAAAGTCTCCGTTCTTTTCCCCCCAGTCTATCCGGCGGCGAACAGCAAAGAATAGCGGTTGCCCGGGCCGTTGTCGGTGACCCGAAGATAATTCTCGCGGATGAGCCCACCGGCAATCTGGACGAAGTATCCGCCGATATCATCCTTGATCTTCTTAAAAGGTTCCATACCCGTGGTGCCACGGTTATCATCGCCACCCATGACAAGGAGCTTATCCGTAAAACCGGGGGCAGGGTCATTCATCTAAACCAGGGTTATATGCAAAAAATAACAAATACTTGAAAGCTGTTCCCATGATTCTCAACTATAAAAGGGCCATAAAAGATATCCGGGACCACAGATTCCTAAACGCAGTCACTATCATTACCATTGCCATTTCCATTCTTATTGTCAGCGCTTTTGCTCTTTTTTTTGTAAACGCCAATGAAATAATAAATTCCTGGAAGAAAGGGATAAAGATCATGGCCTATCTGAAACCGGATATCCCTGAAACAAAGATTCCCGAACTCAAACGAAAAATTCAGCGCATCGACGGTATCCGGAACGCTACATTCATTTCAAAAAACGAGGCGTTTCAAGACCTTAAAAAACAGATGCGGCGGCAGTCTTCTTTGTTCGAAAATCTAAATAAAAACCCGCTTCCGGATGCTTTTGAAATTCGCCTCAAAGCATCCTTCCAAAACCAGAAAAAAGTTGAGATGCTTGCCACCCGGCTCGAATCATTTCCCCAAGTAGATGAAGTGGAATATGGACAGAGATGGCTGGGGCAATTTACGAACTTTTTTAATTTGTTCAGATTAACAGGGTATGCAATGGGCGGCCTTTTCTTTATGGCCACCCTATTAATAGTGGCCAATACCATTCGACTGGTACTCTATTCAAGACAAGATGAGGTCGAAATCATGCGTCTGGTGGGGGCTACCGATAGTTTTATCAAAGCGCCTTTCTACATCGAAGGCCTCATCCAGGGAGCTTTTGGCGGAATTATCGGTCTGGCGACATTATTTGTCAGTTTTTTGTTAATATCATTAAAGATGGAACAGGGGCTATCTCCCGGTCTGTTTACCATTAGATTTCTTTCCCCCGGCGCTTTATGTGGAATAATGCTTGGCAGTACATTTGCAGGATGGATAGGGTGTTATCTTTCTTTAAAACAATTTCTAAAATAATATTATTTGCTGCCGTAGCTATCATTTTCATGTTGCGGCCTTCTGAATTTTTTGGCACCGAATCCCATGAAATAGGAATTGTCACCGTAAACAAACTGAATCTGCGTCCTGTACCGACAATAAAGGATATCCCTCTGGGATTAATAAAAAAAGGCGAAAAGGTCCGCATTCTCGAGCATCTCAATGGGTGGTTAAAAATTAGTCACAAGGGTCGGGTCGGTTATATTCGAAATCTCAAACAGTATGTAAATATTATGCCTAAAGTTCCTGTAGCAAAAAAGAAAAAAAACGGGAATAACGGTGTCGACATTGAACGGTTCAGAAAAGCAGCTGAAGATATCAATCGAAAGATAGAAAAAGGCAAGGATAGGGTTCTGACATTCACGAGAGAGGAGGCCGCCATAATTAATAGACTCAACCATATCGATCTGGCACTTAACCAGGCAAGAAAACGAGTTTCGTCTCTCAAGTCCGAACTTACCGCCCTCAGAGATAAAACCATCCAAACCGCCCGGGCATCCGAAAACCTCAAAAAGAGGATTACAGCCGATGAAGATTATATATTCAAACGCCTGGTGGCGTTTTATAAAATGAACTGGCTGGGGAAAATATATGTTTTGGCTTCAGCTCAATCCATGTATGAACTGTTTAAACGAAAAAAGTCCATGGAAACTATTTTAGCTTATGACGAAAAAATCCGAAAGAACCTTCTAGACAACAAGGCAAAGCTCCAGCAACTTTTAGATAGGCTGAATTCCCAAAAAAGGGAAAAACTCTCTCTTGAAGCGGATTTAAAAAAACAGATTGCGGTGATGTCCGATGAAAGAGTAAAACGATCCGAAATCCTTGGGGGCATCCGCAACAAAAAATCTCTGGAACTTGCGGCACTTGAATCCTTGAAACAGGCGGCAGCCGAACTGAATCATACAATTAAATCTCTAAACTTAAAAACCGGTCCACTAAAACAGGAAAAAAATATTCCGCCAAAAAGCTTTTCTTCTTTAAAAGGATTGCTTAATATGCCTGTTAAAGGTAAAGTGGTATATTTTTTCGGCCCGCATAAAAACACCAAACTCAATGTCGTAAATTTTCAGAGTGGAATCGAAATAAAGGCAGACAGAGGCGAACCGATCCGCGCTGTTTTTGATGGACGGATCCTTTATGCCAGCTGGTTTAAGGGTTACGGCAACATGATCATCATTGATCATGGGGAAAATTATTATACCGTTTATGCCCATGCTGAAGAACTCTTCGCATCAAAAGGAGATACCATAGATAAGGGAGATGTTGTTGCCACAGTAGGGGATTCAGGGTCCATGATAGGCCCAAGCCTCCATTTTGAAATACGCCATCACGGTAAACCTATGGATCCGTTAAAATGGATTAAAAAAGGTTAAGGAGAAACCATATGAGCATGAAACAAAAGCGAAACGTCAATCTTTGGTTAATAACTGTAATAGGCGTTATATTCTTGATCATAGGATTCGGTTTCTACCGTGATCTTTCCGCCAACGGAGAAGAGACATATAAAGGCCTGAAATTATTTTCCGATGTGATTGAGCTGGTTGAAAAAAACTATGTTGATCCGGTTGATTCAAAACAAATGATCGAACAGGCGATCCAGGGTATGGTCCACAGCCTTGATCCCCATTCTTCATTACTGCCGCCTGACGACTTTAAAGAGCTTCAAATCGATACCCAGGGCGAGTTTACCGGAATCGGCGTGAGTATAACCATGCGAAATGGTTTCGTTACAGTGGTTTCTCCTATCGAAGGAACGCCGGCATATAAAGCGGGAATAAAGGCCGGAGATATAATCGTCAAAGTTGATGGTAAGCCGACCAATGAATTGCGACATGCCGTAAAAATGATCAGAGGTCCCAAAGGGACTGAAGTTGTTGTAACGATAAAACGGAAAGGGGTTGGTGAACCGATGGATATCAAGCTGATTCGGGATGTTATACCCGTTGAAAGCGTAAGAGCGATTGTCTTAAAACCCGGATACGGATACATCTGGATCACAAATTTCAGGGACAATACTACGGATGATACGGTAACAGAACTCAAACGGCTCGAATCAGGGAAAATACCTTTAAAAGGGCTTATCCTGGATCTTCGCGACAACCCGGGTGGGCTTCTTAACCAGTCTATCAAGATCTCGGATCTTTTTCTTGAAAAAGGAGATATCCTCTCGATCAAAGGACGTCTGAAACAAAATACTCAAATTTTCAAAGCAAAGGCCAACAGCACAGATCGAAGTTTTCCCATGGTTGTTTTGATTAACGGAGGAAGTGCCAGTGCATCGGAAATCGTTGCCGGTGCACTTCAGGACCATAAGCGCGCCCTTATACTGGGAACCCCTTCCTTTGGAAAAGGCTCGGTCCAGACCGTGGAGCCCTTAAGAGACGGTTACGGCCTGAAATTGACCATCGCCAGATATTACACACCCAGCGGGCGGTCCATCCAGGCAAAGGGGATCGAGCCCGACATCATTGTAAATCAAATATTCACGGATACGGATGAGACAAGTGACGGTGACCGTAAAATAAGGGAAAAGGACCTTAAAAATCATCTGGAAGCAATTCCCGATCAAAGTCAAGGGGTCCAAACAGAACCCGGGGAAAAAGAGGGGGACAGAAAGAAACCGAAAACCAAAGCCCCTGAAAATAGATTTGGTCAACTTAAGGTCGAACAATTGATGTCTGACAACCAGGTGACGCGCGCCCTTGACATCCTTTTAAGTTATGAAATTTTCAAGGGTAGCAACAAGTAATTTAAACATCTCGGCAATTCTATATTTTATTGAAAATAAAGGTGATTTTAGACCTATATATTAACTCGGACATGGAATAGTGGAATGATGGAATATTGGAATAATGATTTAAAGAAGATGACATTCCACTTTTTAATTTACGTTAACAGGAGTTTTCAATAACCCAACTTTCCATTTACCCAAAACCCAATATTCCAGTATTCCAATATTCCAATCGTGAGCGAAGCGAACTAAGTTGTGGCTAAAAGAAAAATTAGGCGGCAAAACAAATCTAAAAGAAAACCGAGTAACAAAAGGTCCCAAAAAACCAATCTAATAAGGGCCGTTGCCGGGCTTGGCGTTTTGATATTTCTTATCATTATTGCCGGCGTTCTTGCCCGTCACTTATTATTGCGAAAGCACCCTATAGAACCCATTGTAAAACCCCGGACAACCAAAATACCCCGTTTTGAAGTCTATCCTGAAAAGGAGGTCCCGCCCCATAAACCCATTCGAAAACCGGTGCCTGCAATACCCAAAGAGTTGCCAAAAATAGCTATTATTATCGATGACATCGGCTACGACAAAGAAATAGTGGAAAAATTCCTCGGACTGGATACGGTTTTCACGTTTTCCATACTACCTTTCAGCCCTTTTCAGAAAAGTATTGCCAAGTCCGTCCATTCAAAAGGGTTGGACGTGATGCTTCATCTACCCATGGAACCCAATGAATATCCCATGGTTAACCCGGGACCCGGAGCACTTCTAACCTCAATGTCTCCGGATCAACTCATCAAGCAGCTCAACAAGGATTTGAATTCTTTTCCTTTTATTCAAGGGGTAAACAATCACATGGGCTCAAAAATGACCACGGTTTCTACCCAGCTATACCAAATTTTTTCTGTTCTGAAAAAACGAAAGCTCTTTTTTATCGACAGCCGTACCACAACAGAAACATTATGCAAACCATCCGCTCATTTATTGCAGGTACCTTTTGCGCAAAAGGATGTGTTCCTCGATCATTTTCAACAACCCGATTTTATCCGAAAACAAATACGCCGGCTCGTACACATCGCCAACAGTCATGGTGAAGCCATCGGCATCGCACACCCCCATGAAGTTACGTATGATGTTCTTCGTGACATACTCCCGGAATTGAAAAAAAAGGCGATTCTGGTTCGCGCTTCCGATGTTGTGCATATTGGAACATAGGGGCAATGGAAAA